>CAYYAQ010000130.1:3660-14467 GCA_964469555.1 uncultured candidatus Brocadiaceae bacterium | reverse complement strand
GGCAGCCCCGCGGCCCGAAGCACCGCCTCCCGCGTGGAATCCCCGAGGAAGATCTTGTCCCCCCGCTCCCGACACCGCTTCACCGTCACCGCGTTCAGCTCGATCGCCACGTACGAAACCCCCTGATTCCGCAGCGCACCTGCCACCGCCTGACCACCCGGTCCAAATCCGACAATGACAACGTGGTCCTGCAGCGGGCTGTTCGTCTCGCGATCCCGAATCGTCCCCATCTTCGCCGTCCGCCGCGTCAACCGACGACCGACGAACAACATCAGCGGGGTCAACGCCATCGACAACACCGCGACGACGATGAACACGGACTCGATGCTGCCCAGGTTCAGGTTGTTGCCCCGCGCCACCTGGATCAGAACGAACGAGAACTCGCCGACCTGCGCTACCAGCAATCCGGTCCGGATCCCGACCCACCCGGGCAACCCCAGGACCCGCGCCGCGACGATGACCACGACCGCCTTGCCGAGAATGACCGCAGCCAGCGCCAACGACACGACCAACGGGTACTCCGCGATCACGGAGAAATCGAACATCATCCCGATGCTGACGAAGAAGAGACTGCTCAGCGCATCCCGGAACGGCTCCACCTCGGCCGTCGCCTGATGCCGGTACTTCGACTCCGCCAGGATCAACCCGACGAGGAACGCGCCCAACGCGAGCGACAGCCCCAGCATCGCCGTCACCGAAGCCGCGGCGAGACACATCGTGAAGATCGTCAACACGAAGACCTCACGACTCCGCGTCCGCGCGACCAGATCGAGGATCTTCGGCACGAAGAACCAGGCCGCCGCCATCGTCACCGCCAGCAGCGCGAACGACCGACCGACCTTGATCAGGACCGCGCCAAACTCACCCTCCCCGGCGCCACCCATGCCCCCCGACAGCAGCGGTAGCGAGAGGATCATCAACACGACGGACAGATCCTGTGAAACGCACAGGCTCATCGCGAACCGACCGTGCGGTGCGCCCAGTTCGCCCCGATCCTGCAGCAACTTCGCGATCGCCGCCGTGCTCGACAGGGACAGCAGGAACCCGAGGAAGATCGCCGTCCCCCATTCCAGTCCCCCAACAACGCTCCCGACGCTCCCAACCCGATCGTGAGGCCGATCTGCAATCCCCCGCCCACCAGCAGCGACCGCCGCATCTTGAACAGGTCCCGCAGCGACAACTCCATCCCCACCGTGAACAGGAGCACCACGATCCCGATCTCGGCGAGGAACTCCACGATCTCGACCTGGTGGATCAGCCCGAGCGCATTTGGCCCCATCAGTGCGCCGACGGCCAGGAATCCTGCGATTGGGGGGATGCGCAACCGATGGAAGCAGACCACGACGAGGATGCACAGCGCGAACAGCACGACCAAATCCACCAGGATGTGGTCCAGTCCGTTTTCTGCGATTGCGAGCGTCATGAAGTCCTGCGCACAACCGGTGTGCCAGAGCGCGCGCAGGGGAACTAGCGCCGGATTCGCCGCTACGTGGCGAAACATCCATTCCCGAGCCTACGCCCGTCCTCTTGCGTCGGATCTCGCTCCCGGGGAGCTTGAGCGGCGATGTCTGACCCACGCCGCCAACGCGAGATGCACGCCGGAGTCCGCAGCTCGCCACTTTAGCGCCGCGCAGCGTTGAAATCAAAAACACAGACGCTATCGCTTTAGCAGATATGTCGTCGATTACACCGTCTGTAACCCGCCGCGGCCTGGGGGTGACCTCACGCCGAGATGCCTGGTGGATCAAACCGCTGCTGGTCTTCCTCGGGTTCTCCGCATTTATCGTGTACTCCACGTGGGCGGCGTTCCAGAACGCCCATTATTGGGTCCCGAAAACCGGCCTGCTCTCGCCGTTCTACTCACCTGAGCTCTTCGGCGACGGCCCCCACGCCCTGTTCGGCAAGGGCCTGAACGGCGAATCCTGGTGGCCGACCTGGCTGCCCTGGTCGCCAGCGTTCCTGATCCTCTGGGCCCCTGCCGGATTCCGCCTCACCTGCTACTACTACCGAGGCGCGTACTACAAGGCGTTCTGGGCCGATCCTCCGGCGTGCGCCGTCGGCGAACCCCGCAAGAGCTACCTGGGTGAGAACTCGCTGCCGCTGATCCTGCAGAACGTCCACCGCTACATGCTCTACATCGCCATCGTCGTCATCGCCTTCCTCGCGCACGACGTCTGGAAGGCGCTCTGGTTCACGGACGACAGCGGCACCGAGACGTTCGGCATCAGCGTCGGCACGCTCGTCCTGGCGCTCAACGTGACGCTGCTCAGCGGCTACACGTTCGGCTGCCATTCGCTGCGCCACCTCGTGGGCGGCAACGTCGACACGATTACGGGCAAACCGGTCCGCACCAAGGCCTGGAGCTGCGTTTCCTGCCTGAACAAGCGCCACCAGATGTGGGCCTGGTTCAGCCTTTTCTGGGTCGGATTCTCCGACGTCTACGTGCGCCTCTGTTCGATGGAAATCTGGACTGACTGGAGGATTCCCGGATGAGCGTCGAAATCCATCCCGAACGGACCCACGAGCACGACGTCATCATCATCGGCGCGGGCGGTGCCGGTCTCAGCGCCGCGATCGAGGCTTCGGCCCAGGGCGCCACTGTCGCCCTCGTCTGCAAGTCGCTGCTCGGCAAGGCGCACACCGTCATGGCCGAGGGTGGCATGGCCGCCTCGCTCGCCAACGTCGACGACCGCGATGACTGGAAGACCCACTTCGCCGACACGATGCGCGGCGGGCAATACGTCAACAACTGGCGGATGGCCCAGCTCCACGCACAAGAAGCTCCGGCGCGGGTGAACGAGCTCGAAGCCTGGGGGGCGGTCTTCGACCGCACCAAGGAAGGCAAGATCATGCAGCGGAACTTCGGCGGCCACCGCTACCCGCGGCTCGCGCACGTCGGCGACCGCACCGGCCTCGAGATGATCCGCACCCTCCAGGACCACGGCATCCACAAGGGCGTCGACGTCTACATGGAGTGCACGGTCTTCGAGCTCCTCAAAGACGGCGACCGGGTCTGTGGTGCGCTCGGCTACGACCGGGACCGCGGGTATTTCCGACTCTTCAAGGCCAAGTCGATCGTCCTCGCGACGGGCGGGATCGGTCAGGCCTACAAGATCACGAGCAACAGCTGGGAGTACACCGGTGACGGACACGCGCTCGCGTATGAAGCGGGCGCCGATCTCATCGACATGGAGTACATCCAGTTCCACCCGACGGGGATGGTCTGGCCACCGAGCGTCGCCGGCATCCTCGTAACCGAAGGCGTACGCGGTGAAGGCGGCGTCCTCAAGAACTCCGAAGGCGAGCGGTTCATGTTCGGCGACATCCCGGACAACTACAAAAGCTCGACCGCGGACAACCCCGAGGAGGGTTGGAAGTACACGCAGGGCGACAAGGAGTGCCGGCGCCCGCCGGAGCTCCTCACCCGTGACCACGTCGCGCGCTGCATCGTGCGCGAAATAAAGGAGGGTCGCGGCAGTCCGCATGGCGGGGTGTTCCTCGACATCGCTTGGATCAAGGAGAAGATCGCGAACGCGGAAGCGCACATCAAGAAGAAGCTCCCGAGCATGTATCACCAGTTCAAGGAGCTGGCAGGCCTCGACATCACGAAGGAACCGATGGAAGTCGGGCCGACGACGCACTACGTCATGGGCGGCGTGCGGGTCGATGGCGATACGCAAATGTCGACCGTGCCCGGGCTGTTCGCCGCCGGCGAATGCGCCGCAGGATTGCACGGCGCCAACCGACTCGGCGGCAACTCCCTCTCGGATCTCCTCGTGTTCGGCAAGCGCGCCGGTGGCTACGCGGCGAAGTTCTCCAAGGACGAAGGCGACGTATCGATCAACCAATCGCAAATCGACGACGCCGCGGCGTGGGCGCTCGCTTTCTTCGAGAGCAAGGGCAACGAGAACGCGTTCATGGTGCAGGCAGAAATGCAGGTCGACATGCAGGATCTCGCCGGCATCGTGCGCAAGGAAGACGAACTCTCCCAGGTAATCGAGAAGCTGAAGACCTACGACAAGCGCGCCAGCGGCGTGGTCGTCGCGAACAATCGCGAGTTCAACCCGGGATGGCACAGTGCGATGGACCTCAAGAACCTCGTCACCGTGGCCGAAGCATCGGCGCGGGCAGCGCTCGCTCGACGTGAGAGCCGCGGTGCGCAGTTCCGGGAGGACTATCCGGACAAGGACGAGGCCTTCGGCAAGATCATGCACGTGATCCGAAAGGGCGCGGACGGTGAGATGAAGCTCGAAGAGGAGACGCTCCCGGACCGGCCCGCCGACCTGCAGCAGATAATCGAGGACAACAAGTAGACGACCATGGCGAAAGTGGACTTCAAGATCTGGCGCGGCGAAGGCAAGAACGGCGCGTACCAGGATTACAAGGCCGAGATCACCGAAGGCATGGTCGTGCTCGATGCCGTGCACCAGATCCAGCAGGAGACAGCGTCGGATCTGGCGTGCCGATGGAACTGCAAGGCCGGCAAGTGCGGCTCGTGTTCGGCGGAGGTCAACGGCCACCCGCGGTTGATGTGCATGACGCGGATGAGCGACATCCCGAACGATGTGCCGGTGACGATTGAGCCGCTCAAGGCGTTCCCCATCGTGAAGGACCTCGTCACCGACGTGTCCTTCAACTATCGGGTGAAGAAGAAGATCGAGAAGTTCGCGCCGCGCAAGCCGGACAACGCGGACGGCACGTGGACGATGCACCAACAGGACGTCGACCGCGTCCAGGAATTCCGCAAGTGCATCGAGTGCTACCTGTGCCAGGACGTATGCCACGTGCTACGCGAGCACGAGTACCATGACGAGTTCGTCGGACCGCGCTTCTTCGTCTACGCGGCGGCGCTCGAGATGCATCCGCTCGACACCGAGGACCGGCTCGAAGATCTGAAGAAAGCCGCTGGCATCGGGCTGTGCAACATCACGAAGTGCTGCACCGTCGTGTGTCCCGAGCACATCACGATTACCGACAACGCGATCATCCCGCTGAAGGAGCGCGTCGTGGACGAGTTCTACGATCCGTTGAAGAGGATCTGGCGGATGATTACGGGCGGAAAAAAGAAGGCCAACGCCTGAACGACGCAGCGTGGTTTTTGAATCTGTGCCCCGCACGGACTCAAAAGCGATCATCCTGGTGTTCGCCTCCTCGACCCCCGGTGATGCCCCATGCCATTCCTGCGCGCTCTCGTTCTCTTCGTCATCGGCGACCTCATGACCATGGAGAGCGGCGGCAAGCCGATACCCGGGATCGCCCCCGCGGCCCTCCAATCCGGCCGCCACGCCGCCGTCGCCCACCTAGGCAGGCTCCGCTTCTCCGGCTATTTCGCCTGGATCTTCTGGTGGCTCGTCCACGTCTTCTTCCTGATCGGATTCCGCAACCGCTTCCTGGTCATGTTCAGTTGGGCGTGGTCCTACATCACGTTCCAGCGCGGTGCCCGCCTGATCACCGGCGAGACCGGCCCGCTTCCGCGCTTCGAAGAGCGCTGACCCCGGAAACTCGAAGGCACGATTCAGGGCAATCGTGTCGAGCTTCCGACATAGTAATCGCATGTCGATCCGCCGCGAAGCACTGGTGAGAGACCGACTCCTCGATGCAATCCAGGCGCATCCAGGAGCGGCGGGCGGCGATGCGGACCTCGATGCGCCGATCGCCACCGGCTCGACGCTGACCAAACGCACCGCGGTTCGCCTCTTCGAATCGGCGCTTCAGTCGCGGCTCCAGGATCTCGAAGCGCGCCGACTGAAAAACGACGGACAGAGCTTCTACACGATCGGGAGCAGTGGGCACGAGGCGAACGCCGTCCTCGGTCATCTGCTGCGCTTGACCGACCCCGCGCTCCTGCACTACCGGTCCGGTGCGTTCATGGCCGCGCGACAGAGAAGGGCTGACGGCGAGACGCCGATCTTCGACACCATGCTCGCGTTGACCGCGGCCGCGGAAGACCCGACCGCCGGCGGACGCCACAAGGTCTTCGGCAGCCATCGCCTGATGGTGCCACCGCAGACGAGCACGATCGCGAGCCACCTGCCCCGCGCCGTCGGGATCGCGTACTCGCTGGCCCGCCAGGAGCGGCTCCACATCGAAGGCAACATCCCGCACGACAGCATCGTCTACTGCTCGTTCGGCGACGCGTCCGCGAACCACGCCACCGCCCAGGCCGGGTTCCACGCCGCGAGCGCCGCGACGCTACACCGCCAACCGTGCCCAATCCTGTTCGTGTGTGAAGACAACGGCCTCGGCATCTCCGTTCGCACGCCTGACGACTACATCGAACAGCTGTTCGTCAACCGCGCGGGCATCGACTACTGGAAGGCAGACGGTCGCGACCTCGCGAACACCCACGACATCGCGAAGACCGCGATCGAACACTGCCGGCGATCACGACGGCCGACGTTCCTGCACCTTCGCACCCTACGGTTGCTCGGCCACGCCGGCTCCGACGTCGAGACGAGCTACCTCGACAAGACAGAGATCGAAGCCACCGAAGCGCGCGACCCAATGCTCGCGTTCGCCGACCTGTTGCTCACGACCGGCGCGATCGAGAAGAACACCCTCCTCGCGTTGCACGAGGACCTGGAGCGGCGGATCCGCCGCGCGGGCGTCGAGGCCGCATCTCGCCGCAAGCTCTCGGGTGCCGACGAAGTCATGGAGCCCCTCGCGCTTCCCGCACCTCAGGACATTCAGATTCCTGCCGCGGACCGAGCCACCCGGCTCGAAGCGTTTCGGAACCGCCTGCCGGAAGATGATGGACGGCCGCGCCACCTCGCGTTTCGCATCGCGCAGGGATTGAAGGACATCCTGCTCGCCCACCCCGAGGCGTTTGTTTTCGGGGAGGACGTCGCGCGCAAAGGCGGCGTCTACCACGTGACCGACGACTTGCATCGCACGTTCGGTTCCGGCCGTGTGTTCAACACGATCCTCGACGAGACCACGATTCTCGGTCTCGCATCGGGCATGGCGGTCGCCGGTTGCCTGCCGATTGCGGAGATCCAGTACCTCGCCTACATCCACAACGCGCTCGATCAGATTCGCGGCGAAGCATCGTCACTGCGGTTCTTCAGCAATGGGCAGTTCAAAAACCCGATGGTCGTGCGCATCGCGAGCTACGGGTACCAGAAGGGATTCGGTGGTCACTTCCACAACGACAACAGCATCGGGGCGCTGCTCGACATTCCCGGATTGATCATCGCGTCGCCGTCACGCGCCGACGACGCCGTGGGAATGTTGCGCACGTGCGCCGCGGCAGCGATGCAACACGGAGCGGTGTGCCTGGTCCTCGAACCGATCGCGTTGTACATGACAAAGGACCTGCACGAACCCGACGACGATGCGTGGCTGTTCGAGTATCCGGCGCCAGGCGAAGCCGTCCCGCTCGGCGAACCCAGGGTCTACATCGAAGGCGACGGCGATGGAGACTTGCTGACCATCATCAGTTTCTCCAACGGCCTACACATGAGCCTGCAGGCGCAGCGCAAGCTCGGAAAGATGGGCATCCCGACCCGCGTCCTCGACCTTCGCTGGCTCGCTCCGCTGCCGTGGGATGCGATGCGCGAACACGCGAGCGCCACGGGTCGCGTGCTGATCGTCGATGAGTGCCGACGGACCGGCGGCGGCCCATCGGCGAACATCGTCGCCGGTTTGCAGGAGGATCGAAGGCTGATCGTCCGCCGCATCGCCGGCGATGACACGTTCATCCCGCTCGGTCCGGCGGCGAACGAAGTGCTGCTACAGATCGACGACATCGTCACCGCCGCAGAGAAACTCGCAGCCGAGGTGCCGGCGTGACCAAGCCCACCGCCGTCCTGTTCTGTCCGGGTCGTGGATCGTACGGCCGCGACGAACTCGGTTTCATCGGGCGCTACCGGCGGCCCGGCCCGGTCGCCGACGCGTTGTCGAGTGCGGATGCCGCGCGCGAGGCCGGCGACACGATCACGGAGATCGACGGTGCCGAACGCTTCCGACCGAGTACCCATCTGCTTGGAGTCAACGCGGCAGAGCTGATCTACTTCAGCACGATGTTCCATCTCGCGGAATTGCGCCAGCGCTATGACGTCGTCGCCATCGCGGGCAATTCGCTCGGTTGGTATACCGCTCTCGCCGCGGGCGGGGCGCTTGACCCGACCGAGGGTTGGCGGCTCGTCCGCTCGATGGCGCTCTTGCAGGGTGACGTCTCGGGCGGCCAGGTGCTGACCACCACCCTGGATGAGGATTGGCGGGAGGACGCCAGCTCGCGCGACGAACTCGAGACGGCCATCGAGGCGGTCAATGCTCACGGCAACGGTCACTTCGTCGCCACGTCGATCCACCTCGGCGGACACGAGGTCGTCGGTGGTTCGAATGCGGGTATCGCCGCCTTGCTGAAGATCCTCGACAAGCGCCAGGTCGGGGATCGCGAGTTCCCGTTCCAGCTCGCGGGCACCGGCCCGTTCCACACGTCGCTCTGCGAGAGCACCGCACAGGCTGCGAAGGACAGGCTGGCCGACCTCCGGATCGGCATGCCAGACACACACCTGATTGATGGTCGGGGCAACATCCACAGCCCTTGGTCGTCGTCGCCGTACGAGCTGCTCGACTACACGCTGACCACACAGGTCACGACGACGTTCGACTTCACCGCTTCGGTACGCACGGGGATTCGCGAGTTCAACCCGGACACGTTGCTCTGCGCCGGACCCGGAACGAGCCTGCGGGCGCCCGTGGGCCACGTCGCTCTCGCCGAGGGGTATCACGGAATCGGAACTCGCGGCGAACTCTTCGAGTCCGAACTGGTCGCGATCGACTAGCCGCTCGAACCTCCTTGTGCTTCCACTTGCCGCGACGGAACACAGCGATCGAGACCACCGCGAGCAACGCCTCCGACACCATCACCGACCAGAACACGCCGGCCGAGCCGGGTTCGCACGGCAGCGCGAGTACCCACGCGAGGGGAATCTGCACCATCCAGAAGCAGAGCAGATTGATCCATGTCGGCGTCAATCGACTCCATCACCAGCGCGAGCATCATCGGAATCGCCAACATGGGGACCGCGGTCTACTTCTTCTTGTGGTGCTTCTCGTAGTGCTGCCGCAGCAAGTCGGTGGCGAAGTCGTTCGTCAGGTCGTGCCAGATCGTGTGCACATGGTTCGCACCGTTTTGCGTGTTGTCGTACTCGATCGCGAACGTCGGGCCATGCAACCGGGAGTAGTGTCCCTCGCCGCGTTTCGTCGAACCCATCCACGCGAAGTGGATCTCATTCAGTCCGGCCTCGCGGATCTTGCGGATCTCTTCCTTCGCGATAGCGGGGTTCAAGTTGCGGGCGTAGACACGAACAAGATCCCAAGCCAGCTCGCGCTGCTCACCGGTCATCGCCTTCAGGGAGAGCCCTCGTCATTCCTTGCCGATGACCTTCTTCATCCTCCCGGGGCCCCACAACACGTCCCGGGGGCGCCTTGCGACCAGCCGCCTCGGCGAAGTCACGCAGCGTGTCCTCGAGCTTCATGATCGTCGTAGTCTTGTGGTAGCCCGAACCACTGAGCACGGTATGGAGCAGGCGGTGCACGGCGCGCTTCTGACCGGAACTCAGATCGGAGAACGGCACCCCGGGGTAGATGTTCGGAACGAAGTGCCAATTGGTCCGCTCCGCGTCATCGAACGCGAAGCGCGCCTTCTTGCTCTGGGCCTCGTCGAGCGAATCCAGGAACGCCACGGCGGCGGCGGCCATCTTGGTGCCTGGCCCGTCGGGCTGACCAGCGACGAAGAGTGCGGCGGGGCCGGCGGCGATCAGAACGAAGAGGAAACCCATTGGGAGGAGGGCTTTTGCGTTCATGGTCAGGTCCGTGTCGAGAGGTGGCGGATCAGTCTAGCCCGCCCTCTGAGCATCGAAACTGACTACGCCAGCGATTCGATAGGTCGGATTACCTCCAACACTCGGGCCGGGTGGATCGTCTTGGGGAACGTTCCCGAGACCAGCGGCCACAACGCCCACCTCCACGGAGGGGCCCGCGAATTGCTTTCTCGTGGCCTGGGCCTGCCGTATGGTCCTCCCCTCTTCATTCTGAACTTCCACGGACTACCTCATGAAACCGCGCTTCCTCACCCTCGCCCTGCTGCTGGGTCTGACTTCGAGTTCTCTCCTCGCCCAGCAGAACCAGGAACTGGGCCGGATGTGGACGTACGAAAACGCGCCGCTCGGCTACCTGGAGAAGGAGTACGGGTTCAAACCGGACCAGAAGTGGCTCAACTCGCTGCGCATGGCGTCACTGCGACTCGGCGGTGAGACAGTGACCCGCGGCTTCTGCTCCGCGTCGTTCGTTTCGCCGAAGGGCCTGATCATGACGAACAACCACTGCGTCCGCGACGCGGTGAGCGCGACGAGCCAGAGCGGTCCGCAGATGATCAAGACCGGATTCACCGCGGCGAGCCTCGACAAGGAAATCCGGTTGAAGACCCAGGGCGACGGTTGGCTGACCGTGTCGCAGCTGGAGCGGTACACGAAGATCACCGATCGGGTGAACGCCGGCATCGCGGACTCGGACAACGACGCGGCGATCAAGAAGAAGCGCGAAGCGAACAAGAAGGAGATCCTCGACGAGACAAAGAAGAACTCGCCGAAGCTCGTCCCGCAGATCGTCAGCCTCTACCAGGGCGGGATCTTCATGCTCTACCAGTACCGGGTGTTCAACGACATCCGCCTCGTGTGCACCCCGCACCTGCAGACCGCGCACTTCGGCGGCGATCCGGACAACTTCACCTACCCGCGCTACAGCATCGACTTCGCGTTCATCCGCGCGTACGAAGACGGCGAGCCTGCCGACACCACAA
>CAYYAQ010000130.1:0-3650 GCA_964469555.1 uncultured candidatus Brocadiaceae bacterium | reverse complement strand
AAAGCACTACTTCAAGTGGAAGACCGGTGGCGCGAAGGCCGGAGATCTCGTGTTCGTTCCCGGCAACCCCGGATCGACCGAGCGACTCAAGACCCGGGCGCAGATGGATTTCATGGGCGACATCCGGCAACCAATCCTGGTCGAGCGCTACTCGAGCCAGCTCAGGATCCTCAAGCAGATCTCGAAGCGGTCGCCCAGAATAGCCGACATGCTCCGGACCATGGTTCTCGGGTTCGAGAACAGCGAGAAGGCGTTGACCGGGGAACTCGGCGGCCTGCGCGACAAGAAGCTGATGGCGCAGAAGGCCGAGGCCGAGACCGCATTCCGAAAGAAAGTAGCCGCTCTGACAGCGAAGCAATTCACCAACCTCTGGGAAGACATCGAGAAGCTCACGGACGAGCAGCGGGTTCACGAGCCGTTCTCGCACTTCCACACAGCGGGAGATCTCAGCGCACTCGCCGCCGCGGCGAACATCGTGCGCGCCTACGACCCCAACGAACCGGAGGAGAGCCGCAAGGAGTTCAAGGAAGGTCTGTCCGAGCTCGAGACGCGGGACAACATCATCACGATGTCGTTCTTCGTGAACCACGTCGCGAGAGCCAAGAAGTGGCTCGCGAAAGACGATCCGTACTTCACGGAGGTCCTCGGTGGCGACGACGGGCGAAGGGTCTCGCGTGAATGGCTGGGCAGCAGAATCTCGAGCGGGCTGAAGGCGCTGCTAGAAGAGATCGAAGAGGGCGGATGGAAAGCAGTCCTGGAGTCAAAGGACCCGGCGATCGTCGCCGGTCGCGCGCTGGCTCCGCTGATGCGCAAGCATGAGCTCAAGGGCGAGGAACTCGAGGCGCGCGAGGAGGCTCTCGGCGCCAAGATGGGCCTCGCGTTGTTCGAGACGTACGGGAAGGAGGGCAACGTGAGCCCCGACGCGACGATGACGCCGCGCTTCGCGGACGGCGTCGTCAAGGGCTACAAGATGAACGGCACGATCGCGCCATTCCGAACCACCTTCTACGGCCTTTTCGCGCGGAACGCGGACTTCGATGACGAGTACCCCTTCAACCTGCCGCAGATCTGGC
Source organism: uncultured candidatus Brocadiaceae bacterium (assembly GCA_964469555.1). Lineage (GTDB taxonomy): Bacteria > Planctomycetota > UBA1135 > UBA1135 > UBA2386 > CAYYAQ01. The sequence continues at coordinate 2,577 of CAYYAQ010000130.1, read as the reverse complement.
TCGACCGGAGGGACGACATCGACATGACGAAGGCGGTCAACTTCGTGAGCACGAACGACATCGTCGGCGGCAACTCCGGTAGCGTCGTCGTCGACAAGGAGCTACGCGTCGTCGGGTTGATCTTCGACGGCAACATCGAGTCACTTCCCAACAGCTACGTGTTCAAGGACGACATCCCGCGCTCGGTCTCGGTGCACGTCGACGGGATCATGGAATCGCTGTTGAAGGTCTACAACGCCAAGCGGGTCGCGGACGAGTTGGTCGGCAAGTAGGCGGTTCGCCGCCCTATGCGGGTGGCTTCGCCCTTGAGTCATCGCTCACGTCCGAGCGCATTGCGAACAGCTCCGCTGGTGCTTCCTGCGGAGCTTTTTCGTGCAATGACGGCAGCGGACGCGGAAGTGGTTCTGCTATGGTTTCGCGCCCTCGCTGGAAGCCCCGTATAGACGAGCAATGAAGTCCCGACCGGAGACCCGAATGCGCACACCCATGACCTTCGTTCTCGCCCTCGTTCTCGCCGCGACCGCCACCGCTCAGGGCGGACTCGAGATGGGCAAGATGTGGACGTTCGAGAACCCTCCGCTCGAGTACCTGAAGAAGGAGCACAAGTTCGACGCCACGCAAAAGTGGCTCGATTCTCTACGCCTCGCTTCGCTGCGACTGACCGGCGGCTGTTCCGCGTCGTTTGTCTCGCCGAAGGGCTTGATCATGACGAACCACCACTGCGTGCGGGACAACATCAACACCGTGCAGGGGAAGAACGACTGGATCAAGAACGGGTTCTACGCCACGTCGATGGACAAGGAAATCAGGCTGCCGGGCCTCACTGTGCAGCAACTCATCTCCACGAAGAACGTGACGGACGCCGTCAACGAGAGCATCATCGACGAGGACAGCGACGCGGAGACCGCCAAGAAGCGCAAGGCGAATCGGCGGAAGATCGAGGCCAGCGCGAAGGTCGGGCATCCGGATCTGGTGCCGCAGATCATCACGATGCATCAGGGCGCCGTGTTCCAGCTCTACATGTACCGGAACTACAGCGACGTTCGGTTGGTGTGCGCGCCGCACCTGCAGACCTCCCACTTTGGTGGCGATCCGGACAACTTCACATACCCGCGCTTCGGCATCGATTTCAGTTTCTGCCGGGCCTACGGGAAGAACGGCAAGCCCGCAGACACATCGAGGTTCTACTTCCGGTGGAGCAAGGCCGGACCGAAGAAAGGCGAGCTGGCGTTCGTCACGGGCAACCCGGGATCGACGGGTCGCTTGCTGACCAGGGGTCAGATGGGATACCTGCGCAAGGCGCAATATCCGATGATGGTCGAACAGTGGACCGACGAGCTCGAGATCGTGAAGGCCCGCGCGAAGAAGGACCCGACCTACGAGAAGCGCGTCCGCACCTTCCTCCTCCAGAGAGAGAACCAGCAGAAAGCCGTGACCGGCTATCTCAATGGTCTGCACAACCCGAGCATCCAGGCGGCGAAGGACACGGCCGAGGCGGAGTTCTTGCGAAAGGTCGAGACGAATCCAAAGCTGAAGGCGCTGTACGGCAAGGCCTGGGGCGAGCTCGAGACGATCAACAAGCGCAAGACGAAGCTCGCGCCGACACTCAGCTTCTACGTGCCCTCGTACTCGAAAGAACTCACTCGAGCCGTCCTCATGGTCCAAGCGACGGATCAGGGCACGCCGCCGAAAGCCCGCGACCAGGCGGCGAAACAGGCGCGCAAGCCGATCGTGCAGAGCCCGACGGCGGACAAGTTGTTCGCCGCGCACCTGAAGCGCGCGAAGAATTGGCTCGGCAGTGACGATGCCTACGTGCAGATGCTGCTCGGCAATCAACTACCAACGACGGCGGTAGCGGCCACGAAGAACAGCATCGTCGCGCAGGACGCGATGGTCGACAAGCTGCTCGACGGTGGACGCGAAGCGCTGGAGAAATCGTCCGACCCGCTCATTCGCGCCGCGTTGATGTTCACCGCCGAACGCCAGAAGGCGGCAAAGGAGATGGGCGGACTCAACACGAGGGAGGGCGTGCAGGGATCGTTGGTCGGACGCGCGCTGTTCGCCGTGTTCGGCAACAAGGTGAGCCCCGACGCGACGTTCTCGCTCCGGCTGTCGGACGGCATCGTCAAGGGCTTCCGCTACAACGGGACGATCGCGCCGTACCGGACGACGTTCTACGGTCTCTACGCCCGCAACGCGGAGTTCGACAACAAGTATCCGTTCAACCTCCCGAAGATCTGGCTCGACCGCAAGGACAAGATCGACATGACGAAGGGCGTCAACTTCGTGGCGACCAACGACATCATCGGCGGCAACTCCGGCAGCCCGGTCTTCGACCAGGAGCTGCGCGTCGTCGGCCTCATCTTCGACAGCAACATCCACCAGCTCTCGAACCGCTTCGTCTACCGCGACAACAAGGAGCGCGCGGTCAGCGTCAACACCGCCTCGATCGCCCACGCGCTCCAGCGGGTCTACGACGCGAAGGGTCTGCTCAAGGAGCTGGGTGTCGTGAAATGACTGTGCGGGCGTCGGCGATCTACCGGCCCGACCTGCTCGACGGACAGGTCGTCGCCATCA
>CAYYAQ010000129.1:0-14666 GCA_964469555.1 uncultured candidatus Brocadiaceae bacterium | reverse complement strand
GACCCGTGCTGCCAACCGCCGCACGCGAACAGGACCGGGAGAATCGCGAGGCTCATCGCCTCGAAGAACGGGACACTCTCGCGGGTGACGACTTCGGTCGCCGGTGCGCGGCCATCGGCGAAGATCGCGATCCCCACGATGGCGAACACCGCCGATGTCTTGATCACGGTGAGGATGATCTGCACGATCTTGCCGACGATGAGCCCGACCGAGTTGATAGTGGTCAGGATCACGATCGCCGACGTCGCGAGGCCCACCCGCTGGATTTCGGTGAATGGCTCGCACGCCAACGCCCGCTGCAGGTTGTCAGCCATCACCAGCCCCACGATCGCGAGCGAGCCGGCCTGGATGATCAGCAGGTTGCACCAGCCGTAGAGGAACGCCGGCAACGGTCCGAACGACTTGCGGAGGTACTCGAATACGCCGCCTTCGCCCGGCGCGATCTGCGCGAGGCGCGCGTAGACCAGCGCGCCAAACAGGATCATCACGCCACCGATCGTCCAGGCGATGATCACCTGTTCGGAAGAATCGACGACCGCCGCGACCTTCGCGGGCGAGAAGAAGATGCCGATTCCGATGATCCCACCGACGACGACGCACGCGATGTCGAACGCGTTCAGCGTCGTCGTCGGTCGCCCTTCAGGGGGTTCAGCGCTCATGCAGGTATTCGGCCAGATCGAGAATCTGCGCGTCGTGACTCAGGTCCGGGCACAGCCGCTGCACGCGTTCGCCATCGCGATCCAACACGTAGATCCGGCCCTCATCGTCGCGGGCGAGGGCGACTGGATCCACTACATCATCGGTGGCGGACGGGGAAGCGAGGAACTTCCCGCTGACGTCGAAGTGCCGCAAGCCAGGATCATCGCCCTGGTCGATGACCAGGATCGTCCCGTCGTGCAGCGACTGCACGGCGATCGGTCGACTCATCCCTGAAGGCACCCTGGCCGTGGCGATATCGTTGACGAACCGGCCCTCCACCGTGAATCGCTGCACCACGCCGTTGAGAGTATCCGCGACGAAGATGCCATCGGCGCCGGCACACAGTCCTCGGGGCGCTCCGAACTCGCCCTCAAGATCGCCGAACGCGAGCAGCGGCGGCAAGCTCTCGCCATCGAGACCGAATCGCTGCACGCCACGACGCAGGTGGTGATCGCCGCACGCGACCAACACGTGGTCATCGAACACAGCGACAGCGTGGGGTCGCTCGAGGTAGCCGGTCCGATCCCGACACGCCGCGCCCGGAGCACGTTTGTGTTCCTTCCCCAGAGTTTCGAGTTCCTTGCCAAACGCGGTGAAGCGGCGTACGACTTCGTTGTGAGTGTCCGCCACGTACACGGCAAAGTCCCGGTCGATCGCCACGCCACCCGCGTCGGCGTAGCCACCGTCCTTGCCGCCGTACTCCCAGAAATCCAACGGTCGTTTCTCTCCGAGATCCACGAGGAATACCTTTCCCCGACCTTCGGTGTAGGTCAGGCAGAAAAGGTTTCGGGATACCGCGATGCCACCGTACATGGAGTTGCGGTCACCAACCGATCGGGGACGAAATGACCCATAAGATGTCGAAGCTCGAGAGGAACACGCCGCGCAGCATAGCGGTAGTCATCCTTTTGTCGGCGACCGGTTGCTCCAACCTGCCCGACTGGTCACCGCGAGAATCCCGCGAGGTCGAGGTGATCGTGCTCTATTCCCCCGGTACCGAGGCGCGAACCGTTTCTCTCCCCTGCTCCACCGATAACGTCCTGATCCTGCGCCTTGATTCCAGCCCGGACGACCTGCACGAGACCTTCACCGGCTCACAGCGAGAACTCGTTCTCCCCGGAGGTGCGAAGAGCATGAAGGTCCACTGCCGCTACCGACTCTTCCGAAGACACGCGCCAGACGGAACGCCGCTGCCGTGGACTCCGGCGAAGGAACTGTTCCCCGGCGCCAATAAGATCGTCGACCGCGACTCATGACCTCATCGCTGTTGACAGACATCACGGTCGTCCCGATGGACGGCCCCGAGACCGACCCGCTGGGCGACGTCGGCCAGAAGTCGATTCGCATCCGCGACGGTCGCATCACCGCGATCGGGCAACTGCAACCGGAGCCAGATGAGACGGTCGTGTCCGGCGACAACCTCATCGCCCTGCCGGGCTTCGTGCAGGGCCACGTGCACTACTGCCAGACACTCTTCCGCGGGCTGGCTGACGACCTCCCGTTGATGGACTGGCTGCGCCAGCGCATCTGGCCACTCGAAGCCGCGCACGACGCCGCCTCGACGCGCGCGTCCGCCGAACTCTCCGTTTCAGAACTCCTGCTCGGAGGAACGACCACGACACAGGTGATGGAGTCCGTGCACCACGCAGAGGAGTCCTTCAAGGTCGCCGTCGAGAGCGGCATGACGACGGTGATGGGCAACTGCCTGATGGACATCCCCGATCCGAGCGCCCCCGCGCTGGCCACGACCGCCGACGAAGCACTCAAACTCTCGCGTTCGTTGCGCGAGGAGTTCCACGGGATGCACGGGCGTATTCACTACGCCGTCTCCCCGCGCTTCATCCTCTCGTGCACGGACGAGCTGGCCGAATCCGCCGCGGACTACGCAAACGAGAACGCACTGCGCATCCACACGCACGCGTGCGAGCATCCCGCCGAAGTCGAGCTCGTCCAGGAACGCGCGGGTCGGGACTACATCCTCGCGCTGCGCGAACAGGGACTGCTCACGGATCGAACGTCCCTGGCGCACTGCGTGCACACGACGACCGCCGAACGCGACGCTCTCGTCGCCACCGGAGCGGCGGTCCTCCACTGTCCGACCGCCAATCTCAAACTCGGATCGGGGCTCGCGCCGATCGCTGCGTATCGCGCGCTCGGGCTGCGGGTCGGGCTCGGCGCCGACGGCGCGCCGTGCAACAACCGGCTCTCGATGCTGACCGAACTCCGACAAGCAGCGCTCGTGCAAGCGACCGTAGCCGGACCGGGCGCGTGGCCCGCGACCGCCGCTCTTCACGCCGCGACCGCTGGCGGCGCGGCCGCGCTCGGGCTCGCGGACGACGTCGGGAGCCTGAGCGTGGGAAAGCGCGCCGACCTCGTCCTCGTCGACCTCGACCACCCGACGCTCCGCCCCGGCGGCGACATCGTCTCGCGCCTGGTCTTCGCTGCGGAGACCGCGAGCATCCGCCACGTCATGGTCGGTGGTTCCTTCTGCGTGCGCGACGGAGAACTCTCGACCATGGACGGCGAGGGAATCGCCAAGAACGCGGACGTGCAATTGTCCGCACTCTTGAGTCGGGCAGGCCTTACGCGATAGCCTTCGAAGCATGTCGAAGCGGAAGTGCCATATCGCAATGCTCCTTCTCCTATTCGGCGCCGCTTGCGCATCGATGGAGGTTCACGAGCAGTACAAGGACATGGAGGAAGCGATGGAGGCCGAGGTCGAGACCCTGGTCGACGAGATCATGCCGGCGAAACTCAACAAGGACCCCGACAAGACCAACTTCGAGGCGATCCGCAGCGGCGCCATGAGAGTCCGCTCGCTCTTCATCCAGGCACGGGACCCGAAGCGGGCTCTCTATCTCAGGAGCAAGAAGTCCCGCACGAAGGCGAAGACCGCCGCAGACTGGTTCCGTGACATCGCCGCCGCCGCGACCCTGAAGCAGCACGCGAAGCTCGTCGACCTCTCCAAGCAAAACAAGACGATCTGCAACCGCTGTCACGAGCACGGAAACTGGTGAGCGACTTGTCCGACGGTCCCCTACTGCGCATCGACAAGGGGACCGGGCGCCCGGTCCTCGTCTCCCCGGGACGACTGAAGCGTCCGCGCAACACCGGCCCCGAACGCGACGGCGAATTCGATTGTCCGTTCTGCTCCGGTAGCGAGGGCCAGACTCCACCGGAGGAGGAAGCCATCCGCACCGACGGCTCCGCCCCCGACACACCCGGCTGGACGGCGCGCGCGTTCAAGAATCTGTTCCCCGCGACGCACAATCACGAGGTCATCGCCGAAGGCGATGACCACACGACCCACGCCTCCGAGCTGTCCGCAGACATCCTGAGGGACAGCGTGGCGTTGTACCGCAGACGGATCGCGGCGTTCGAGCTCCGTGACGACGTCCGCTGCGCGTTCCTGTTCAAGAATGTCGGCGCCGCCGCCGGCGCATCCATCGCGCACAACCACAGCCAACTGCTCGGGCTACCGATGATCCCCCCGCGGCTCGTATCCGAGTTGTCAGCTTGCCGGGACGGCTGCATCCACTGCGAAGAGATCGAGTCGGCACAAGCCGAGGGCCGCATCGTCCATCGGAGTGACCACCACGTGGTCCTCGCTCCGAGCACGCCGAAACTCCCGTTCGAGACGTGGATGCTGCCCCTCGCTCACGACGACGACTTCCTGGAATCCAAGCACGACGACGACCTGGTTCGCTCGCTCGCGGCGCTGTTCGCCGGCGCGACCAGCAGTTTCAAGGGCGGTGCGTTCAACCTCTGCCTCCACCGGATCTCTGACGAGGATTTCCACTGGCACTTCGAGCTGCAACCCCGCATCGGCAACGTCGCCGCCCTGGAGATCGGCGCGGACATGTACATCAACGCCATCACCGCTCAGATGAGCGCCGCACGGTGGCGCGACGCTATCGGCTGAGGTGTCTCACGGCCCGGTCGAGAATCGGGTCGGCATTCGCGGTGTAGGGCAGCGGGTACGCGACCGGCAAGTCCGGCTCCACGCCCTTCAACTCGACCTCGTCCGAGTACCTGCCGAGACGCATGCCGGGATACATCAGCACCATCCCCTGTCCTACCTGAGCAAACGCCGCGGGCACGAGCGCGCCCGCGCTCTTCTCACCGATGATGAGCCCGGCTTTCTGCACCTTGAACTCGTGGGCGATCATCTCCTTCGCGCTGCGTGATTCCCGGTCCATCAGGGCGACGAATGGCCTGTCCCATTTCTTTCGCCTGCCCGTGAAGAAACTCACGATGCGCTTCGCTTCCACGCCGTTGCCGCCGCGACCCCTGAGGTCGAGCACCATGGAATCGCAGTCGGCGAAGTCCTTCTTTACGAGCTTGGACAGCAGGGCCACGCAGCCGGCGTGGATGTACCAGAAGTGGACGTAGCCGATGCGCTTGCCGCCCCGCTCGATCACGCGGACGCTCTTTCTCGCCGCGTGCAGCGCGCTGTACTTGGCGGCGGTCACGACGATGCTCATTTGCTCGCCTGGTCGGCGTTCGACGAGGAGAGTGACCTTGTCGATCTTGTCCTCGTCTTCGTCGTGGTCCTTCGCGTGCCTGACGATCACCGCGTGCAGCGGGGCGTCGGGCAAGTAGGCGTCGTCGGACCGACGGTCCAACCGCGTGCTGCCATGCGGCAGCTTGCCGTCGATCCGCAGGATCCGGTCGCCGCGCTTTAGACCCGCGCGCTCGGCCGGTCCGCCCTCGAAGATCTTGCAGGCGAAGAATCGACTCGCCCGCTGCTTGATCTGGAATGCGAATGTGAAGCGCTTCCGGCTGGACAGCTCCTCGATCATGCCCTTGAACGTCGATTTCGAGTAGAGCGCGAGGTGGCTGCTCGGCACGTGGGACAGCAGGCCATCGACAATCGCGCACTCCTCGGCCAGCGATTCAGCCCCTTCGGCCGCGGCACGGAACTTCGTGGCGAGCTTGGGCAGGGTCTCCTTGCGGAACTTGCGGTCCCAGTAGCCCCGCTCGAGGGCCTCGACGACGTTCTCGAACAGATCGCCCGGGTCCTGCGCCGGCATTGGCGAAGCGCACAACACGAGGCCGAGGACGGGCCAGATACGGAACCGCCAAGTCTGGAAGGGAATCCTCATGGCTGGAACATAAGACACCGGTCGGGTTCGACTCACTTTTGCACCCCTGTCGCCGATTCCGTGTCTTGCCCTGTCGCGTTCCCCCGGCGAACATCTCCCTACGTCGTGCGCATCTCGATCCGCAAAGTCTTCGCCACCCTGCTCTTCGTCACGGCGCTCGTTCCGTTGGGGATGGTCGTGGGCTTCTTCGTGGGCTCGCCGCACTCGGTCTACGCTACGGCGACATTGGGAGGCTTGTGGCTCACCCGCCTCGGGTGGATCAGCCTCGGCGTGTTGGGACTGGGACTGTTGTTCTATCCACCACTCCTGCCATTCCTGCGCATGCGGTTCAGCGAGAGGAAACGCAGACTCGGCACGGATCGCGGCCCGATGGACGAAGGCCTCACGCGGCTCAAGCACCTGGAGACCCACGCCGACCGGCTGCTCGTCGGTAGATCGGCGCGGTAGCTTGGGGACATCCCGACCGCGATCGAGAACCTCAGCCGCGCGTTCGAGCTCGACCCATCGCACGTCGCCGGTCGATACCAGCTGGCGCTACTCCTCGCGGAGATCGGCCAGAGGAAAGACGCGGTCAGCCTGTTCGGGAGCGTGGTGCAAGAGGATGAGAAGCACGCGTTCGGCGACGCCCTGTTCAATCTGGGCAAAAACCTCTTCCGTCTGCACCGCGACGACGATGCGCTCGCCGTGTTGCGCCAACACCAGTCAGTTTTTCCCGGTAGCCGGCTGGTGCACCTGCTCCTGGCCCGAGTTCTCGCGGACCTGGGGCAGATGGACGAGGCCAGGAAGGAGCTGAAACTGGCGGCGCGCCCGGCATCCGATCAAGAGCGCCTGAGCCCCGAGGAGAACCTGACCCGCGCCCGCGCGAAGGTCACGTTCCTGAAGAAGGGGAAGAGCGAGTGAGCAAGGCGTTCATGGATCAACTGAACGACACGCCGGTGACGTACGCCGTGTTGTTGGTCTACCTGACCATGGCGTATCTCACCGGCGGGTTCGTGATGATGCCCGAGACCGACGGGCTCGTCACCTACGGCGCCGCGGTCGGGATCCTCGTGCACGACGGCGAGTCCTGGCGGATCCTCTCGAACGCGTTCCTTCACGGCGGCTTGATTCACCTCGGCCTGAACTCCTACGCGCTTCTGGTCCTCGGCCCGACACTCGAACGGTACTTGCGGACGTGGAGGTTCATCGTGCTCTACCTCGCGTCCGCGGTCGCCGGGTCCGTGTGCGCGTTGCTCCTCACCGAGGAATACCGACCGCTGATCGGCGGATCCGGGGCGCTGTTCGGAATGCTGGGCGCAGCGCTCGCGATCAACGTCCGCGGTGGTCGAACGCTGCTCGACTTCCTGGAGAACCAGGGATCGCGGCAGCTCATCGCGATCATCGGATTCAACCTGCTGATCGGGCTGTTCATCCCATTCGTCAGCAATGCGGCGCACGTCGGGGGGCTGATCGCGGGATTCGTGCTCGTGTTTTGTTTCTTCGACACCGGTCGCCGGAGCAGGATCGACATGGTGGGTCGCGTGATTCAGTGTGGGTGGATCGCCGTGCTCCTGGCGTTCACGGTCTACGTCACGCATCCGGTGCTGAGCTTCGACTACAACCTCAAGCATTACCTCAGCGAACAAGACCCGGCTCGCAGGCAAGAGCTGCACCGCTACCTCGATGACTACGACGACCTGAACCTCGGGGAACGCAACTATTGCCTCGAGCGGGAAGATGATCCCAAGACGGGCATTCCCGGCGTGGGGTACCGGGAGTACTTGTACGACAACGTCGCCCCGCGGCGCGTGATCCTCACGCTGCGTCGCTGGAAGAACGACGGCTGACGCCTGTCGATCTACGTGCTCGCGAGAGCGCGAAGACGTTGCAAGCACGTCTCCTTGCCGAGCAGGTAGACCACGTCGAACAGTCCCGGGCCCTTGTTCGTTCCGGTCAGCGCGGCGCGGATCGGATGGACGAGGTGACCGAACTTGATGTCGAGATCCTCCGCCAGCTTCCGGGCGTCCGCCTCGAGATGAGGCGGCAGCAGAAACCCCACGTCCTCGCGCGCGGGGACCGGGGATTCCTTGTCCGTCGGGAGCGACGCGACGGAATCCGCGTCGCCGCGATCTCCCGGATACGACGGTGGCAAGTTCGACCGCTCGAGAAGGTCGGCGTACGCGGCGAGCCACCGGGGTGCGGCGTCGTTCTTCCGCATGTTCTTCTCACCAGCCTTGTCGAGCTCGACGCCGTCGGAGAAATAGTAGGCGACCTTCTCCGGCAACTCCGGGTAGAGGCGGATGCGCTCCTGGTTGCAGGCGACGAGGCTCGCGACGAACTCCGGGTGGGAATCGAACGCCGCCTCGGGCACGGCGCCCGCGTCGAGCAGGAACGGTTTGACGCGCGCGACGAGATCGCCGAGCGAGGCGCTGCGGACGTATTCGCCCGCCATCCACTGCAGTTTCTCCTCGTCGAACTTCGCGCCGCTCTTGCCGATGTCGCCGATCTGGAACTTCGCCACCATCTCGTCCCGACTGAACAGGTCCTGATCGCCCGAATAGCTCCAGCCGAGCAGCGCGATGTAGTTGAAGATCGCGTCCGGCGAGTAGCCCTGGTCGCGGTAGTCGAGGACGGCGGTGCTGGCGTCGCGCTTCGACAGCTTCTTGCCGTTCTTGCCGAGGATCAGCGGGATGTGCGCGTAGCGCGGCGGCTCCTTCCCGAGCGCGCGGAACATCACGATCTGCTTGACGCCGTTGACGAAGTGTTCTTCGCCGCGGACCACGTGGGTGATCTCCATGAGCGCGTCGTCCACGACACACGCGAAGTTGTAGAGCGGCATGCCGCCCGCGCGCACCATGACCCAGTCGTCGACTTCGCGGAGGTTGACGACGACGTCGCCCTTGCCGAGATCGGGAACGGTGAGGTCCTCGTCGAGAGGCATGCGGAAGCGGATCGAGAACCTGGTCCCGTCCGTCTCGTGTTTCGCCCGCGCGTCGTCACTCAGATCGCGGCACCGGCGGTCGTACATCGGCGACTTGCCCTCGGCGACGAGCGCCTGACGTCCGGCCTCGACCTCCTCGGGGGTGCAGTAGCACTTGTAGGCGTGACCGCTTTTCAGCAGCTCGTCGGCGAACTTCGCGTAGTGGTCCAACCGCTCGCTCTGCGCGTAGGGCCCGAAATCCCCGCCTTTCGTCGGTCCTTCATCCCAGTCCACGCCCATCCACCGAAACGCCTCCAGGATGTTCTGCAGCGACTCGTCCGTCGACCGCGCGCGGTCCGTATCTTCGATCCGAAGAATGAAGGTCCCGCCCATCGCCCGGGCCGCGGCCCAGTTGTAGATCGCCGTCCGCGCACCGCCGATGTGCAGCGGACCTGTAGGTGAAGGAGCAAATCGAAGTCGGACTGTCATGGGCGCGCGGACTCTACCGCGAAGTCGCGCCATCTTCCCCGCGGGAACTCCTCCACGCGGGGAGGAATCCGCGTTTTCTCACCGGGTCAGATGGAGCTCGAAACTCTTCTTGGTCTCGATCCGGCGGCCCTTCGCACCCGGGTCGCGGGTCGCCGGGGAATAGGTGTCGCCCTTGCCCAGCGAGCGGAACAGCGCGAAGCCGCCCGGATCGACCGGCAGGAACGAGAGCGAACCCTCCTTCAGGCGGAAGCGGTTCTTGCCGCCGAGATCCTGGAAGAACGACATCCCACCCGCCGCCGAACGCCCCATCCCGGCGCCACTCACTTCGTAGATGTCGTCGCCGGCGAGGTCCTCGAAGAACGCGCTGCCGTCCACTCCAGCCACGGCCATGCTCTCCGGCGCGAAGTAGTGATCCTTGCCCTTGACGTCGATCATGATGCCGACGCCACCGCGCGCCGAGGCGCCGAGCGACATGCCTCCGGCGATGTACGAATCGTCACCCCCGAGATCGAGGCACACGCCGAGTCCACCGAGGTCCCCGACACCGAGGGCGAGGACGCCACCGGTATACGTGTCATCGCCCGCGTGATCGATGCACACGCCGAGTCCGCCCGGCCTCGAAGCAGAGAAACCGCGCGCCGCCCCGAAGCCGAGGTTCGCCTTGCCCTCGATGCCGGTCAGGTACCGCTGGTCTTTCCCGCTGACGTCGACGAAGTGTCCGAGGCCACCGGCGAGTCCGACGCCGAAACAACTCCTGCCACCGCGCTGCTCGTCATCGCCGGCGAGATCGAAGCAGTGCCCCACCCCCATCAACCCGACGCCGCCGCTGTGCGCGCCGAGCTGCATCTTGTCGTCACCCGACACATCGAGGAACACGCCGACGCCCGCCGCCGCGAACCCCGCGCTGCGCTTGTCGGCCTCGTAGTCGTCGTCGCCCGCCATGTCGATGCACACACCGAGCCCGTACGTCGCGGAGCCGAGGGCGCCATTGCCGCCCCGGTATGTATCGTCGCCATCGAGGTCGATGCACACCGAGTAGCGCCGCTGCACGTGCGCGCCGCCCGCAGCCCCGCGATACTCATCGTTGCCGCCGAGATCGATGATCACCGCGATCTGGCTGCAGTCGTAGACGTTTCGTCCGGGTCCTCCGATCACGATCCGACCGAACGCCAGTTCCCTGTCGACGAGGATCGACCCGGTCACGTCCCTTCGCGGGCGCTTGGTCTGTTGTCGCGCCAGCATCGCCTTCTGTCCGGCGAGCTTGAACGCCATCGCCACGATGCCGAGCGCTGCCTTGTGCATGGCGCGGATGTCGACCTTCTTCGCCCGCCGCCACTCGCGGTCGATCACCTTCTGGTCGTCCTCGGAGAGCCCAGCCTTCGAATCCGCGAGGATCTTCTCCATCACGCCGTGCAGCTGCGGGATGGTCCGGGTGAAGTTGATCTCGAACCCGAGCGCCTTCCGCACATCGCGGTGGCTCTGCGCGAAGAACGTCTCGATGTCCTTCATGGTGCGGAGCCGGACCTTTTGGACCGTGTTGCGCTTCACGTCGAACAGCACGATCCCTTGCGACATCAACTCGATCGCATCCGGCTTCTTGGCCTTCGGTTTCACCGGGATGAGCAGACTCGCTGCCAGTTCCGACGCGCTCGTTCCGGAGTGGACGATCACGTCCCGCGGCGACTTCGATCGCGACGGCCCTTTTCGTTTCGGCAACTTGCCCGCGACCTTCTCGGCTCGCAACAGCTTGTCGATGACGCCGTCGCCCTGCGGCGCGGCGGCGGGGACGATCATCAGCAACGCGGCGAAAGGGATCATGTCACTTGGGCTCGCTCGTCAGGCTCCAGTGCTTGAGTTGGAATGGTCCATTCGATGAGTTCTCACAGGATAGCACCGTCAAGCTGCCGAGCGCCGGGTTCAGCTTCGACATGGCTTCTCGTGACATCTGCAACAGTCGCCCGGCGCCGCGCCTGATGATTCCCATGTGCGCGACGATCAGAAGGTGACCCTCAGGATATCGAGCCATCAACCCGTCGAGGGCCGTCCCCACCCGCGCGTCGAAGGCTGCGTACGTCTCCCCACCCGGGAAGCCCTTGGCGCGACCGCTCTTCCACTCGGCGTAGAACTCGGGCAGCGCCGCGGCGATCTCGGCGTCGGTCATCCCTTCCATCTCGCCGAAGTACACCTCCGTGAAATCAGGCGCCTCTTCGACGACGCCGGGCTCGCGCAGCAGTCCCTCGACGAGGATGCGGGCCGATTCCTTCGCCCGACTCAACGGTGAGTGGATCACCGCGGCGAAGGACACGTGGCGGATCAGCCCGATCAGCCCCTCGACCTGGCGACAGCCGAGGTCGGAGAGAGGCACGTCGTTTCGACCGTGGTAGCGGATCGAGGACTCACCGGCGGTCTCGCCGTGCCGCACCAGGTAGATGCAGCGTTCGGTCATCTCCCGAGCGGTCCTACTGGCTGTTCACCAGCGTGGCCAGGATGGCGACCATCGCAGCGAAGCTGAGGATCAGGAGAACCACGATCACGCGGTTCGACCGGCCCGTCTCGCTGGCGATCTTCGACATCCGGTTCGCCTGGTCTTCCTGGGCGGTGCGCAGGGCCTCGAGGCTGTCGTGGGTCGTGGTCTCCAGGGAGCGAACGGTCTCCTTATGGCCCTCGGCGATGTCGGACGCGGCTTGCGCCTGGGTCTGGGACGTCTTGACCATGTCCCCCATCGAGCCCTGGATCCGATCCATGGTGCCCTTGAAGTCATTGAGGGTGTTCGACGTGCGCTCGTCGGTCGCGGCGGTCTTCTCCAGCGACTTCTGCACGCCTTTCATCACGGCTGGCAGCTCGGCGAAGGTCTCGACCATCTTGCCGGTCATCGTGTTCTGCGTCTCGAGCTGGGTGACCAGCGACTTCAGCATCTCGACCTGTGCTTCGGCGGCGGCGGGCAGCTTGGCGACGTTCGCGCTCATCGAGTCGAACTTGCTGTCCTGACCTTCCATCCGCGTCTGGACGCCGCGCAGCAGCGTCGACAGTTCGCGGAAGCTCCGCGTCATCGTCAGCTGGGCGTTTTCCTTCTGGCTGAGCCTGCGCTTCGAGTCCAGATTGAGTTCGTCGGGCACCGCGTTGACGGGGAGTTCAGTCGCGCGTCCGCGGGCTGCACTTGGCGAAGTCCTGTCGTCTCCCATGCGCATGGACCCAGCGCGAAAACGACCCACGATCTTGTTCAGGAATCCACTCTTCTTGACCACGGAAGCCTCCGAATCGAATGTCTTTGATAACCGCCACTCAGACACAATGGACGAGCGTCTGACCAACCAGCAACGTTAGCTGTGCGACGGGGGGATCGCCAGCGTGCATTTGTCCACAACGCGGGGTCGTCGTCGTGGAAAGGAAGTGGAAACCTGACTCTTGATATGGCCTTCGCGGGTGGTACGGTGCGCCTCCCTTGCCCCGTGCGAGGGCCCTTCGTGGGGTGTTAGCTCAGTTGGTAGAGCGCTACAATGGCATTGTAGAGGTCAGGAGTTCGACTCTCCTACACTCCACCATTCCTATTCCTTGTCGATCGCGCAGTTAGCGCGAACCTGCTCTTGCGAGCAGTGCGACGCCCTTGCGGAGAAGTCCGAACGATTCGGGTTTTTCCCAAGCGAGGCAGATCGCATGAGCAAGAGCGCGGCCGCGGCGAACGGCACGAGTGGAACCAGCCACGCCCGCCGGTCGCCGGAGTGGTCTGCGTCCATCTTCTCTCGAAGCTGCTGGATCGCGCGGTGCAGTCGAGTGCGTACGGTCGCGTACGGCACGCGGAGCCCAGCCGCCACCTCTTTCGGTGTCAGCCCATCGAAGTAGTGCAGCAACACCGTGGATCGATACGGCTCGTCGAGTTCCTTCACGTGCGCCAGCAGACTGCGCAACAGGTCCACGCGCTCCAAGGTGTCGTCGGGGCCCTGGACTTCCGGCCGCGCTACGACCTTTTCGCGGCGGTGTGCTCGTCCTGGACGAGAGATCGAGCTAGCGCACGGAGCGAACGAGTCTCCGCGAGCAGGCGTTCGGGGTCGAGATGCGCAGGATTCGGTGGCATTTCCATCGCGAGGCTATGGCCAACGCAGCCCTGTGTGTTCCCGCACACCCTCGGAATCTGCCCTTGCGACGCAAAAACCCGTGAAACAGAACGGGAACGTGTGGCCATCTCTGTGCGGCCCCCCCTTGTGCCCTATCCTGTCCGGATCCCGGAGACCAACCCTGTGACCATGAGATTCCTTCCCATCGCACTCTGCCTTGCCGCACCCCTTCACCGTGGGAATCTGGGGTTTCTTGCTCTCGCAATCCTGACCACCCTACCCCTCGCCGTCCCGGCCCCTGCCCAACAGAAGGATCTCTACGACATCGACACGATCCAGTCGGTCTCCTTGGTCTTCAAACAGGCCAACTGGAAGTCCCAGCTCGTCGCCAACTACAAGTCCAAGACCTACATCCGCTGCGATGTGACCATCAACGGCAAGCTGTTCCGGGATGCGGGCGTGCGCTACCGGGGCAGCTCCTCCTACAGCAAGATTCCCGCCGGCTCGGAGAAGCAGCCCTACAAGGTGAAGCTGGATGCCTTCGTGGCGGATCAGGACTACCAGGGCTACGCGACCCTGAACCTCAACAACAACTTCATGGATCCGACGTGGATCCGGGAGACGGTCGGCTACTACGTGTTCCGGCAGTTCATGCCGGCGCCGAAGTCCAACTACGCGCGGTTGACGATCAACAACTTGGACTACGGTCCGTTCGTCAACACCCAGCAGATGAACAAGGCGTTCATGCGGGAGTGGTTTCCCTCCGATGACGGCAACCGCTACAAGCCGTTGGAGAACTTCGCGCAGCAGGCCAACCTGGCGTACCTCGGGGCTACGTCCGCCCCGTACACCGCGTCGTACGAGATCAAGAACGCGAACCCGCCCTCACCCTGGGCGGACCTCATCGCCTTCACGAACACCTTGAACAATAGCGGGGCAAACCTCGAGTCGGTCTTGCCCCGGTTCGTGGACGTGGACAACGCGCTGCGCATGAATGCCGTTGACGTGACGTTGTTGCGGCTGGATGCCTACGTGGGCGGCGTCAGCCACAACTACTTCATGTATCACGACGAGGTGCACGACCGCTTCCAGTTCATGCCCTGGGACATGAACAACAGCTTTGGCGGCTTTCATGACGGCGCCAAGACTCTGGCTGCCTTGACGGGTCTGTCGCTCTACTACCGAAGCACGAGTACCAGCAAGGTCGTGCGGCCCCTGCAATCAAAACTGTTGCAGGTTCCGGCGTGGCGATCGCGCTACGTCGCGCACTGCCGAGAAGCATCGCGTTGGCTGGACTGGGCGAACTTGAAGCCGGTCATCGACCGGTTCCAGCGCGTCGTCGCCAGCGCCGCGGCGTCCGATCCGAAGCGGCTCTACCCGCATAGTCACTTCTCGAGCAACCTGACGAGCCACTCGGTCCTG
>CAYYAQ010000128.1:0-14678 GCA_964469555.1 uncultured candidatus Brocadiaceae bacterium | reverse complement strand
CAACTCCATCATTCGGACGTCGCATGGGCTGTGTGCGCGGAGATCTGGCACCGCGGGCTTTCGGGCGAGCCGCCGGTGTCGTCCGCGCCGATGCTCGCGAAGCTGCCGCGCGTGCGCGGGTGGTTCGCGGTTCTGCGGACGACCGCCAAGGAGTTGCACACGTCGGGCAGGGCATTCGCGGCGCGGGAGTTGTTGCGGGAGCACAACGCGATCGCATGGCGCGTCGGAGAGAAGGTTGTTCCCCTGCCCGGAATCGACGGCAAGAAGAAGGACGGGATGTACCCGACGGAGCCGCGGCCCCGGCATTTGGGCGCGTACGCGTGGACCGAGTCCGGACTCACCGGGTACGAGGAGCGGCGCGTCCGCCACCTTTGGTACCAGACCGACAGCGGTGACGTGCACGTCGGTCGCAAGCGTCCGCGCAAGGACTCCGGTCTGCTCGACCGAACCGCGCACCCACGACACGCGTTCGTGCGGTCCGTCGAGTGGTTTGGGCCGAGTAATTACGTGTTCAAGACGCGGGTGCACTTCACCACTTCGTTCGTCTCCGGCGCGATCGTCTTTGGCTATGCGCGGCGGGATCGGAACATCAGGATAGGTTTCTCGGCGGGCGATTTTCTGTACGCGATAGGTCGGAAGAACGACGCTGCCAAGACGAACCGCGTGCGATTCACCGTCGGCGGGATGTGGCGTCGCGAGGGCTATCTTCGGCTGGGGCGTCGGGATCTCCACGCGTTCAAGAAACCGGTGTCGCACTTCGACATCGAGGCGCGGGTGACAGGCGCGACGATCCGTGTCTACATCGACGGCGAATACAAGTTCTCCTACACCACGCCGGACCTCTCACCGATCCTCGGGAGCATCGGGTTTGCCATGGGGCAGGGGGCGGTGCGCTTGCAGAACCCGACGATCCTGCGTCTGTCCATGTCGGTACAAGGCGAGCCAAAGCACCGGACCCAGCTGCTCGGTCGCAAGCTAGAGGGCGTACCGCTCGACCCTCACGGAACGATCGCCGTGTGGTTGCCGGGACTCGTGACGGACGACGACTTCTTCGACTACGAGACGTGGACCGCGGCGGCCATCAAGCGGCTCGCGCCGATGGTCGAGGACAATTTGCGCTACCCGCAGAAGTGGGCCGTGATGATCCCTGCGTGGCTCCCCGAGGCGACAAAGAAGGTGCTGCGCGAGTTCGCCGGGAAGCGAGGGTTCAGCGCCGGCGAACACAAGATGAAGGGGCCGCTCACCGACAGCGTCTACGGCATGTACGTCGATGCGCGCGGCGGCGTTCGGGCCATCTCGGATCTGCTTCGCGAAGGTGTCGGGCTTCCCGGTTCTCTCGAGCGCTGGGCTCGCGTCAGTCGAGCACCGCGTTGATGAAGTTCGACGGCGCAGCGCCATTGTGGAGCGGTTCTCGGTAAATTCCGCCTCTGGGCGAGTGGTGACCCGGAATCTGGGCCGTAAGATCAGTGCCTGTAATATCTTGTGCGCATTGGATCGCGATGGGATCCGAGCTGAGGGTTCGTTTCGCGGAATGGCTTCACCCCCAATCCATCTCTATAGTTACGCGACCACGTCCCCGACTCACCTGTCTCACTCGACACCATCGTACATGGAGATCACCGACATCCCGACCGAGGGTTACGAACGCGTCGTCCGTTGCAAGGACTCCGCCTCCGGCCTGCATGCCATCATCTCCGTGCACAGCACGCTGCTCGGGCCGTCTCTCGGCGGGTTGCGGATGTGGCCGTACCAATCCGAGAACGACGCTCTCTACGACGTACTCCGCTTGTCGAAGGGCATGTCCTACAAGTCCGCGGTGGCATACACCGGGCTCGGCGGCGGCAAAGCCGTCATCATCGGGGAACCCGCCAAGATCAAGTCCGAAGGGCTCTACCTGGCGATGGGGCGGTTCATCGACTCACTGGAGGGTCGCTACATCACCGCGGAGGACGTCAACACGACGATCGCCGACCTGGAGATCATCCGCCGCGTGACGAAACACGTGACGGGACTCTCCGAGGATACCGGTGGCAGCGGCAACCCGTCGCCCTACACCGCTTACGGCGTGTTCCTCGGCATCCGGGCTGCGGTGGGGTGGAAGTTCGGCACCGACGAACTGAGCGGTCGGTCCGTCGCGATCCAGGGGGTCGGGGCGGTCGGTTCGGGCCTCTGCCGCCGACTCGTCCAGGATGGCGCGAAGGTCACGGTCGCGGACCGCAACGAGCAGCGGGTGCAGGACATGGTCGAAGAGTTGGGTGTCACCGCCGTCCCGGAATCAGAGATCCTCTCCCAGGATGTCGACGTGCTCGCCCCGTGCGCACTGGGAGCAATCATCAACGACGACACGATTCCGACCCTCCGCTGCAAGATTCTCGCGGGCGCGACGAACAACCCGCTGAAGGAACCGCGGCACGGTGAGGCGCTGGTCGACTACGACATCCTCTACGCGCCGGACTATGTGATCAATTCCGGTGGCATCATCAACGTTTCGACCGAACTGATGCCCGGCGGATTCGACAAGGAGGCCAGCTTGGCTCGCATCGAGCGGATTCCGAAGGCGCTTCGCGAACTCTGGACGATCGCAAGAGACGAGAATATCGCGCCGAATATCGCTTCGAACCGCCTCGCCGAGAACATCCTGGCCGAAGCGCGGGCGAGCAAGAGCCACTAGCGGGCTAGTCCGGGGCGCGCGTGATCACTTCGGCGCGGTCTTCGTGGATGAAGATCGTGTGCTCTGTCTGCGCGACGCGGACTCCCTCTTTCTCGACGAGCGGTGGGTAGCCCGCGATCAGGCGGGATTTCTTCATCAGGTCGATGGCCTGCTCCATCTTTTTCTCGGTGCCGAGAATTCGGAGCAGTGAGCGTCGCGCGAACGGGAGGTTCTCGGTCGCGGCGATCGCATCGGCGATGTCGGGCGGGAACTTTTTGAGTTCCTTGGTGCGCGGCGACCGCAGCAGCATGAAGACCTCCGCGCGACCTGCCTCCTCGATCGAACCGCGACCGTCGCATACGAACGGCTCGCACGCCACAGTCTGCCCTGCACGCAGCGACGCGGCCTTGGGGTCGGGGTAGTTCGGAATGCTCGGCTTGCAGTGAATCATCCAGCGGGCGACGCCATGGCCGGTGAGGTTGTAGACCGGCGTGAATCCCATCGCCTTGATCGTGCTCTCGATCTGTCGACCGACTTCCGTGAGAGACGCTCCCGGGCCCATCATCGAGATCGCATTCTCCAAGGCCATCTCACTGGCCTTGACCAGCATCGATCCCTCGCCGTCTCGAAGGTCAACCGTCGTCGCGTTGTCCGTGACGTATCCGTCCACTTGCGTGCCGCAGTCGAACTTGATGATGTCGTCGTCCTGGGCTTCGGTCGGATCGCCGGGCGGCGAACAGTAGTGTGCGGCGATGTTGTTGCGCGAGAGTTGCGCGGGGAACGCGGGCTTGCCACCCATGTCCCTGATGATCGTCTCCGCCTCGAGCGCGATCGATTCGAGCCTTACTCCGGGTCGGATCAGCTTCTTGCAGGTCTCACGCGCGGTCGCAGAGATTCGGCCAGAGAGCCGCAGTTTGTCGAGATCGACTTTCATCGGTATCGGATGTTCACGAGCCGTCTTGTCTTGCCGTACGTTTCGCGGCGGCCCGGCTGCGGAGAATGATGATCAAGATGATCGCACCGATCGCGAGGATCCAACCCAACGGATGCAGAAGGATCCGCCCAAACCCGGGGAATCCCTTCCCGATCGCGAAGATGACTCCGATGCCGGCGATGACCGTGAAGATCTCCCACAGTATGCGCATCCCTTTTGCTAGTTCTCGAGGACGTTCATGTCTCGACCGACCTTGATGAATGCGTCCACTGCCTGGTCGAGGTCGCTGGTTTCGTGGGCGGCGCTGATCTGAACGCGGATACGCGCCTGACCCTTCGGCACGACGGGGAACGAGAAGCCGATCACGTAGACTCCCTCGTCGAGCATGCGGTCCGCCATTTGGGAGGCCACGCGCGCGTCGCCGAGCATGAGCGGGACGATCGGGTGGTCGCCTTTCTTGATCTCGAAACCGGACTCGGCCATCCGCCCGCGGAAGTGCGCGGTGTTCGCAGCGAGCTTGTCGCGGAGCGCGGTGCTGGCGGTGAGGTTGTCGAGGCACCTCTGGGTCGCAGCGACGATCGTGGGCGCGACCGTGTTTGAGAACAAGTAGGGGCGTGAACGCTGCCGCAGCAGGTCGATGATCTCCTTGCGACCAGAGGTGAAGCCACCCGACGCGCCGCCGAGAGCCTTGCCAAAAGTGGAGGTCACGATGTCCACGCGGTCCTGCACGCCATGGTACTCCGGCGTGCCTCGGCCCGTCGGGCCAAAGAAACCGGTGGCGTGGCTGTCGTCAACCATCACGAGCGCGTCGTACTTGTCGGCGAGGTCGCAGATATCGGTGAGTTTCGCGACGTATCCGTCCATGCTGAACACGCCGTCCGTCGCGATGATCCTGCTGCGGCAGCTCTGGCTGTCTTTCAGGTGCTCTTCGAGTTCCGCCATGTCGCTGTTGGCGTAGCGATACCGCTTCGCCTTGCACAGGCGCACGCCGTCGATGATCGACGCGTGGTTGAGGGAGTCGGAGATGATCGCGTCTTCGGGTCCGATCAGGGTTTCGAAGAGACCGCCGTTCGCGTCGAAGCAGGACGTGTAGAGAATCGTGTCGTCCGTTGTGAGGAACGCGGAGACCGTCGCCTCGAGCTTCTTGTGGATGTCCTGGGTTCCACAGATGAAGCGCACGCTCGACAGGCCCAGGCCGTGGGAGTCGAGTGCGGCGTGCGCAGCGGCGACCAGCGTCTCGTCGTTCGAGAGACCGAGATAGTTGTTCGCGCAGAAGCACAACACCTCGCGATCACCGACGCGGATCCGTGCGCCCTGAGGGCTTTGGATCACTCGCTCGTTCTTGAACAGGCCGGCTTCTCGGATTCCGGCCAGGTCCGCTTCCAGGCGCTTTTTTACCGTCTCGTACATGAGGGATTCTCGGGGGGAGGGAGAGGGCAATGTCCCAATTCTCCAACCTGGATTCCAGTGTCAGTCGTTATGCTAGACGCCATGAGCAGGATGCTCCCCGCAGTATTGGCGGTGCTTGCCGGGTGCGTGACGACGACCACGCCGCTGCTGTACCACGGCCCGGTCGAGGTGAAGCTCAAGGAGCGGTTTCGGGTAATGGTCGGCGCGCGCCATGTCGGATTCCTCATCTTCTCGCAGATCGCGGATGAGAAGTTCTTTCGGATCGTGACCCCCTCTGGGATCCCGGTCGGCGAGGTCCACAAGTACGGGAGGTTCTTCAAGTGGGAGCTTTTCGCGGATCGGCCTCGGGACATCGGGTTCTTCACGATGAAGGAAGGGCTCGCCAAGCTCTTCGAGACGGATGAGACGATTCGCGTGTTTCCCCTCGAAGGTCGCGGCGCGGCGACGGAAGCTGCAGCCCTCAAATTGCTCAAGAAGGCCTTGGCCGACAACTGATGACCAACGTGAAAGAACGTCCCGTCTCCGATTCGTTCGTCGAGATGACGGAGATCGTGTTTCCGAACGACGCGAATCCCCTCGGCAAGCTCATGGGCGGGCGGGTCATGCACTGGGTCGACATCTGCGCGGCGATCGCAGCGGGTCGCCACGCCCGGCGGCCCGTGGTCACCGCCAGCCTGGACGAGCTGGATTTTCTTCGACCGGTGCCGGTCGGGGGCGTTGTCGTGCTCAAATCCTGCGTGAACTTCGTGGGGCGGACGAGCATGGAGGTCGGGGTGAAGGTCTTCCACGAGGACCGGATCTCGAGCGTGCGGAAGCACGTGGTCTCGGCCTACCTCACGTTCGTGGCCCTCGATGACGTCACCGGGAAGCCGGTGGAGGTCCCCAAGGTCATCCCGGAGACGGACGAGCAGGAGCGGCGCTTCGCGGACGCCCAGCGCCGGCGGGAGCGTCGGGGATCCCGGCGGTCGTAGGGTGGGTCGGACCCCAATCACGCGAATCCGTCCTTTTCATCGCGACCCGGCGCGATAAAGTCCCGCCCCCCCGATGAGCACGTTCGACGATTTCTCGGAAAAGTCCGTTCAGGCGATCCACGCTGCCGAAGCCCTGGCAGAGCAGCTGGAGGACCAGTCCGTCGCCACCGGCCACTTGATCTACGGTCTGACCGTGGACACGTCAGTGTCGCTACACCACATCTTCCTCGACCTGAACGTCGACCCAGACATGTTCTCGGAGTACGTCGGCAGCCTGCCGCGCGAACCCGAGGTCCCGAAAGGTGCGCCGTTCAATCGGCACTGCCACACGGTCTTCGACCGCGCGCGCGAACTGTCTAAGGACCTGAAGGCTCCGAACGTAGAGCCGGAGCACATCGCCGTCGCGATCCTGTCGATCAAGGTCGGCAGTTGCTACGAGACGCTGAAGGAATTCAGCATCGAACCGAGCTACGTCACCATGCTGATCATGGAGTCGATGGGCTTTGAAGAGACCGAAACCCCCGACTGGTTCTGAGTTCAGCTAGGGCGGGTCGCGACGTTCGCTTTCGATGTCGTCCATCTGGGCGCGCAGTTCGCTCGGGTCTTCGGCCATGCCCTTGCTCGTGTTGCCGATCGACAAGTAGGCACGCGGCTTGTCGCCGACCTCGTAGCCACCACGTTGAATGAGGATCGGGTCGTGCTTCGGATCGAGCATCTGCACGATGCGCGACGGCATGTAGGTCACCAACGCGGCCTTGCGCAGCGCGTCAGCCTCGGCGCTGTCGCGACCGCCGACGATGGTCACGGTCAACGGTGGGTAGAACACCAGGTCGACCGCGCGCCCGTAGGCGGCGACGTAGTAGCCGAACTCCTTGTAGTCGTTGATGAACGACTCCAGCGTGCGGATCGCTTCCTCGTAGAACTCGGGGCGCCGGGACAGGTAGCTCAGCCGCACGAATGATTCGGCCATCACGGCGTTCTCCAGGATGCTCCGATTGCGTCGCCGCATCGGACCTTCGCCCTGATCGTCCCGCAGGATGTCGAAGAAGCCGCCGTCCGGCGATTTCTGGCGCTCCATCGCCAGTTCGGCGATCGCTTCGGCCGGGATCAGCAGATCTGCGTTGCCCGTGTGCTGTGAGACATCGATCAACGCGCGGATCAGGTACGCCTGGTCGGCGAGCAGGCCCGGCAAGTGGTATGTCCCGTCCCAGTAGTGGTAGACCGTGCCCTTGCCGTCGTACAGATTCTCGAGCAAGAAGCTCAGCGCGTGCGTCGCGCGATCTCTCAGATCGGGTCGCTCGAGGACGACGGACGCCTTGAGCAGGGACGAGATCGCCATCGAGTTCCAGTTCGTGTAGATCGTCTTGTCGAGGCGCGGCACCTCCCGGATCTTTCGGTCCTCGTCGTTCAGGGAGTAGTAGTCCGCGTCGTCCTCCTGACTCCCGCAGAACGCATCGGTCTCCGGGTCGACCATGAAGTTCAACATCCAACCGACGATGCCCTCTGCCGTCGACCGGTACGCTTCATTGCCGAACAACTGGTAGGCCTCGAGGTAGCACCGCAGCCGCTGGGAGTTCGAGTCGAGGACCTTTTCAAAGTTCGGAGCGCGCCAATCCGGGGTCTTCGAGAATCGGAAGAAGCCCCCGTCGATCGCATCGTGGATGGCGCCTTCCATCATCTTGTCCAGGGTCAGGCTGACGACTGCCTTCATCCGCTGGTCCTGCCGCTTCGCGACATTGACGAGCGCGAAGTCGAGCGCCTCGGTGTGGGGGAACTTCGAGCTCTCGCCCCAGCCGCCGTACCGGTGGTCGAACTTCTCGTAGATCGCGTCGACCACGTCTTCGACGATCTGCGTCGTCAGCTCTCCGCTTCCCTTCGCGTCGTCGGGCTTCTTGTTCCACAACTCGCGGATGCCGGCGTCGATCTTCTCCCGATACTCGCTGAACTGCGCGGCGACCATCAACAGCCGCCGGTGCATCTCATCGGGTCCGAGGAAACGATCCTGCGTGATCAGATCGGCGTTCGGAGTCAGGTACGAAATCGTCGGCCAACCACCCGTGCCGTAGCGATCGTTGACATCGGGCCTCCGGTCCGCGTCGACTTGGACCGGGATGTAGTGGCTCTCGATCGCTTCGAGTACCTTCGGATCGGCGAACGTCGTCTCCAGAAGGTCTCTGCAGTGTGCGCACCAGGGAACGGTGAGCACCATCAGGATCGGCTTGCCCTGGGTCTGCGCCTGATCGAGCGCGCCTTGGCCGAAATCTATCCACGGATGGTTCACGACGGGATCATGGCTCCTACGGTGCCGGGGCCCTACTCACTCTTCGGAACTCAGAGGTTCCCGATTGAGTCGGGATACGATTCCTCCGGTTCGGAGAGCCAGCCCTCGTCCTGCTGAGGCTGTGTTTTCCGCGGAGTGAAGTCCAATCGCGGCACGTCGGCCCAGAGGCTCTCGAGACTGTAGAACTCGCGTGCCTCAGGCGAGAACACGTGGGCCACGACTGTGTTGAAATCCAACAGGATCCAGCCGCCCTCGCCCTCCATGCCAGCGACGTTTCGCCGCAGCGTCCCGCGGTGCTTCATCGTCAGGTCGAGGGCCCTGGCCAATGCGTTGGCGTGGCGACCGTTGCGTGCCGAGGCAATCACAAAGTGATCGGCGATCGCCAACGGCGCGGAAACGTCGAGGATCGCGATGTCGGTGCCCTGTTTTTCGTCGAGTATATGCGCGAGGCTCAGGGCGAGCGTCTCAGATTCGTTCTTTGGCTGGTCTGACAAGGGGTGTTCTTCGAGTAGCAAGGATAACAGTTTTCCCGGCCACCAGGAGGCCCCGGGTCGAATCTAGGCTCCGCTGCTGGCTTTGAACAGTGGAAGCGCCAGGAGAGAAGCGATGCTCATCAGCTTGATGAGAATGTTGATGGACGGGCCGGCGGTGTCCTTGAACGGATCGCCGACGGTGTCGCCGATGACAGCGGCCGTGTGCGGGTCGGAGCCCTTGCCGCCGTGCTGACCGGACTCGATGTACTTCTTGGCATTGTCCCAGGCACCGCCCGCGTTCGACATGAACAGCGCCATCATCACGCCGGAGGCAAGGGAGCCAGCGAGCAAGCCACCGACACTGGCAGGGCCGAGGGCCATGCCGACGATAATCGGCGAGAGAACCGCGAGCAGGCCGGGCAGGATCATCTGTGTCAGCGCGCCTTTGGTCGAGATCTCGACGCACCGCTCGTAGTCGGGATCTGCTCCCTCCATGATGCCGGGGATCTCTTTGAACTGGCGACGAACCTCGTCGACCATGTCCTTGGCGGCCTTGCCCACCGCGCTCATGGCGAACGCGGAGAACAGGAACGGCAGCATCCCGCCGATCAGGATGCCGATCGTCACGGTGGGGTTGTCGAGGTTCATCGTGACGCCGGCTTTGAGCGTAAACGCGTTGAAGAGCGCGAGTGCCGTGAGCGCGGCCGAGCCGATCGCGAATCCCTTGCCGATCGCGGCGGTCGTGTTGCCCGTGGCATCCAGCGCGTCCGTGCGCTTGCGGACTTCCGGGTCGCAGTGCGCCATCTCGGCCATGCCGCCGGCGTTGTCGGCGACGGGGCCGAAAGCGTCGACGCCGAGCGAGATGCCCAGGGTGGCGAGCATGCCCACCGCGGCGATGCAGATGCCATAGATGCCGGCGAATTCGTTGCACGCGTAGATGCCGCCCACGATCAAGAGGACGGGACCGGCGGTCGAGAACATGCCATTCGCGAGGCCGGAGATGATGTTCGTCGCCGGTCCGGTCTCGCTCTGCGCGGCGATCTTGTGCACGGGCTCGCGTTGCTCCGACGTGTAGTACTCGGTGACCAGGCCGATGAGGACGCCGAGGAACAGGCCGATGACCATCGCCATGAAGATCGACCACGCGCCGAACTCGGTCGCCGTGGTTCCGTCGACCTTGGTGTAGTGCGGGTCGATGATCCAAGTGAGGATCACCATGAACACGGTCAGGATGACGGATGCCGCGATCAGGCCGCCGTGCAGGGCGTGGGCCAGTTTGGACTCGTCGTCCGTCTTGACTCGTCTCGTTCCGATGTAGGACGCGATGATGCCCGCGCCTGCGAGGGCTATTGGATAGACCATCAGGCTGATGGCGGAGTAGTCCTTGGGACTCATGGACGCGCCGTCAGCGACCACTACATCCATGCCCGCGGTCACGGCGAGGCCGAGCACGATCGTCGCGAGGATCGCGCCGACGAAGCTCTCGAACAGGTCCGCGCCCATGCCCGCGACGTCACCCACGTTGTCGCCGACGTTGTCCGCGATGGTCGCTGGGTTGCGCGGGTCATCTTCGGGGATGCCGGCCTCGAGCTTGCCGACGAGGTCCGCACCGACGTCCGCGGCCTTCGTGTAGATCCCACCGCCGACACGCGCGAACAGCGCGATGGAGGAAGCGCCGAACGAGAACGCCATGATTTGGTCGAGGTTGTCTTCCAGCGACGTGCCCATGTCGGCAGCCGACCCGTACGCGATCATGACGAGGACCGAGATGCCGAACAAGCCGAGCCCCACTACGGTCATTCCCATCACCGTGCCGGACTGGAACGCCACGTCGAGCGCCGCTCCGAGGCTGGTCTTCGCCGCCTGCGTCGTGCGCACCGCGGCGCGCGTGGCCGTGTGCATGCCGAAGTATCCGGCCAGGGCAGAGGCGCAGGCCCCGAGCCCGAACGGCAGCGCCATCGTGATTCCGAAGTGGGGGTTCATCCACATCAACAGGAACACCGCCCCGACAAAGACGCCGAGCCACTTGTACTCTGCGTGCAGGAACGCCTTGGCGCCGACCTGGATGGCCCTGGCGAGCTTTTGCATGGTCTCGTCGCCCGGGTCCTTCTCCATGATGCCCCTGTAGAGCTTGAGGGCGATACCGATGGCGCCGAGGGAGATGAGCAGAGAGAGAATCGTGAAGGTCCAGACCATCAGTACACTCGATTCGAAAGGGGGCTGGCCTCCCGCTAAACGCGTTGGGGGAAGCCTTTGGAGTTTTAAGGGCCGCGAACCATAACCAGCGGTCGTACCGGATTCCAAACAGATCCCGCCGTCCACCGATCCCCGATTCGGCCTGCGTCGGGGTGCGGAGTCTTGGCGTCACCGCCCGACGCAGGATTGCACGAGTGTCAACACTCGTGCGCGTCGCCGTCGGATCCAGCGTCTGGGCCAGCGTCGTCCGTTTCGAACGGTTGTTCCAGGTACTTTCGGGCTTTTCGGTCCGCGTCGGGCCCCCGATCCGGTTGTGGAATACTCACGCCGGGCTCGGCCTGCTCTTCGGGGTCTCCCTGCGCGGGATCGGCCCCTGGACGGGTCGTCTGGTCGGTTTCCACCACGAGATCCGTCGCGGGG
Source organism: uncultured candidatus Brocadiaceae bacterium (assembly GCA_964469555.1). Classification (GTDB taxonomy): domain Bacteria; phylum Planctomycetota; class UBA1135; order UBA1135; family UBA2386; genus CAYYAQ01. The sequence goes on along the minus strand of CAYYAQ010000128.1, from coordinate 3,343 downwards.
GCCTCCGGATGGACGTCTTGGGTCGAATCCACGGTCGCCGACCGTGATGGTTCGACGAACGTCTCCTTGGGGCCAGCGGTCATCCGGCTCCGGGCGCGCTGGCGCAGCCAGTACCAGAGCACGAAGGTGACGACCATCGCGAGTCCGCCGTAGAGAATGGCCCCCTCGATGGTCTGCACCCAGCGGAACGCCTCGTGGATCCGGTCGCCGAAGTGCCAGCCGACGAACACGAACGTCGGCGCGGTCAGGGCAATACCGCAGGTGTCGAGTAGCAGGAATCGCCGCCACTTCATCCGCATCGTGCCTCCCGTGAAGAATGCCACGACGCGCAGGCCTGGGATGAAGCGGGCGATGAGGATGACCATGTCGCCGCGGCGCCGGAACCAGCGGTTGAAGGTGGCCAGCCGCTGGCGGTTGATCACGAGGCGGAGCCACCGCAGGCGCAGCAGCCGCGGTCCGAAGAGGTTGCCGAGCAGGAATGGGACGACGTCGCCGATCAGGATCGCCCCCGCAGAGACCAACGTCATGACCCAGTAGTCCGCGTGCCCCTGGTAGCAGAGGTAGCCTGCGGACACGAGAATGATCTCCTCGGGGAGGGGCAGCCCGATCCCGCACAGGATGAAGAGTGCGGTGACGGCGACGTACGAGTAGCTCGGATCGGTCGAGAGCCACTCTGTCAACCATTCGGGCATGCGTCAGGAGATGGGGGTCACTTGCGTTGGCGGGTCGGCGTTTCGAACGCCTCGAGGAAGTCTCCCAACCTCGGGTCGGACTTCATCCTGCTGTACAATTCTTCGTCGCGCCCGGTCAAGTAGTTGCGCACTTTCTGGAGTGAGGCCCGCCACTTCTCCGCCAGATCCTTGTCTCGCAGTTCGTCGAGCAGGAGGACTGCCGTGTCCAAAGAGGCGAGGAGCCTGTCGACCGGTTCCTTCAGGCGGATGTCGATGACCAGACCTGCGATCAGGCTGAAGCAGAGCGCCGTCTTGAGAAAGGCCGAGCCTTCGAGCCTCGGGATCTTCCGCAGATAGCCGGTGGCCCAGACGGTTGGGGAGACCCCTGTCCGGCGGTGGAAGCCCTTGGCCAGCACCGGGTCTTGCGAGCAGCGGACGTAGAGAAACCGCGCCTGGTTCTCCAGGATGGTCTCGATCGCCGCGGCGTCCTCGATGCCAGCGCGCACCTCGTCCAGGTAGGCCAGGGCGGCCATCAGCCGGTCGAGTGCGGCGCCCTCGTCTCGCTGGGCGAGGGAGGCCTCGAAAGCCAGCTGCCCTGCCATGTGCACGTGGCCGTCCGTCCAGCGGGGCACGAGCTTCATCAGTACGCGGCCACGGGCCACGTACTCCTCCGGGGTGCCGTCGCGCTGGGCGGATTCGAGGCCTTTCCAGACCATGGGCAGGATCAGCGGACGAACCAGATCCCGGCCCCGCTCGTGCAGCGGAACGCGCGGCGGCGAGAGGTAGCTCCCGCCGGCGAGGAGGAGGGGCCCGGAGATCAGCAGCAAGCCGCGCATGGCGTCAGTTTCCGACAGTCGCCTCCCTTTTCCTAGGACGCGCGAGCACGCGGGCGTCGGTCACTGGAGTCCCGTGCGGCGCACCGCACCCAGCCAGTGTCCCAGGGCCGTGAGCGCGGTGAGCGCGACCGCCCCCGCCACGACCGGCAGTCCGTCCGCCGCCAGCCCTTCCCCTGGCAACCACCGACCCCGGGCGAACGTCGTGATCGCGGCGTTCGTCGGCGCGAGCTCGAGCAGCGTTGCGAGCAGGCACGCGACGAGGCCCGCGGTGAAGTTCACCGGCATCGCGAGATGCGCGTGGCCGACGATCATGACGGCGAGCGCGAGGGACACCGGGATGAGGTAGGAGAGGAGGGCGAGGATGCAGTTGATCACCGCGGATCGCGGTTCGCTCGATTCGACCTCGAGTCTGTCCGAGGTCACCCGAAGGAGGAGGCCGGGGCCGGGCTTGCGTCGGATCTCGATCTCGCGAACCCGTCGCGGCGGCACGAGGTCGAACTTGACGGTGTCGCCGGCGTTGTCGAGCCAACCCTCGTGCAGCTTCTCGCCGTCGACGCGGACTTCGATCTTCGCCACGCGGAAGTCGCGGCCCGAGAGGAAGGCGTCCGGTCGCAGGCGAATGGAGCCCACGGGATCCGCGTCACCGGTGAGGAACACGAGGGTGTCCTGCTTGTTGTCGAGGTATGGGCGCTGTTGCCGAAGCTGCACGGATGTTCGACGCCGTGCGTCCCCCTGGTCGACGTCGAGCACGATGAGGAGCGTAGCGAACGACAAGCCGGCGAGCGTCAGCGCGACGGCTAGCGCCGCCATGCTGCCGAGCGCGGCGGCCAGGCAACCGTGCAGCGGACGGTTCTCGACACGGAGGATCCACGTGAATCCGGGTCGGGCGCGGCTGAAGAGTGGCCAGCCTTCGAGTGCCGCGCCGAGCACCGCCGCGACGAGGAGCAGTCCGGGGAGGTGTAGCCACTGCCCGGCCGCGCGGTCGACGCCGGTGTCTGTCTGGAACGGTACCAACTGGAGGCACAGCGCGCATAGCAGCAGGGCGCCGATCAGTGGGACCACCAGGCCGCGAGCGCTCGCGCGGAAGCTCAGCATGAAGATCCTCAACGCTGGCCGTCCTCCGCTTCGCCTTCGCGCACGCGTCGGAACAGGGCGAACAGGTGCTCGCGTTCCTCGCCGCGGCGTACCACCTTGCCGCCGGACTCGCGCACGACCCGTTCGACCGCGTCGAAGCCCGCCGCGTCGAGATCGCGGACGACGAGGTGGGCCTCGCCCGTGCCGAGAAGATCGTCGAGGGTGCCCTCGCTGACGACGCGACCATCGCTGAGCAGGTAGATGCGCTGGCAGGTCTGCTCGACTTCCTGCAGATGGTGCGATGCGAGGAGGACTGACGTCCCGGTCTCTGCGCGTTCGCGAAGGATGTCCATGACGAGCAGCGAACCGTCCGGGTCGAGACCGGACGTCGGTTCGTCGAGGAGGAGGACTTCCGGATCGGCGAGGAGCGAGGCCGCCAATGCCAGTCGGCGACGCATGCCGGTGCTGTAGTCGCGGATCTTCTTGCGACCGGTGTCGCCGAGTCCGAGTCGGTCGAGCCACGCTCGCGAAGAGTCGCGGGTGGTTTTCGTGGGCAGCTGCATCAGATCGCCCATGTAGTGCAGGAACTCGACGCCGCTCAGGGTCGGAAACGGCATCGCCCCTTCAGGTTGGTAGCCCACCTGACTGACGAGTGATCGGTCGCTGGGCTGCCGGTCGAGAACGGTCGCTTCCCCGCGCGCGGGACGCAACAGGCCGGCGAGCACGCGCAGCAGCGTGGTCTTCCCGGATCCGTTGGGTCCG
>CAYYAQ010000127.1:8189-14716 GCA_964469555.1 uncultured candidatus Brocadiaceae bacterium | reverse complement strand
ACCGCGAGTTGATCTACCGTGATCCCGACATCGCCTGCCACAGCCCGATTCCCGCTGGATCACGTCCGACGCCACCGGTCTTGCCGGAGGTGTCAGAGCGACTGGCGACAGAACAAACCGACGAAGCCACGGTGAGCGTTGTCAATGTCTACAACACCCGGAGTCCGTGGGCGAAAGGCACGAAGGTCTCAGCCTTGCGCGTCTACCAGGTCTTTCCGTTGTCGGTCGCTTCCGCCAGGATCCCCCACGCCACCGGTTATCAAATCCCACAGGCAAGGGACTCGATCAACCTCTCTCGCGCGGTGCTGGGAACGGTCCCCGTGGAGAAGGATGGTAGCGCCAACTTCATCGTGCCGGCGCGGTCGGAGTTGTTCTTCCAGGTCCTGGACCAGGACGGTCTGGCCATCACTTCCATGCGCTCGGGAACGCATTTCCAGCCCGGCGAGACCGCATCATGCCTGGGTTGTCATGAGTCGAAGCACGATGCCCCACCGTTGCTGACGGAGGTGACCCCCTTGGCGATGAAGCGCGCCCCCTCACGCCTCGAACCCGAAGCCAACGGAACGAATCCCTTCAGCTATCCCCTCCTGGTGCAACCGATCCTCGACAAGCACTGCGTGAAGTGCCACGTCCAAAACCAGGCGCCGCCGCTGGACGGCGGGATCACGAAGACGAAGAAAGGGGGCGGCCAGAACCCGCGGACCAACTACTCCAACTCGTACGTGACTCTCACTCCGAAGTTCGGGTTCTACGACTATGGCGGCAAGAACTTCAACGACCCGAAGTGGTACCGGACCACGCCCGGTGAGTTTGGGGCTAGAGCGTCCAAGCTGTACGCGCTCCTCTCGGAGGGTCACTACGATGTGGACCTGCCACCGGACGCCATGCGCCGCATCACGGTGTGGCTGGATTCATGCTCACCATTTTATGGTGTCTACGAGAAAGCAGGTGGTGAGGCTCAGTTGCGCGGGGAGACCGCGAAACCGACCTTGCGGTAGTCCCCGTCCTGGCTCAGATTCCACGGGGGGGATTCACTTGCGCTTTCCCTTCCAGATCGACTCGAGTTTGTAGACGTCGAGAGAGAGCAGTCGGGCCCTTCCGCCCGTCGCGAATGCCTTGACGACCGAAACGTCACCCATGTGATTGCGCGGACGGGTGATGTAGACCCGCCCGTCGTTGCCGCAGATCTCCAGCATCGGGCGGTCGACCAGGATCTGTAGTGTGACCTTGCCATCAACAGGCGCGAGCGGGGCGTCGAGCAGCTTGCCTGCCTTTGCATCGTAAGTGACACGATTTCCGCCGATGTCGAGGCCGACGGCGGACGCCTTGCCTACAGCGAACGTCGCGCGAATGTCGAGGAGTTCGCCCTTTACGCTGACGCCCACCGGATTCTTCTCTGCCAGATCCGCTTCTCCGACGCTGTGCTTCTCCCGGTGGAGTTTCGCGAGTTCCTTTACCGGCTTGGCGAACATGCGCAACCCGTCTGGCGTCTTCCGCAGCGTCAAGCGGTGTGGAAAACTGAACGTCTGGTTGAAGGGCATACCCGGCATGTTGATGCGCGCCCAACCGATCTGGATCCGCCGTCCATCCGGGCTGTCGCTGAAGATCTGCGACGCGTAGTAGTTCCCGTAGTGGAGCCGGTGCTTCCCCGTGTGCTCCGGCGTGAAGGTTCTGCCGTCGAACTTGCCAATGGCGTAGCGCGCGTCGGCGGCGAACACGACCCAGCGCGTGTCGTCGGGATTACCGTCGACCGGCAGTTCGAGGATCTCCGGGCACTCGTAGTAGCCTGGAAGACGACTCTGCAGCTTCCAGGCCTTGAGGTCTTTTGAGGTATGGAAGGCGATCGACCGCTTCTTTTGGTGTTGATCGTAGACGGCCATGACCCAGTGCTTACCCGGTGCATACCAGACGATTTTTGGGTCGCGACCGCTGTGCTTGACGACGGGGTTGCCCGCGTACTCCGTGAAGGTTCGCCCGCGGTCGTTGCTGTAGGCGAGGCACTCGCCGCGCCCCGTGCTGGTCCAGGATGCGACGATCACGCTCTCATTGCCCGTTTGCCAACCCGCGGTGTTTTTGGCGTCCACGAAGGCTCCGCCGGAGAACGCCCAATCGCCGCGCCGGTTGTTGTAGATCGCGATCGGTAGCTGCTCCCAGTGGACCAGGTCCCGGCTGACTGCGTGCCCCCAGTGCATGTTTCCCCACTTCCACCCGTAGGGATTGTGCTGGAAGTAGAGGTGCCACTCGCCGTCGTAGTAGACCATGCCGTTGGGATCGTTGTTCCAACCGATCGTCTGGGAGAACCGCAACTGTGGCCGCAGCTTCTCGTCGTACGAACTCGACAAGGCGGGTACCTCGTCGGATTGGACGATCAGGGCCAGGGCCTCCTCGGATGCGCCCCGAAACTGCAACGTTGCCGCCTTGCCTGCGAACGCCGTGACGTCAAGGAACGCCCAGAACCGGGCCTCCTCCTTGGTTCGCGCCAGCTCGGCGTCGAACTCCCGTACGTTCTTGCCGCCGATGCGCAGATCGACACGCACCTTGTGGGCTCCCGTGCGGATCGGGAACAGGATGTAGTCCTTCGTCAGGGTCCACTCCTTCGTGACTGGTCCGGTGTGTCGATTGGGTACGTTGGGTTTCTTCGCGGAGAGGACGACCTGGTCGATGTTCACATGACCCCAGCCACTGGTGGCCATGTCCACAATCCGGATCGACGCGGTCTTGCCACGGAGGTTCTTGACGTCCCACGAATGCGGAACCAGTTTCTCACTGCCGCCGGATTCCGTGTTGTAGCCCGTCGCGGTCCGCACGACTTTGCCGTCCAACAACAGGTCGATGCAGGTCTTCCCCGCGTGGCCGCCACCGCCGATCAGGAAGTTGAGGAACCTGCGCTCGACGACGAACGGCGGTGAAGTCAGGGTGCCGGTGGTCCTGTCCCCCTTGTAGAACGTATTGACCAGTCCACTCCCCTTGAATCCGCTGACCGCCATCTGGGACGGCAACGTTCCACGAGCCGGTCCCGGTCCGAAGGCCTCGCCCGTAGCCTTCCAGTCGCCGTAGTCAGCGCCCTCGAAGTCGGCAATGAGAATGTCGCCCTGGGCGGGACAAAACGGCGCGCCGATCAGGAATGACGTGAAGATTGTCGGGAGGTATCTAAGCATGGCCGGAAGGAGACAAACGGTTTTTGAGGATGTGGATCGACCAGGGTAGGTCGAGTTGTTGACGTAGCCAATGGCGTTACTCGCCATATTGTCACCGCGGTAGGCCCTCCTATTGGACTTTTGGCATGACCTTCTTTCCCTTTCCCTGCTCCTTCGTCTTCTCGTAGGCGCCGTAGAAGTTGGAATTGCAGTCGAGCCACAGAGCGATGCGATGCCATTCCTCCGGCGATAGAGCCACGTCGTAGTGGCCCTCCTTCAGGTAGGGCCAGAGGCGCGAGGCGCGTGCGCCGACCTTTCCGGCGATGGAACGGCTCGACCGGTTTCTGCGGATTGCGCCGTTGCCGCCGTGCCTTGCCCAGGCGAAAGGGGCCAGTGACCGGTAGGCCTGCGACCAGCCTTCCTTCCCGCTGGTCGTCGCCGCCAGGGAAGGAGCTCCCTGCTCGTTGCTATGGCAGGCGGTGCAGTGACGGTCGAGCACCGGTTGCACCAACCGCGGAAAGGTGAGGGGGAATGAACCTTCCACGTCCGGTCGAATGGCGACCGGCGGTCGTTTTAGGGCCGACGGGGATCGGGAAGTCAGCGGAGGCGTGGTGCGTTTTCGTTCGTGGCAACCAATGCAGGTGAGTCGTTCGCCACGATGGAGATAGGTGTCTGAACGCATCGACTGGATCGCCATGCCGTTCTTGTCCAGCGCCTGGAAGTAGATCGGGACCTTGGCCGGGGCTTCGAAGTGCGCGCTGCCGTCGGCGTCCACGGGGACGGTTCCGAGAACGCCACGCGCCAGGGATTGAGCACCGATGCCGATGGCGGGATCCGCCGCCGCCGGCGTTGTCTTGGGAAAGATCTGGATGACGCGGAGGGCGGAGATCTTTGCGCCGTCGGGCCAGGGAAAGTCGCTCTGGTAGACATCGATCACGCCGACGGTTCCGATGTCTCTTTGCTCCTTCTCGCCGTCGCCAGATGATGGCGATGGGATGACGGGCGGACGGCGTCGTGGCTTTAGCGGAATCGGATCGAGACAGGGAACGGCCGGATCCCGGTAGAGCAGTTCGCGGTTGCCGAAAGCGTCCACCAGGTAGAGGCCGTAGTTCTTCTGCCCCGGATCGTAGACGCAGAGGTGGAAATACTCGCTCAGCGGCCAGGGACTTCCGAAGACCTCGGCGCGGGGGTCGTGTCTTCCCTTCGCGTGCGGACGGCCGGGGGCCGACTCCGATTCGGGAAAGTGAACATCCGGCGTCAGGCGCCGGACCTGGCTCATCGCGTTATCATCGTCGGCGGTGGGGTCGATGAGGATCAGCGAGCCGTAGGACTGTCCGTGATGCGCGGCGGCGACGGCGACGAATTTCTCCGATCCGGGAATCGCGCGGATCGAGAGTTCCATCCAAGGACGGCTCTCGCGGGCCACCGGATAATTGCCGTGGAGACTCCGCGGGTCGCGGCCGTCCGGGTAACACGTCCACAGGTGATGAGCGATATCGCTGTCGCGATCGACGTAGTCCCATCGGGTGTAGGCGATCTTGCCGTCGTTCCCGACACTGGGATGCCACTCGTTGGTCTCGTGAAAGCTGATCGTTGCAAGGTCCGATCCGTCGTCCTCCATGCTGTGCAGGGTGTAGGCAGGATCGGGCCTGAACCCGCAGCGCAGGAATCCTCCGCGGCGCTCCGAGATGAAAGCGATCTTGCCGTCGGGCAGCACGCACGGGTCAAAGTCGTTTGTGCAGCCGTCCGTCAGCTGGGTCAGCCGAACGGGTTTCCCCTTCTCCAGATCGGCCCGAAAGATGTGGTACGTGCTGCTCTCCTTCCACAGGACTTCGCGCGGAATGCGGTCGTTCCATTTCTTGACGACCGGATCTGCTTCGGTCCAGGCGAAGAAGATCCGCTTCGCGTCGTAGTCGAGCTCGAGCGAGATGAACGACCCGTCGGCGAGCGTCTTTCCGTCAAGGCGTCCGCCGGTCACGGGAGTGTCTTCCAGCAAGTTGCGTACACGGGGAGAGTCTCCGAAGGGATCTTCCAGCACGTGGACGCCGCCGCCGGGGCGCGCGAAGTGGCCGAAGTACTGGTCGACCATGTGATTGTATTTCGCCTTGTGGTGGGTCAGGAAGGCGATGCGGTCGAAGTCGAGGAGAGGATTGGAGAAGGCGACTCGGCGGCGTAGAGCGCAGGCGCTCCGGAAGAGCGCGTACCGTTCCTCCTTGTCATTGACGTCGATCTCCCGGTTCTTCCTCTTCAAGCGGTCGAGTTCTCGCTGGAACGGAGCGGGATTGGCCGCACCGGACATCTGCGCGATGTGGTCGAGAAGGACGGCGGTGCGGCGAAGCACCACGTCGCTGGGGTCCCGGTCAGCATCGTCGAGTAGCGACGCGGGGTGGAAGGTCTGCGCCGCAGTGTCGCGGCACCATTGACGGTTTGCGAGTTGCCGAGAAAGAAGAACGTGTTCCCGGTGGTGCTCGGTTTCGAGGTCGGGTCGATTCGTCCGCGCCGGATCCCCGGCGAGAAGCAGGATGGTCGGCAGGAGCAGGACGGTGGCGAAGGGTTTCATCGGGCCAACAGGTTGACGGCTCGGACAGTGCGGGTGCGTTCCTCGATTCGAGGCGGGAGGGAACCTTTGAACCAGGCCTTGGCGCGGTAGGTGAATTCATCACCGGAAGGCAGGAAGCTGAGAGGACGCATGTGTTGTGCGGTTCGAAGGCGATGTCGAGGGGCGGTGTCTGGTCGTTCGTGACAGCCCACGCACGTCTTGGTTTCGTTGGGACGCGCATAGATCCAGGTCAACTGGTTGCCCAGCACGCGGCGGTCACTGTCCAACACCTGGAAGTGCAGCAGGCGGTCGGCGGGTACTTCGACGAAGAAGGAGCCGTCCTTGGCGAGTGGGGCAGTGCCGAGTACGCGAGCGAATGTTCCACCGTGGTTCTTCCAGACCTCGTGACGATTTGTCTGCGTGCTGTGTCGAGCGACCACGGGAACGCCTTCAATCAGCCGAATGAGTCGGCCTCGAGTGGCAACATGCGCTTCCTGAGAGGTGAATGCGGAAGCGCAGAAGAACCGTCCGCTGTAGCCCTGATGATCGGATTGAGTCGGCAGGATCGGCGGCCGAGTGCGGGCGCGGATCGGCCGAGGTTCGAAGTCAGCGACAGTGGGGTCGTTGTAGATCAGTGTCAGCTCCTTCCGTTCGGGGTCGAACCGATACAGACCCAGGTCGACCTTGGTGCGATCCGGGGTCTTTTGAGAAGAAGCGCATAGGATACTGCCATCGGGGAGTGGGAAGGGTGTGGTGTAGGCGCGCGTCTTGTTGTTCGGAGTGATGATCTCCTCCCGCTCACGTGATGGTCCGATGAGGGTCAACCCTCCCTGCGTGACCACGACGATGTT
>CAYYAQ010000127.1:0-8089 GCA_964469555.1 uncultured candidatus Brocadiaceae bacterium | reverse complement strand
TCGTTCAGGATCGCCGGCTCGTTGTCGCGGCCGATGTTCGTGGCGATGGTATGGATGCCGGACCCATCGGCATCCATCACGTGGAGAGAGGTGCAGGGGTAACCGTGGTACTCATCGCGGATGCCGATACGGCTGGACGCGAAGACGATCCGGCCGTCCGGCAGGTAGGCCGGGCCGACATTGTGATAGGGGCCCCGAGTGAGTTGCTCGAGTCCCGATCCGTCCAGATTGATGCGGTAGATGTGCCACCAGGGATCATCCTGGCCACGCCGCGTGAAGATGACGTGCCTGCCGTCCCAGGAGAGTTCGGGTTCGGCCACATAGCCGTCTTTGAAGTGAGTCAAGGCGGTGACGACACCATCGGGTTGGGGCGGTCGCAAGATGCTGAGGTTGCGCCCGGGTCGATAGGCCGGACCGGAGTCGGTGACGACGTAGGTCTGTCGCCAGCGGTCGGCTTGCTCGACCGTGCCGATGGTGTTTGGGATGTTGTTGTCGCCTTGGATGAAGAGAACGGCGTCGAGGGTGGAGCCCGGAGATGGAGACGAAGCAGTCGGTCGTGTGGTGGGTCGAGCTCGAGAAGCCGCAACAGGGTGACCGCCAAGGCGCAGTGCATCGCGGGCCACCTGGCGGACGCTCTGGAAAGGGTGATTGCTGGCGGCGCGTTGCAACGCGAGCCGGGCCGTCTCGCCGCCGAGTTCCGCCAACGCCTTCGCAGCGGCATGTCGCACCTCCACGACCGACGCTTCATCTTCGAGAATTCGAACGATGAGAGCTGCATGCTTGCGGGCGTGGAGCTTTCCCAAGGCGCGGATCAGGCCTTCGCGCCAGCGCGGAGCCGGGTCGGCGTATTCCTCATCCTTGAACGTGCCGCTGTAGCCGTAGTCCGCCTCGGCCTTCGCCTGCGAAAGCAATCTGGCTATCGGTTCGACGGCTCGCTTGTCGCCGATCCAGGCGAGGGTCTTCGCTGCGTTGAGTCGGACCCAACCCTCCTCGTGTTTCAGCAATGCGAGCAAGCGTGGTAGATCGGCTTCTTGTGTGCAGATGGCAGGCAGCCAGGAGGCCATGCGACCGGGCGCGAATCGTGGCCAGGGCAAAGCATCGTCGGTTGCGGGGAATCGCCGTGGTTGCCCCAACAGTTCGAAAGCGTGTTCGCACGCATGTTGGCGAAGCCCGGAGAGTTCCATGAGGTGCCGCGTGAGCAGGTGTCCTACCTCGGGTTGGTAGAGCAGGAACGTGTCGTGGTCGCCGGGCAGGTTGGCCATGATCAACGGCGCGATCCCCGCGAGGCCGGATTCTGCATCTGACACCAGGCGACAGAGCGCGAAAGCGATGCAATACGGTGTCTCCAGCATGCGATCCTCGGACGGGAACCCCATCCTGTCGTCCCGCGGGAGAGCGGCCGGATTCCTGCCGTTCCGTTGCTTGGCGTACTTCCGATAGGCAGTGAGGAGGCTCGGCACCGCGCGCGCGTCACCGTAGTCGCCCAGGGCATCGGCGGCGTAGCGGGCCCAGTAGGTGTCTTTGAGAAGCTCGATCAGGAAGGCGAAGCCGGCTGCCTTTCGGAGCCTTCCGAGTGAGCGGAGTCCGGCGCGCATCATGGGCAGATGATCCTCGTCGGTTGGCGGGGACGGTGCGAGGCAGCGCAGGATGGCTTCCGTCGCGCCTTCACCGCCGAGACTTCCCAATGCGCGAAGGCCGCGTTCGCACCGCCACGTGATGTCGGCGGTTCCCTTGGCCTGGCGTCGTCCCGCTTCGATCTCGAAGAACGTGGTTGGATAGACCGGATTCACCGAGTCGTAGCTGGTGACGCGGAGATAGCGAACCTGGCGAGGAGAGAAACGGATCTGGAGAGTGACCGGCGTGGTCCGTTTTTTTCGTTCGACGACTTTGAAGTCCTTGTTGTCCAGGCTCGTGGCCAATTCGTAGTCGGTCATCACGAAGCGCGGTCCGTGTTGGTGGATGACGACCTGCGCGATTTCCTCCGCCTGACCGAGGTCGATGGTGCACGACTGGGGGAAGGGTACGTTCTTGGTCTGCCAGAAACCGGAGCCGATCCGGCCATCGGTCAGGACACTGGGCGGGCCTCTGTAGGTCGATGAAGTGTGAACTACCGCCCCGTGAGGTTGTCGCTGCCATTCACGGAGAAGTTCGAGTACTTGTAGGGGAGGTCGGTTGGGGGAGACCGTCTGCCACCAGTTGCGCCAGACTTTCATCTGTGCTGTGCGCTTTGCGGGCTCGGCTGTCGTGTCGAAGGGGAACTCCATGCCCGAGAGGTTGGAGAGCGAGACCTGCGCTGCCTGGCGGGTGACCGGATCGGTGTCGTTCAGGGTTTCGATCAGGGGGCTGATCGCCTCACGGCCGCCACACCATGCGAGGGCGAGGGCTGCCTGGCGACGAACGTCGGTCGACGGGTCGCGCAGCAGTTCGACCATAGACTGTTCAGCGCGGTAGGCCCGGAGGAAACCGAGGGCCTCGACGGCTCCGGCGCGGACCTTCTGCGAGTCGGAATCCAACTTCTTCAACTGCTCCGCGACTTGCAGGGCATACGGACTTCGCGAGTGTTGCGCTGCGAGACCCGGCGTGAATCCACAGAGGAAGACGTAGACGAGCGGCAGGAGTTCATGGAAGCCGTTTCGCATGGGGTGTGGCAGTTGGGGCGTGGCGGTCGACTGTGTTCGAGGGCCTGCCCCTCGATTGGACCGATGGTCCCGAGGCGCAGTGGAGGCCGGTCACGATGAAGGGACTCATGCCGCCGATGCTACCGTGACTCAACTCTCGTTACCCCAGCCTCGAATCGGGGCGGCGACAGCTCTCGCGAGGGTATTAGTGTGACTGCGCGATCAACGATGTCGCCGCGAGAGTGACGCACAGCGCGAGGTGCAGCAGCAATGCAGTGCGGCGCATTTTCAGCCTCCGTTTCCGCGTAGAACACCGCCACCAAGATGGTCGCGCAGAGCATGTACGAGAGCGCTAGGATGTCGATGCTGCATTCGAGCAACACGGATACACTTGTCGGTTCTGGCAAGTTGCTGCGCGCCGATGACACGTGTGACGTGGTGCGAATTGCGATGACCACACGGTCCTTCCACTACCTCCCAGGAAGAATAGTCATGCAATCACAAAGAGCTGTCTCGTTCCTTCTCGTCGTGACGGCAGCTGGTTTCCCTGCGACGACATTCGCGCAGGATGCAAACAAGCTGGCGAAGGCCACTGCGGAACTGAAACAAGCCAACGCGCAGGAGAAACTCGCCGATGACGAGTACTTTTCGCGTGAGATGGCCCGATCAGCCACGCGCGAGATCGCTCGCTCGGAACGGAAGCGGGCAAGCGCCGCTCTGACGCAAGTGCGAGCTGCCCAGAAGGCACTCGCGGCGGTGAGTTCCGGCAAGTCGGCAGCGAAGGCCGATGCCCTACGTCAGGCGCAGCAAGCGCTCGAAGATCGGTTCGATACGATGCGGGCCGTGGGAGAACGATTGATCGCCGACACCAACGCTGCCGACAAGGCATCCCGGGAACTGTTCATCTCGGAATTCGCCCTGCGGGACGGAATGGCGAAGACGCGTACGGCCGAGGCGGCGGTGCTGGAAGCGAAGGCAGGAGCTGAGGATGACGCCGCAACCCGACGGGCGGTATTCGAAACCAAGGCCGTCAGGATCTTTGAACTCCAGCAATGGGCGGCGACCCGGAAGACGACTGCCCGGCAGATGGCCGAACATTCCGGTGGTGCGGCAAGCATCGCCATGCGGATGGCCGCCGCCGAATGCGATCCAACCTGGAAACAGCGATTGACGGAGTTCTCCAAGCAGGAGAGCCTCGTCAAGGCAGAAGCTACCAAGGTCATCGCCGAGCAGAACAAGGTGATCAAAGCCATCGGGATCCAGATCTACCCGCTGAAGGCTGGTGCCCTGGGGGGGCTGAAGCTCCTCTCCCCCGACCAGTGGAGCTACGAGAAGGCGCGGCACCTCCTGGTTCGTGCCGGATTCGGTGGTACCCCGAAGGAGGTTGAACAACTCCACGCGAAGGGTCTCTACAAGGCAGTGGAGGACCTGGTCCACTTCCAGCGCAAGCGCAGCACCAGCATCGCGTTCGATCCGGTGCCACCGCCGCAGCCGGATTTCATCGAGACCAAGCTGAGGGACAAGATGCGCGAACGGGCCACCAATGCCCGGCTTTCCCATAACCGCCAGCAGATCAACGCCCTCCGGCGAAGTTGGGTGCAGCGCATGGTGGTTTCGGATCGTCCGCTTCAGGAGAAGCTGGCGCTCTTCTGGCATGGCCACTTCGCTACCCAAAATAGCGTGGTCCAGAGCGGCTACGACATGTACCGCCAGAACACGTTGTTCCGTGAGTACGCCGCCGGCAACTTCGGGGCCTTGCTGTACAGCATCGTCCACGACCCGGCCATGATCCGATTCTTGGACAACAACAAGAACGTCAAGGGCGCTCCGAACGAAAACCTCGCCCGTGAAATCATGGAACTCTTCGCCATGGGTGTGGATCAGGGCTACACGGAAAAAGACATCATCGAGGGCGCCAGGGCACTGACCGGATACACATTCTCTCCTCTCGGCGGCGGTTTCCGCGTCGCGCTGAACAAGCACGATGATGGCAACAAGACCATCTTCGATCAAACCGGTTCGTGGACGGGTGACCAGTTCGTGGGGCTCATCCTGGAACAGCCACAGACATCCCGATTCATCGCGCGCAAGTTGTTCGAGTACTTCGTCTACCGCGACCCCGATCCGGAGTCGGTCAATCGTTTGGCCTCCGTGCTGAAGAGCAGCAACTACGAACTGGCGCCGATGCTCGAGAATCTCTTCATGAGCGAGGAGTTCTACAGCTCTCGCGCGATCGGAAACCGGATCAAGAGCCCGGTCGAATTAGTGGTGGGCATTCTGCGCGAGTTCGGCGTCAAGAAGGTCAACAACTACAACGTGATCAACAATGCAATCCAGCAGATGGGGCAGCAATTATTCGAGCCGCCGGACGTGAAGGGCTGGCGCTACGGAAGGTCGTGGATTAGCTCGGCTCGGATGTTCGCCCGCTACAACTCGGTTGCCAGGCTGGTCACGACGGGCAAGCATCTCAATATCGATGTGCTGGCCTTGCTGGAGCAGGGCAAGTGCAAGAGTGCGGAAGCTGCAATCGATTATCTGGCCAAGACGTGCCTGGTGCGCGCGCTGAGCGGCAACAAGCGAAACAAGTTGATTCGACGCCTGGGCAAGCTGCCGGAGAAATTCCCGGTGCAACCAAAGGCGCGCGCTGCGATGAACAGGAGATTGCGCGCGGTGCTCATCCTCATGGTGAGCATGCCCGAATATCAGATGACCTGAGGGTCAGATTTTTCGAAATGGAACAAGGAACCAACCCGAGCTGAACAAGAGGAAATCTGCCATGACCCGAATCAATATTGCGACGCGACGAGAGTTCTTGACCCGTGGAATGGGCATCGTCGGCGTTGGCTGTGGATTGCCCAACCTCCTGGTGCGCTCCGCCTTGGCGGGTCCCAAGGATGCCTCGGACGATCGCATCGTGGTTGCGCTACTCCTGACCGGCGGACCCGATGGTTTGTCCCTGGTGCCGCCGTACGCTGATGACGAATACTACGTCCATCGCAAGGTTCTCAGAGTGCCGACGAAGGAAGTCCTCAAGCTCAACGACGAAGTTGGGCTGCATCCTCAGCTGCCCCGGATCAAGAAGTTCTACGACCGAGGAGATCTGGCGGTGGTACTCGGCACTGGTTATCCCGGCTTCACCCTCAGCCACTTCGTCGGTCGAGAGATCTGGGAAGCGGCGAAGAAGGGCGTCAGATCGGGCCAGCAAGGTTCCACGGGCTGGCTGGGACGCTTCGTCGATCACGCCTGCGAAAACCCGGATCCGACCTTGAACGTGGCCGTAGGCTCTGGCCGTCTACCGCTCCTGATCACCGGCAAGGAACATCCCGGCATCGGATTCTCATCACCGGATTCGTTCCGGTTTCTGGGGGATCGGACCACCGAGGGTCAGGCTCTGTATCGCAACCTCAACAAGATGAACAAGAAGAGCAAGATGAAGGAGGCCTCGACCCAGGCCGATCTTCAGTTCATCACGAAAACAGCGACCAACGCCAATGCGGCCAGCGAGCGGCTCGGAGAGCTCTCCTCCCACTACAAGACGCCGGTGCGCTATCCGGATACGCAGTTTGGCCAGTCGATGAAGACCATCGCCGGCTTCATCAATGGAGGCCTCGATGCGCGCGTCTACTACGCCGCGCAGGGCATTGCCACCTTCGGTGGCTACGACACTCATGCCGACCAACCCCGGCGGCTGGCCACGTTGCTCAACGAACTCGACGAGACCATGGACGCCTTCTACAAAGATCTGGCGCGCTCCAAGAACGCCGACCGGGTCTTGGCCTATACCTACAGCGAGTTCGGACGCCGGGTGAAGGAAAACCACAGTGGCGGAACCGATCACGGAGTCGCCCAGCCGATGTTCCTGTTTGGACCGGGCGTCAAGGCAGGCGTGCACGGCCAGATGCCAAGCCTGACCGACCTGGATAAGCGCGGTAACTTGAAGACGGCCATCGATTTCCGACGCGTCTATACGGCGATCCTCGAGAAGTGGTTGAAGGTTCCCGGCAAGACGATCCTGGGCAAGAAATACGCGCCTATCGATTGCATCGGTTAGCCCTGCCCGGAGTTGGCCGCACGCCGCAAGGGTCGCTGATCAGTTGGCGCTCACCTGCCTCGCGTGGCGGCCTTGCTCAGAGCTGTGGCCTCGGTGCGGGGTAGCGCGCGACGGTAGATCCTGACGCCGCCGATACGGCCGCGGACTTGATGGCGTGGCCCGCCGCCTTACCGACCCGCTCGGCGATCTGGCGTTCGTCCTGGTTTCAGCGGTTGCGGTGGCGGCACGTCGACGCTTGTGCGGATCGGGTCACTGCGCACGTTGCCCGACACGAGGACGAGGGCGTAGTGCAGTTTGCCTGCCGGGGCTTTGCGATCGGCACAGCGGAAGCTCGTCGTCGTTGCGAAGAGTGTGTCGGGTCCCGGTTCGAATCCCGCTCGGCGACTGCGATGTAACTGGGCTCGCAGCCCGATCGTGCGCGCGGACTGCTCCCAACGAAGTTGCACGAAACCGTCGTCGATTCGGGCGGTGAGGGATGGCAGTGGGTCCGGCAGGGGCGGCGGGACGAACTGCCGACACGCGCCTGGCTTGACTTCGGCACCGGGCATGTCGATGCGCGGGGCGGCGAGAGCCGCGCGGCGTCCCGCGAGGATAGTGGCCAGCATGGCCCGGTAGTGGGGGTCCTCGGTGCTGGCAAAGCTGCCCACTGGCTGCCCACCGGTGGTGGCCGCGGGGTATGGCTTGGGCTTGAAGGCGTCCAGGGGCAACACGTGGTGCACGTAGCCCCCGGTCCGCATCAACCACACCCGCTGCCTTCGGGGATCGACCTTGCGGTTGCGACACAGCGCGAGACCCGCGCCCGCCTTCGTCGGCGTCTTCGCATCGGGCCCGGCCTTGGCGAGCGGTGCCCGCAGGATACGGCTGCGTTCCGGATGCTCGAGATTGAACCAGTCGCTCTCGAAGTAGGTGAGTCGATTCTCGTCACCGTGGCACCGCAGGCAGCCGGCGTTCCGCATGTGCCCGATGAGCGCGGTCTTGGTCTTTTGCCAGGCCTTGATGCGGCTACCGTGCTCGGTGTAGTCCCACGTGCCGTAGTAGACGCCGTTGGTGTCGATCCACGCCAGCAGCAGGTCGCGCTCCGTTCGGCTCAGCTGCGGGAGGCACCCGTCGTGTCCGTTGACGAGGAGCTTCGCCAAGGGTGCGGCCCCCGAACCATGCGAGCGCGGGGGGAAGATCTGTGCCGACCAGTTCGCGGTGCCATTCATGCAGTCGATGCCCGCGATCAAGTGAGCGACCAACTGGGTTTCGCGGCGGCTGACCAGGTTCTCGTAGCTGATGCTGAAGTGCTCGGTCCAACCTCCCGACAGGTCCAGACCGCCGGCGTAGCCCTGCTCTCCCCCGTGGCAGCTCACGCAGTGCTCGTCGAGAATCGGTTGCACCATGGTCGGGTAGTCGATGTAGCCGCTGCCCCATGATTCGG
>CAYYAQ010000126.1:14642-14894 GCA_964469555.1 uncultured candidatus Brocadiaceae bacterium | reverse complement strand
TCGGACCGACTTTGTCCATCGACCAGGACAACGGCATGGCACCGTGCCGGCTGACGAGTCCGAATGTGGGCCGCAGGCCCGACACGCCGCATCGCGAACAAGGCGAGAGGATCGAGCCGCAGGTCTCGGAGCCGATAGCGAACGGAACGAGACCGCCGGAGACCGCCGCCGCGGGACCGGCCGAGGACCCGCTCGACCCCTGTTCGGTGTTCCACGGATTCCGGGTGCGGCCCTTGAACCAGACATCTCCCA
>CAYYAQ010000126.1:13386-14632 GCA_964469555.1 uncultured candidatus Brocadiaceae bacterium | reverse complement strand
CTTCGAGTTTGGCGAGGACCGTGGCCTTGACGTCGAGGACCTGATCCTTGTACGGGGCCGCGCCGAATGTCGTCGGAGCGCCGGGCCAGGAGTACAGGTCTTTTGCTCCGTATGGGATGCCGTGGAGAGGGCCGCGCCACTTGCCATTTGCGATCTCCGCGTCCAGGCGATCGGCAGTGGCGAGGGCTTCCTTTTCGAGCATCGTGATGACGCACAGCAATTGCGGGTCGTGTTTCTTCAGCCTCGCAATGCACAACTCGGTGAGTTGCCGCGACGACACCTTCCCCGCTCGGAGGAGACCGGCGAGTTGTGTGATCGAGGCGTACGCAAGGTCCTCCGGTTTCGTCGAACCGTCGCTCTTTGGAATCGCGAACTCCGCCTTTTGGTCCATGCTCGGGGGCTCGACTCCGGGTGGCAGTGGATCGAATTTCCACGCCGGGGCGGTCCACCAGTCGACCGGATGCTTGCGGAGCGCCACGTAGTTCTGTCGCGCGCCGGCGGCGCGGCGCGCGGCGGCCTGCATGTCCTTTTCCTCGAATGACAATCCGAACAGTCGCGCCGCCGCTTCGAGGTCTTCGGCGTCGTCCCGGGTCGCGAAGACCTGCCCAGGGAGTACGCACCCCATGGCCATGCCGCTCAGGAAACCGCGTCGTGTGGAGGCGAGTTCGCGCAAGAAAGTGCGGTGATCCATGAGTCGTCCTTGGTCGGTGTTGGGGACTACTGTTGGAATCTGCTGGTGATGCGGAACATGGGGCTTTGGCGGGAGACCAGCTTCCAGCGGATCGACACGCCCATGATCGACTGGAATCGGTACGGCGCTTGGAGCTCGAAGACGCACCGATAGCGTCGCAGTTTCGCTGGCTTCGACTTCGACTCGTCGACGTACCAGGCGCTCAATCGGAAGACGTTGCCCTCGTCGTCCTGCAGCGTGGCGTCGTCGAATGACGGTCGCCATTGCGGGAAGAACGGGCTCTGTTCGAGCTCGATCTTCAATTCGTAGCTACGGACGGGGATGCTGTCGACCGGTGCGTCGAGCACGCCGTCGAGGTAGAGCGCCATGCGGACACCCGGCGGCAGGGTGGACGCGGGCGTGGAGTTCGCGATGGTGTGGAACGGGTACCGCTTGGTAAGCGCGCAAGACGCGATGGGTCCCGTGGCTAGGACCAGGAACATGAGATTACGCATCCGCATGCCTGGGTTGTACGCCAGCCCGGCGTGCATGCACAGCGAATCTATCGTGGATCAG
>CAYYAQ010000126.1:0-13376 GCA_964469555.1 uncultured candidatus Brocadiaceae bacterium | reverse complement strand
CTGCGGTCCGCGATGAAGAGCCCGAAGAACCCGTTGCGAGATCGACCACCGTAGTAGATGGTGAGCAGCAGATCCTTGTCGCCGTCGCCGTCGAAGTCCCCGGTCGTGCCGTGGAAGACGGACGGCGCCACGTTACCGGAGCCGAGGTAGAAGAACTGGGCGTACGCCCGGTTGCTCGACGGGTCTGCGACGTGCAAGTACGAGAGGTGGTTCACGCCCGAGCTCGAGACCAGCACGACCTCGTCCCTACCATCGCCGTCGAAGTCGGCGACGCACTGGTCGAGGGAGGTACTCTGGGGATCGGTCGGAAGGACCTGTCCCCGGTTGGTGACGTACGGCGCTGACGGCCATGGCATGAACAGCAACGATTCACTGGTCATGAGTTGGACCAGTGGCGTCTTCACCATGGGAAGAATGTTGAAGTCACCGTACGACACCGGGGAGTCGAGGTGGATGAACTTCGAGTAGGCGAGCGGCGGGCCGTTATTCGCCCAGACGCCCTTGCTCCCCTTCGGACCGTCGACGACCGTCACGAATCCAAACCCGCCGAGCACGTTCTTCTTCTGCGCGCTCAAGGTGAGGATGTACTCGGGGGTCTTCGGCTTGATCAGGCTCCGCGTGCGGTGGATGTCGACGACGACCGAGTCGGTGCTCTGTCCGCTGAGGGGAGGGATGTTTGCAGCGGGCCGCGCGCCCGTCGGCGTGAAGTAGCTGACCTGGATTCCGTTGCCCTGGGTGTGTGGGGCATCGCCCCACGCGGCGAGGACGTCGGGTTGCCGGTCGCCGTCGATATCCATGTGCAGCGCGTGGATCTTCAGCGAGTTGATCTTCGTTGCCGGGGAACGGGACGAGATGAGCATCGTGGCCTTGTGTGTCCAGCGGCCCTTGACGAGATGGTAGACGCGCATCTCGCACATTGCGGCTGCGATGGTGGTGACCGGAACGTACAGGTAGCCGCCGACGAACAACGGCACGTCCATCAGCGACCAAAGTTGGTGAAATGGCCAGCTGGGTCCGCGCACGAGGTGTGGTGCTTTGCGCCGACCGAAGTATGTCCGCGACTGCGCGATCACGCCAAACACGATGACGTCGTCGATGCCGTCGGCATCGAAGTCGCCGGACACGAGAACTCCGGGGGCCTCCGGGACCTGGAACGGTGCGGCTTGCGTAGGCGAGACGGCTGCGGTCGAGACGATGAGAACGACGGACAAAACTGCGCGCATGGATCCTCCCTGGTGGTTGGCTGGACGGAGGCGACGTGCCTTCCGCCCAGCCAGTCGCACGCGGTCGCGCGGCGGTGACTCGCTTTTCCCGGTTTGTCGTCGTCGCGTCGTGCCTCTCGTCGCGACGCGTAGCAGCAAGTGGTGCGGGGAGAGGGACTCGAACCCTCACGTCCTTTATGGACTGCGGATTTTAAGTCCGCTGCGTCTGCCAATTCCGCCATCCCCGCATCGAGTTGGCGCTGCCAGGATTGTGGGGTCGGACGAACCCCGCTGGACACCCCACAACGGAATGCACTTCGAGTGTGGATGATAGCAAGCCGTCGGGTCGCCAGCGGAGGCTTCCCCCCCCCCAGTTGGCCAGAAACGAAATCGGCCGCCGCCCAGCGTCCCATTCCACGAATCGTCGATGGCCCCGGCGGTTGGATCGAGCGACGAATCGGTCGCGGCCTTTTTGCCCGACCGCACAATCCATGAACTCAAGGCCGCTAGTTTTCGGGGCTACGAGGCTTCGGGTTGCGCAGGCTCGACCGAGCAGTCGTCCGCTGTCGCGTCGGCGGGCTTCGACGACTTGCGCCAGGCAGAGGTTAGGAACAGATAGATCCATGCACCGAGCCCGGCCCATGCGACGATGCCCAACTCGGGCGCCCAGCCGGGGAACGGGGAGTAGAATTCCGACAACCACTTGCCGTCGGCTCTCAGGTAGAACACGTACAACGTGCCGATGAACGCACCGGAAGTGACGCCCCAGAACACGCCTGCATAGACACTCACGGCGAGAAGCAGGGGGACGACGAAAGCGACGTACTGCACGCCGAAGCCTGGGGCGAAGAACAGGAACAGCGCGGCGACCAGCGCGACCTGTTCGCGCATGGAGAGTCGCAGCCGTCGACGCGAGCAAAGTGCGAGCGCGATTGAGCTACCCATGATGACGTATCGACCGGCTTCCAGAACAAAGTTACGCAACGGCATCACGAGGGCCTGCGTTTCGGACCTCTTCTCGGCATCGTTGAGCAACGCCAGGAATCCCCATTCGTCGGGGTTTGAATTGTACGTGATCATGTTGCGGTACATCGCTTCGCCTGCCTGCAACGCCGGCAACAGATAGGGCAACATGCCCAGACCCAGCGCTAGCGAGAAGCGGATGAGCGCTTTTCGATTTGGCGAGGCGATGACGAAGAGCGGCACCAACACCAACGGAATCAACTTGACGTTGAGCGCAGCGGCCAACGCGAAGCCGGCGAGCATGTAACACTTGCGATCCCAGACGAGCGCGGCGATCAGCGCGAAGGCGGCGTAGAGACAATCGGTGTTGCCGTGATATGCCGCGACGAGGATCGGTGCCGGCATCAGCGCGTAGAGAGCGGCGAGACGAATGCCGCCGATGCGATGCAGCGCGAGCATCGCGAGCAACTCACCGGCGAGCCCGGGGAGCTTGATCAGTCGTGCAAAAATCTGCATGTCCTGGTCCGCGAGATCCCACACCCAACTCGAGAAAAGCCCGATCAACGGTGGGTGGTTGAAGACCTGTGACGTGCGGTAAGCCTCGGCTAGTCCGAGTTCGCCGACGCTGGTTGCGTGTTCGGACCAGCCCGTCACGTCGTTACTGCCGATCGTTGCCCACCAGATGAAGAGACGAACCGAGACTCCGATTGCGATTGCGAGCGGCCAGATCCTGTGCATCGGTCAGATTGTGGTTGCTCCGAACTTGGTACACAACCCCGGTTGACCGGTCGCCGAATGCTGGCCTACCTTGCGCGTTGCCCGCCCAACGCTGCACCGATCCAAATTACCCATGAATTCGGAAACGTCTGCCGCGGGCGGCAGGCCAGGGAGTGCGTACGCCTTCCCGTTGGTCACAGCCTTCTTATTCACGGTCAGCATCGCGTCGTCGCAATCGCCGTCGACTCGCATGAAGCTGGACATCCAGACCGGAACCGTCGAAGTGAAAGGCGGCGTCGCCACGATCGACATTCCCGACGGCTGGGCCTATCTGGATCACCGCGAGGCGCGGCTTGTGATCGAAAAGGTCTGGGGCTTCCCAGCCAGAGAGGCAACGCTCGGTCTTATCTTGCCCCCGAACGACACACCTTGGGGGGGGATCTGGATCTCGTACACCGAGATCGGCCACCTCGATGACAAGAACGTCGACCTTGACCCATCAGGCCTGGCCGAGCAGATTCGAGAGAAGGAGTTCCTCGTCAACACCAAGAGAAAGAAGCAAGGCAAGCCAACGATCGAACTCGTCGGATGGACGGATCCACCGCACTACGACAGTACGACAAAGAAGCTGCGTTGGGGCCGGTCGGTCTTGCTCGATGGTCAACCAGCCCAAAGGTACGACATGCGCGTGCTGGGTGCGGAAGGAATCCTGGCGATGGTCGCCATCGTCCAGACCGCGGACACCGCCCTCGTGGTGGCCGGAGCCCGTCGCGTGCTGGCAGGCACAAGGCTCTCGGCGGCCTTGAGCTACTCGCGGTACGACCCGAAGGTGCACAAGGAGTACAAGACCAAGGTCGCCAACTTGATCCGAGGCAATCGTCAACGGCTCCCCGTCGAACTGTTCCGCGTTGTGCTCCGGCCAGTGATCGCCGTCGCCGTCCTGGTGATCGCACTGTTCTTCACCCGGCGTTCACGACGGCGCTCAACGAACTCCCTCAGATCTCGCGGCGTCCCCACGCCCGGCTAGCTTACGCAGCGGACGACATCTCGCTCTCGCGCTGCTACGCTGAGGCACGTAGACCGCCACATGCGTGACACCGCGACAATCTTCCTGATCCTTGCTGCGACCCTCGCCGGGGTGTTGCCAGCGCAGGGTAGGCCTCGACCGCCACTGCCGAAGCTCCAGAAGCCACCGACGGTCGAGCAGATCCTCAAGGATCTCCAGCAGAAGAACTACCAGGTCCTGCGACGTGCTGTGGTGGCGGCTGATGAGTATTTCCATCTATAGAGCTAGGAAGGAAGGGAACACTTTTGCGAAGGTCAGCGAAAGTGAGATCTGGGAACGTGACAAGGGTATCTGTGGTATTTGCGGGAAGTCGGTTGAGGACAATGATCGGCATCTTGATCACATCATCCCTTTGGCAAGCGGCGGCGCCCACTGCCCCGAGAATGTCCAAGTAGCACACGGCCAGTGCAACCTAGATAAGAGCGATAATCTGGTTGAGTGCTTACGATCGGGGATGGATGTGACGGAAGCAGCGCTCGTGTATGGCGAGCGTGATTTCTTGCCTTGGACAACGCTAGATATTGCCAAGGATGTGGTCAAAGAACCTGTGGACCAGTCCCTACCGCCTTGGCTCAAAGAGCACGAACGCCGAAAAATAGTGTTGGCGGAAAAGATCGTTTCCGACGCCCGAGAGGCAGCCAAGAAGAAGGCAGCCAAGAAGAAGTAGATAGTGAACCGATGTAAGATGGTGCGGGGAGAGGGACTCGAACCCTCACGTCCTTTATGGACTGCGGATTTTAAGTCCGCTGCGTCTGCCAATTCCGCCATCCCCGCGTCGAGTTGGCGCTGCCAGGATTGTGGTCTGCCGGCGCGTCGATGCAACGCCGGATCCGTGGCTAGGCGTTCGTCTCCGGGATTGAAGGCTCGGGCGGCGCCTTCGAGGAGGATTTTCCCATCGCCGTCAGCACGATCGCCTTCAGGCCTACGAAGGGTAAGTAGAGGCAGACCACGGCCACGGTGGAGCCCAGTACGATCAGGGTCTCCAACACGAAGAAGATCAGGTAGCAGAGCAGTTTCTTCGCCATTGGGCTGGGAAAGTATATTCCGTTCTCCGACGAATTCCGAATCCTCCTACCCAAGGCAGGTGCGACGCACACCGACACTCCTCGCGCGCTCGTCCTCCTCGCAAGAGGCGCTGAAGAGATGGAGGTCACGATCATCGTGGACGTGCTGCGGCGAGGGGGGATCGAGGTCACCCTTGGCCGGGATCGCCGGGCCCGACCCGGTGACGTGCAGCCGCGGCGTCCGGCTGGTGCCCGACCGTGATCTGGCAGCGGTCGAGGGGGATTTCGATGTAATCGTCCTCCCGGGCGGGCTCGCCGGCACGCACGAACTCGCCGACTCGGTGCGGGTGGGGGAGTTGCTGAAGAGTCAGGTGGAGGCGGGGCTTGCGGTTGCGGCGATCGGCGCCGCGCCTCTCGCTCTGGCGAGACATGGCATCGCTGCTGGTCTACCGATGACGTGCCACCCGTCGGTCGCGGACGTCGTCGGCGCGCACGGGGTCCTGACGGAGGGTAGGGTCGTCGACACTCCGGGGCTGATCACGAGTCAGGGGCCGGGAACGGCGTTCGAATTCGCGCTCGTCGCGCGGTTGGTCGACGCGGAGGCCGCCGCGTCGCTGCCGGGTCCGATGATCCTCGGAGCGCCATTCAGTTCGTCGAGAGGCTGAAGTCGGCGTGGACGCCGAGGGCGCTACCGCCGTCAGGGAGAGGAGCGGAACTCGATTTCCCCGGACAGACGATGACGATCCAGTGTTCCTTGCCGTCGCTGGGAATCTTCACGACGAGGATATCGGGTTGTCCGTCGTCGTCGGTGTCTTCGTAAGCGTGCGCGATTGGTTCGCGACCGCGAAAGAAGTACGCGGCGTGCTGCGCGTCGAACCCCTCGAGTCTGGTTTGCAATGTTGCTAGCGGCACGCGCACGATCGCGAGTCCGCCCGGGTGTCCGTCGTCGATCTTCACGGGGAGGCGGAGGATTGCTGCCTGCGTCGCCATGCACCCGGTGATGAGCGCTGCCAACAAGACCGTCGTTCCGAGGTGGGGTCTACGCATCCGTGTCTGACAGTGTTGCGAGCGTGACATAGGTGTGCAGCGTACAAGAAGTCGCCCCCTGCGCGGTGCCAGGGGGCGACTTATGATGGAGGTGCCTACCGGAATCGAACCGATGTGCACGGATTTGCAATCCGTTGCCTAACCACTCGGCCAAGGCACCGCGTCGAGTCCGGAAGTTAGGAAGCTCCAGAGGTGGGTTCAAGGGCCGAGGATTAGTTCTTTCCCTCGACACCGGAAAGGCCCTAAATTGAGCAGTCCGATTTCCGGAAGCGCCGAACATTCGAGGGCTATCGAAGGGTGTCTTGTCTGGACACCTTCAGTTGAGATGACGAAGAAGACCATACATTTTGAGTTTTCCCAGGGTCTGGTCAAGGAACCACTCCTCTACTTGCTCGCACGCAAGTTCGATGTCGTGACCAACATCCGCGCCGCATCGGTGACTGATGAAGGCGGATTCGTAGTGCTCGAGGTCGAAGGCGACGATGCGGTGATCCAGGAAGCGATCACCTATCTCGCCGAACAGGGCATCAAGGTGACCGAACAGGAATAGACGCTCGAGGCGAGTGGCCAGGAGGTAGATAACATGGTGGGCGTTTCCCGGAAGATGATCCCCCTCGGCATCGTGTTCCTGGCCGCTTCGCCACCGCCGGCGAATCTCGCGGTTCATCCGCCCAACGACCTCGTCGCCAAGGGAATGCACGGCGCGGTCGTGAGCGCGGAGAAGCACGCCACCCGTGTTGGGTTGCAGGTGATGAAGGCCGGCGGCAACGCGATCGACGCCGCGGTCGCCGTGGCGCTGACGCTCGCCGTGACCCACCCTTCGGCGGGCAATCTCGGCGGTGGCGGGTTCATGGTGATCCGCATGGCCGACGGGCAGACCGCAGCGCTGGACTACCGCGAGGTGGCGCCCGCCGCAGCGCACCGGGACATGTATCTTCGCAAGGACGGCTCGGTCGATCCGGAGACGAGTCTCTGGGGATCCCTGGCCGGCGGCGTGCCCGGCAGCCCGGCGGGGTTGCTCGCGGTCCACGAGAAGTTCGGCAGCAAGCCGTTCAAGGGACTCGTCGCGGCGGCGATCCGCCTGGCGCGAGAAGGGTTCGAAGTCGACCACTTCCTCGCCGACGGGTTGCGCGCCAAGGCGGACATTCTCGGCCGCTTCCCGACCACGAAGCGGGTGTTCTTCCGCGACGGCAAGCCGCTGTCCCAGGGCATGAAGCTCGTGCAGAAGGACCTCGCGGACACTCTCTCGCGGCTGGCTGAGAATGGCTTCGACGGATTCTACAAGGGTGAGACGGCGCGGTTGTTCGCCGCGCACATGCACAAGGCCGGTGGTTTGATCACCGAGAAAGACATGGCGCAGTACCGACCGCTATGGCGCAAGCCAGTGCGCGGGACGTACCGGGGTCACGAGATCCTGTCGATGCCCCCGGTGTCCTCTGGCGGTATCGCGGTGATCCAGATGCTCAACATCCTCGAGGGGTACGACATCGGGCGAAGCGGTCTCTTGAGCAGCGAGACCGTGCACTACATGGCGGAAGCGATGAAGCGTGGTTACGCAGATCGTTCGAAATGGCTCGGTGATCCCGGGTTCTACAAGGTTCCCCAGGCGCGGATGATCACGAAAGAGTACGCAGAGAAGCTGCGGGCCTCGATCGATCCGGACAAGTCCACGGACGTCGAGCCGGGTCGCCCGAAAGGAGCGAAGGAATCCGGCGACACGACGCACTTCTCGGTCGTGGATGCGGCAGGCAATGCGGTGTCGTGCACGACGACGATCAACTCATCGTTTGGTAGCGGGCTGGTGGTCGATGGGTTGGGCTTCCTGCTCAACAACGAGATGGATGACTTCAGTGCCAAGCCCGGTGTCCCGAATCAGTTTGGGTTGGTGGGTGGCGTGGCGAACGCGATCGCGCCCGGCAAGAGAATGTTGTCGTCGATGACGCCGACGATCGTGGTCAAGGATGGCAAGTTGCGGCTGGTGTTGGGGAGTCCGGGTGGCGGGCGGATCATCAGTACGGTGTTGCAGGTGATCATGAACGTCGTGGATCACGAGCTTGCGGTGGATGTCGCCGTCCGCACGCCGCGGGTGCATCACCAGTGGAAGCCGAAGCACTTGTTCTTCGAGGCGGCGGCGCTGAGTGTGGATGTGCGCAAGGGGTTGAGGAGGCGTGGACATCGCTTCGCCGAGAAGGCCAGCGGGATTGGCCGGTGTCAGGCGATCGAGGTGCGGGGTGACGGGTTGCGGGTTGCGGCGGCGGATCCGCGGTCGGGGGGGGCGGCAGCGGCTTGGTAGGCGCGGGGGTCAGCGCCCCGGCGCGGAGTTGGTCCTGGCTCCCGCAACCTGGTTCCGAGAGGGGGCGTGCGGTCGACCCTGCGGTGCTGAGCCGGTGCGGTCCCGGACCTGCCGCGTTGTGAGCGGCGCGATGGCCGTAGGCGGTAGGGTGTAGGAGACGGGGGGACGGCTAATTGAACTTCTCGGGGTACTTCGCCTTGTACTTCCCCCAAGCCTCGTCCGAGTTCCAATAGATCCGAGCGTGTATGTGCACGTTCTTGACCCGCAGCGCGTTCTCGTGGCCGTCCTTGAGTTCGAACGAGTCCGTCTGCTTGGCCTGGCGGAAACCGAACTCCCAGCGCGTGAGCGGCAGGATGACGCGGTTGGTGAGGAGGTAGGAATACTCGCTGTCTTGCATCGCCGAGTAGTCGAGTTCGAGTAGTCGGTTGGCCACGAGCGGCAGGATCTTCCAGCCCATCGCCTCGAGTTTCCCCGGAGCGCGGATCGCGGCGAGACCGGATCCGGTCCGGAGGTCGTCCAGGAGGCTCTTGATCTCCTTCTCCTCTTCCTCGGTCACCGAGGCGGGGCGGTCCAGTTTCTCGAGGATGCTCAAGGGCTTGAAGACGTCGTCGGCATCCTTGATCTCTTTCTTGGCGGCGGCTTCCAGAGCCTTCTGTTTCGCCGCATCATCCTTCTTCTTCTTGGCGGCGGCGTCCTTGGCCTTCTTGTCCTCCGCGGCCTTCTTGGCGTCAGCTTCCTCTGTCTTCTTGTCGGCGTCGGGATCGGTGTCCGCGCCCTCGTCGGTCTTGCCCTTGTCGCCTTCCTTCGCGGCTTCGGCGGTCTTGTCGTTCTTGTCGTTCTTGTCGGTTGTCTCGGTCGCGGCGTCCCAATCAAAGGTGAGTAAGAACACGGCTGCGACGATCACCATCGCGACGATCGCGATGCCGGTGATCATGGGCGTGTTGTCTTTCTTCTTCTCGTAGCGCCGACCGCCTTCTTCGTCCTCACCATTATCGTCGCCGTCTTCGCCGCGACGACCACGCCGCTTCGACCTGCGCATGGAAGTGGAAGCGGTTGCCTTGACGGTCTCTTCGCCGTCTTCGCCGCCGCCGCGCCGCCTCGAGCTAGCGCCAGCCGCTTGCCTCGGTTTGCGGGTCCCGCCGGTCGTACGCGGTGCGGGCTTGCTCGCCGGAGTGACTTCTCCTTCGCTGTCGCCGCCCGCCGCTCGCGCGGCCTTGACGTCGATCATCGTGCCGCACCCTTTGCACTTGGCGGAGTCACTCTTGAAGGTCTCGGGGATCTTGTAGCGAGCGCCACAGTTCTGGCACTGAACGGGGAGGTGAGCCATGTCAGTTCTTGGGTTGGAAGTGAGGGGGCATTCTCAGGGCCAAACGAAGAGAGCGAAAGACCTCCACCGGCTGGCGACCGGGGGGCGACCTTCACGTCAATGTTGGACCCATGTCATGGTGTACTCTGGATCGGCGTCCCGCGCGCCTATTTGCCTCGAGCTTTCTTGCGTTGCTCGGCGCGGGCCTTCTTTGCGGCCTCTGCCTCTGCCTTTCGCTTGGCCTCGATTTCTTTCGAAGTGAGCTCGATTTCGTCGTCCGAATCGATGTTCTGCCAGTTGTCGCGGTCGTAGTAGCGACCCCACCAGGCGTACCACTGTTTCAACGCGGAGACCCTTTCCTTTTCGGAGGCGCCGACGTCCGAGTCGCCGAGTGTGTTGATCGTCGGGTTGAATCCCTTTCGTTCGCCGGTCAGGTGGCGCAGGAAGCGGCACAGCCGGTTGACGACGAGCACGTCATCCCGGGACTCCATCTTGGTCTCGTACATCTTGTTCAAGATCCTCGGAACTGCTGCCTTGCCGAATTTCTGGAGCGCGATGTCGGCTCGGTTGAAGTGGATACCGCTCGCCTGGATGTCGATGAGTTTCGCGATCAGCGCATCGATCGTCTTCCGGTCCTCCTCGGATGTGGTCTCGAGGTGCTTGAGGGGGACGAGTGCGGCTTCCTCGATCCGGTGCTTCTTGCCGCCAAAAATGATCTCACGTGACTCCGCCTTTCCGATCTCTGTGTGCGCGATGTGTTTCTTGCGGGGATTCTTGTTGTCGATCTTCTCGAGGAGCAGGTCTTCGCGCGCCATCGTGACGACGCGCCACCCGTATACCTTGAATCGCTGGTCGTCGGAGTCCCACTCGTACGAGACGAGGACCTCGGCGCTGTCCCGGTGGATCTTGCTGTCCCGCGGGGAGAGGCTCAGTCGGACCGTGCCTTTCTTGTCCTCGACCATCTTCTCATCGGTGATGCGACCGTACGATGGTATGTACGCGCGGAAGACGATCGTCTCGGTGGCGGAGAACAACGTGTCGAGGACCTTGTTCTCGATCACCTTCTTCGCTTCGCCAAAGCTGCGGCTGTAGAGGCTCTTCTTGTCGATGTCGAACTTCTTCTGGATCGTGTCCATGTCCGTGTTGAACGCAGCGTTGAGTCGATCCTTGTTTCCGATCGCCTTCGCCCACGCAATCACGGCGCGGACTTCCTTGGTCTTGCTCCCGACTTCGATCGTTGGCTTCACGGCGACCGCCGGGCCGGTGTCGGCACCCGTCGACGACAGCGAGTCGATGATCAAGCCGACGACGATGATCGCGACGATGGCGACGACTCCCATGATGATCGGTCGGGTGTGGTTCGGCGGGGCGCGCCTGCCCTTCGCGGCGGCGAGGGGAAAGAAGGTCCGGTGGCACTGCGAGCACTTGACCTTCATCTCGAGGTTGTCCTCGGCGATCTTGAACTGCGCGGCGCAGCTCGGGCAGGAGATGCTCGCCTTGCCGTCCCGTCCGATCGTCGGTTTGCGGCTCTCGCGGTCCCCATCGGGCTGGCCTCTGCGACTTTGCCGGGACGTGCCGCGGCGGGTGGTGGTGCCCTTCTCGTCTTCGTTGGCAGAGCGACGCCGCGAGCTCCGCCGGGATCGTTCCGAGGATTGCGAGGGTGACGATGGGTCAGAGGAGGGCGTGGACAATCTCGGGGATTGGGGTGCCGTGGGGGCACCGGGTGGAGGTGAAACCTGATCGTGCGCCGCATCGGTTAGTGCTTGGCGGGCCCTTCGGGAAGAACGTCTTGTCACTGCAATCCTTGGGTTCAGGGGTAACCTGAGACAAGCTACAGGGGAATTCCGGAAGGTGTCAACGGGACTATGGTCTGGGGCTTGCCTTCTGACCCGATATTGTTGGGGGTTCCGCGATCGCGCGGACCCGACCCAGATGCCAGACACCCGTTCGCAGCCCTTCGTCCTCGAGACGGACATGACGCCAGCCGGCGACCAGCCGGGAACCATCGCCGCCCTCTGCGAGGCCCTTCGCGGGGGCGCTCGGCACTCCACCATCCTCGGCGTCACCGGGTCTGGCAAGACCTACACGATGGCCAAGATCGTCGAGGAACTGCAGCGTCCGGCGCTGGTGCTGGCGCCCAACAAGACGCTGGCCGCGCAGCTGTACAGCGAGTTCAAGGTGTTCTATCCCAACAACGCCATCGAGTATTTCGTCAGTTACTACGACTACTACCAGCCCGAGGCCTACGTCCCGACGTCGGATACGTACATCGAGAAGGAGGCGACGATCAACGAAGCGATCGATCGGATGCGCAACTCCGCCACCCGCTCGCTCATGGAGCGGCGCGACGTGATGATCATCGCTTCGATCTCGTGCATCTACGGGCTGGGGTCGCCGGAGCACTACCGGGAGTTGTCGGTGCAGCTGCGCCGCGGAGAGGAGCGGGACCGTGACTCGATGTTGCGCGCGTTCGCGTCCATCCAGTATCGCCGGAACAACTACGAGTTCACGCCGGGGACGTTTCGCGTGCGGGGCGACGTCGTCGAAATCTTCCCCGTGTACGAGCAGGAGACGGCGATCCGGATCGAGATGTTCGGTGACGAGATCGAGTCGATCATGCGCGTCGATCCGCTTCGAGGCGAAGTTGTGCAGGAACTGGACGAGATCTCGATCTTCCCTTCTAGCCACTACGTGACGCCGCAGGACCGGTTGTTCGCCGCGTGTGATTCGATCGAGGCGGAGTTGGAGGAGCATCTCCAGGTACTCAAGAAGCGCGGCAAGCTCCTCGAGGGCCAGCGGCTCGAGCAACGGACGCTGCACGACCTCGAGATGATGCGCGCAACCGGGATCTGCAACGGCATCGAGAACTACTCGCGGCACCTCGACGGTCGCATCGCGGGGCAGCCACCGGCCACGCTCATCCACTACTTTCCCGAGGACTACATCCTGTTCATCGACGAGAGCCATGTCTCCGTCCCGCAGTCGGGAGGGATGTACCGTGGGGACCGCAGTCGCAAGGAAACGCTCGTCGAATACGGGTTCCGGCTGCCGTCGGCGATCGACAACCGCCCGCTTCAGTTCGAGGAATTCGTCTCCCTGCAAAACCAGGTCGTCTACGTCTCTGCCACGCCGAACGACTACGAGATCGAGCAGAGCGGCCCGGACGTGTTCGAGCTCGTCGTCCGACCGACGGGTCTCGTCGACCCCCCGGTGGAAATCAGGCCCGCACGCGGTCAGGTCGACGATCTCGTCGGCACGGTGCGCGACGTCGTGGGCAAAGGGTTCCGCGTGCTCGTCACGACCCTGACGAAGCGCAGCGCCGAGGAGTTGACCGATTACTTCGTCGACCTGGGCATCAAGGTGCGCTACCTGCACTCGGACATCGACAGCCTGGAGCGCGCGGCGCTGATCCGTGACCTGCGTCTCGGCGTGTTCGACTGCCTCGTCGGCATCAACCTGCTGCGCGAGGGGCTCGACCTGCCGGAGGTGGCCCTCGTCGCCGTGCTCGATGCCGACAAGGAGGGTTTCTTGCGCAGCCGGCGGTCGCTGATCCAGACCTCGGGGCGCGCCGCGCGGAACGTCGAGGGTCGAGTCATCTTCTACGCGGACAAGGAGACGGACTCGATCCGGGAGTCGCTCGCCGAGATGTCGCGTCGCCGCGAGTTGCAACTCGCGCACAACGAGAAGCACGGCATCGACCCCAAGACGATCGTCAAGGAGATCCGGGATCCGCTCGAGGTCGAGTTGCACAACGGCAGTGACGATCAGCCGCGGGGTC
>CAYYAQ010000125.1:13023-14914 GCA_964469555.1 uncultured candidatus Brocadiaceae bacterium | reverse complement strand
GCCCAGGGCGGCAACGCTGCCGACGCCTACCTCACCGCGGCCTTGACCCAGACCGGCCGTGCCATGCCCGTTCCCGGTCCGCGCAGAGAAATTGGAGCTTTCCACAATCGGAAGAATCCGGTCGATCGGGATTCGCTTGTGGACAATTCTGCTTTCCACGGAAGGATCTCCAGACTCCGCCCATCCAACGGGGAACGCCCACGATACCCCCGTGGACCGGACGCTATGCGAAACGTGCTCATCACCGGCGGCGCCGGGTTCATCGGATCCCACCTGGCGGAGACGCTCCTGCAGCGTGGCTGCGCGGTGCAGGTCATCGACGACCTCTCCACGGGATGCGAACAGAACATCGCCCATCTCCGCCAGAACCCGGCTTTCTCTTTCGTGCGCGACACGGTGATACACCGCGAGGTCACCACCGAATTGATCGCCCGGGCCGACATGGTGTTCCACCTCGCAGCCGCCGTCGGCGTCCACCTGATCATCGAACAACCGGTGCGCACCATCGAGACGAACATCGCGTGCACCGAGATCATCCTCGAGCTTTGCGCGCAGCGTCGGACCCCGGTTCTGCTCGCGTCGACTTCGGAGGTCTACGGCAAGCTCCAACGCGAGAAGTTCCGCGAAGACGACGACCTCGTGCTCGGGCCGACGTCGCGCTCACGTTGGTGCTACGCCAGCTCGAAGATCATCGACGAGTTTCTCGCGAAGGCCTACTACAACGAACAGGGCTTGCCAGCGGTCGTCGCACGGTTCTTCAACACGATTGGTCCCCGTCAGACAGGGCGGTACGGCATGGTCGTCCCCCGATTCATCGATCGGGCGCTTCGCGGTGCGCCGATCACGGTCTACGGCGACGGCACACAGCAGAGATCGTTTACGTGGGTGGGAGACGTGGTCGACGCGATCCTCGAATTGATGGACAAGCCGAGCGCGATGGGTGAGGTCTTCAACATTGGCCACCACGAAGAGGTTTCGATCGGTGACCTGGCTCGCTTGATCCGTGACCTGACCGGGTCGAGTTCCAAGATCGAACTGGTCCCGTACGAGAAAGCTCTGGGCAGCGGATTTGAGGACATACCGCGCCGGCTACCCGACCTGACCAAGATCGAGGACTTCATCAGCTACCGGCCCACAAGAAACTTGCGGGCGATGCTCGAGGAGATCCTGACTTATCGCAGACGAGAGACTCACGGGGTGTCGAAGGCGTCCAACGTCGGCCCCCAAGACCTGACGTCGGGCAACATCCCCTCCCAGCGGTAGAGCGAGCGGGGCAGTAGCCTGCGCAACAGCGAGAACATGTGCGCATCGGTCGTCGCCGGCACGCGCAATGGGGGGTTCCTTCGGCGAATCACGTCATAGATGCGCTTGGCGGTCTTCTCCGGCGCGGCGCATCGCCCGCTCGATGAAGGGCGCCATCTTCTCGTAGTGGGCGTGATACGAATCGCGCTCCCGTGCCGTCGTACTCGAGGCTCGCCTTCGCGATGGCGTTGCGCCGGGCCCGGTACTCCGCGTCATGGAAGCCGGGGGTGGTCTGGGGAAAGTACGACCACCTCATCGCCGGTCCATTTGGGTGTGGTGCTCATCCAAACAAGTCTCTAGCTCGAATCCCGCCCCAAGCTGCCTACCGATGGCCGAGAACGAGGGGCATCTGAAATGCACATCCCTTCACGCCGGTGGTTGACGCTTTTCAACAGTGACTCACAGTATCCACAATCTCCGGTCTCAAGGGGCGGGAGTAGCAACACCGCTGGAATCGCGTCGGGGTCACTCTAGGCTCACCTGCCGTCGTATGCAGAAGAACCACCCCATGGCACCGATTTCCCGCATCTACATGGTCGGCTCCCATGCCACGGGCAAGACCACGCTCGCCCGCTGGGTGCACGAACGC
>CAYYAQ010000125.1:0-13013 GCA_964469555.1 uncultured candidatus Brocadiaceae bacterium | reverse complement strand
CCGATGATCGCCGAGGTGGCGCGGGGCGTGCTCGCCGAGATGGAAGCGCAACTCGAATCGCTCCGAGCCGACATCGATCTGGTCAATCGCTACCAGGCTAAGGTGTTCATCCGGCAGGTCGAATCCGAGCGGAAGATCCAAGGGCCGTTCGTATCGGACCGCGCCTTCTGCAACCTCGCGTACGCCGCGCATCATTCGACGATCCTCGCCGAGGTCTTTCGTGACCAACGCCTGGCCGAGTACATGACGACGGTCCGCGAGGGCATGGTGTTTTTTCTGCGACCCCATCGCGAACTCGTCCGCGCCGACGGAGTGCGCGCGGGTCTGGAGTGGGAGGAAGTCGTGCGAATCGACGGCATCGTGAAGTGCCTTCTCGAGATGTTCGACGTGCCATACATACCCGTCGAGTCACTCTCGATGCAGGAGCGCGTGCGGTTGGTGGACCGGGTAATCCAGCTGGGCGATCTGCGCCCGGTGCACCAACCGACAAGCTACCTGCCCGCATCGAGCGAGCAGGCGGGGGTGATCCAACCGCGTCGGGTCAACGGCGACCGCGAGCCACTCGACAATCCACGTCGCGGCACGCAATCGAGGTCCAAAACCACGTAGCGGCGCCGCACGTCCGGATCACGAACTACGTCGAGAACGGACTGCAGATACTCCGCGATGCCAGCGCGGTCCTTCCGCGCCTCGATGATGGCGATGATCTCGACCGCGGCACTGTCGCGGGTTGCATCCGCCTGGAGCTTCTCTCGCAGAACCGGCAGCGCTTTGCCCGACGCGGACCGTGCGAGACGCGCGACGAGAAAGAAGAGCCCGCGCGTCGAACCCGATAACGCCTAGTCCACGCGTGCTCCGCCGGAGGAACATTCGGCGGCCAGGATCAAACAGAGGGGTAGGCGACATGCAAGACCTGTGCGAGGAGGTCTGGGGGACGACGCGCGGACTCGGCGATTCTACCTCATCGGGCCGGAATGTGGGGGCGCTTGTGGGTCAGTATCGGAAGACCTCGTGCCAGGCGACCGACGCGACCCGATATCCGCGATTCCGCAGCGCGCGAACGAAGTCCTCGCCGTGCGCGAATCCCCAGCAGAGAACGACTCTCCCGACGACCTTGGTTTCGTCGAGAGCCCGGAGCGCGATCCTGTTCCGGATCTGACCGACGACGGGTCGGAGGCGCGCGTCACACGACCCGCTCGCAATCTGACGGGCGAGGACGCGGCGGGCAACGCCCCGACGAGCATGTTCCTCTGCCGTGTCCGGGTTGATTTGCGGGTTGCGCCGTCGGAACCGATACACCGCGAAGTTCGCGTCGCGCTGCAAGTCACGCAGCGACGGCGCCTCTCGAGTGGTCGTCCGCCGCGGCATCGTGCGAAACTCGGTCTCGCCCATGTCCGCGTTGCGGAAGTGCGGGCGCCACTGGAGCGCGTCGAGCTGGTGCACCAGACGGAAAGTAGTCGCGAGATCGAACAAATCGGCGCCGACGCGCCGCGGGGATCCGGACGTCACGCCCTCAGGCGCGGACTCGCGGACAACTCCCTCCATCAACACCAACGCCGCGCTGTCCAACCGCGATTGCACGTCGGCGAAGTATCGGGGTTCGCCAACGTGCACCATGTTGATCAGCGAGACGGACGGTCGGCCAGCTGGTGGGGTCAGCTCGATCCACGCGACCTCGACGCGGCCATGATCACCTTCCTCCACGGCGCGGACGATTTCCGGCGAGACCGTACAGGCCGCGCAGATCCAGAGGAGAGTTAGGTAGCTGACGAGGCGGTGCATGCGACGTCATCTTTACGTGATCCGCAGCCACCTTGCCACGGGCCACGGGTGTTCGCGATGCCGCTGGGGGAATAGACTCCGCGCAGCGCCACCGTTTCAGACAAGACCCCGCACATGCGTCGCAACCTACCGTCGAGCCTCATCGCCCTCCTCGTCCTGTCCTCCTCTCTCGCGTCGCAGCGCAAGCCGAACGTGTCGGGGGGCGTGTTGCAGCCAGAGCAGGCATGCTTCGATGTGCTGCACTACGACCTGAAGTTGACCGTCGATCCAGACGAACGGACGATTCGCGGCGAACTGGGGATGACGGCGGAGGTCACGAAGGCGACGAAGAAGATCTTTCTGCATCTCGACGACGCGCTCGAGGTGGACTCGGTGCGATGCAGGAGGGGCGACGTCGAACACGACATCGCGTTCACGCACGAGGCCGGGAAGATCCAGATGCCGTTGCCGGAGGAATTCGGCCCGGGAGAGAAGCTGACGGTCTGGGTGAAATACGGCGGCAAGCCGCGGATCGCGCCCAACCCACCGTGGAGCGGTGGCTTCACGTGGAAGAAGACGAAGTCGGGCGCGCACTGGATCGCGACGACGTGCCAGATGAACGGCGCGGATCTCTGGTGGCCGTGCAAGGACCACCCCTCCGACAAGCCGTCGGGGATGGACTTGCGGATCACGGTGCCGAAAAACCTCGTCTGTGCCAGCAACGGTGTTCTCGTATCGGACGAGAAGAAGGGTGAGTCGCGTCTATTCCACTGGCGCGTCACCGTCCCGATCAGCAACTACTGCATCGCCCTGAACATCGCGCCGTACATCGTCATCGAGCAGAAGATGAAGAGCGTCGCCGGCGAGAAGTTCCCGGTGTTCCTATTCGCGCTTCCGGAAAACGAGGCGAAGGCGCGCAAGGCCTTCCCACACTTCCTCGATCACGTGCGACACATGGAAGAGGTGTGCGGCCCGTACCCGTTCCGCGGCGAAAAGTACGCCGTCGTGGAAACACCCCACCTGGGGATGGAACACCAGACGATCATCGCCTACGGCAACGGATACCGCGTCGAATCCGACGGCTACGACTGGCTTCACCATCACGAGATGGCGCACGAGTGGTGGGCCAACCTGGTGACGTGCCGGGATTGGAAGGACATGTGGATCCACGAGGGCATCGGGACGTACATGCAGGCCCTCTACATGGAGAAGAAGCGCGGTCGCAAGGGCTACCTTCGCGCGATGCGTGGTCAGCGCGAGAGGCGGACCGCGACGGTGGCGCCACGGAGGGTGCAGGATTCGTCGCAGATCTACAGAGGTCACAGTATCTACAGGAAGGGATCGTGGGTGATGCACACGTTGCGCTGGGTGATGGAGGACGAGAAGTTCTTCATCGCGCTGCGGCGGATGGCATACCCGGACCCGGAGATGGAGAAGGTGACGGACGGATCGTGTTGCCGCCTCACGGACACCGAGGAGATCCGCAAGATCGCGGAGAAGTATCACGGCGCCGATCTCACGTGGTTCTTCGAGGTCTACCTGCGTCAGGGCAAGTTGCCACGCATCCAGAGCAAGCAGGAGGACGGCAGACTCACGCTCGAGTGGGACGTGCCAATCGATACCGAATTCCCGATGCCCGTCCCGGTCGTCATCAACGGCAAGCTCGTCCGCGTCCCGATGCCGAAAGGCAAGGGCGAACTGAAGCTCCCGGCCGACGCTGACGTGCGCATCGATCCTGACATGCTCATTCTGCGCCGTACTCGCTAGCAATCCGCTTCGACGGCTGCGAGATCGCAACCTCGCTTACTTCCGGCGGTGTGCCTTGACGAGCATTTCGGTGGCGATCCCCTCGTCGCCTTGCTGCTTCATCCAGGCGTGGAGCCGCGTGCGAAGTTGGCGGCGCATCTCACTGAACTCGGAACGCCCGGCGAGATTGTCCAGCTCGAGAGGGTCGTTCTTCAAGTCGTAGAGTTCCTCGCGTGGTCGAACCCGATAGAAGCGCGCGCGCTCGGCGGCACGCCCTCCCGCTTTGATCCACGAGGCGAGCACCGGCGTCGAGTGCGCCTCACCCGCCATGATGTTCGAGAACGCTTCCTTGTCGGCGTTCAGGTTTTGGATGAACTTGAACCGCTTCGAACGGATCGATCGCACCGGGTAACACTTCGAACCCTTGATGATCCCGCGCGTCGTATGTATGCCGTAGACGTAGTCTCTGTGCGCCGTCGCGCTACCCGCGAGCACGCCGAGGAAACTGCGACCGTCGAGCCCATCCGGAATCTCGCCTCCCGCCGCGGCGAGCAACGTCGGGACTACATCGACATACTGCGTCATCGCGTCCGTCACAAAACCCGCCTTCACGCGAGCGGGCCAACGCACCACGAACGCAGTCTTCAAGCCGAGTTCGTAGCACGTCCACTTGCCGAACGGCAACTGCGAACCCTGCTCGCTCGTGAAGATGAAGGCCGTGTTCGACTCGTCACCATGCTCGTGCACGAGTTCCATGCACTTGCCGACCTGCCGATCCATGTAGGTGATCTCGGCGTAGTACTTCGAGAGCGCCTCGCGCGTGGCAGGGGTGTCGAACAGATGCGGCGGGATTTTCAGCTTCGCCGGGGGGTAGGCGGATGGTTTGCCCTGAGTCCAGGGTTTGTGCGGCTCGTGGGACGCGACGACCAGACAGTAAGGTTTGTCCTTGTCCCTGAGAATGAACTCGCGGATCTTCTCGAACGGTAGCCCGAGTTGCTTCTTCGCGTTGCGACCCGGGAGCCGCTCGAACGGGAACGAGTCCGGAGGCCCGATGTGCCGCTTGCCCACCAGGGCAACACGGTACCCGAGCGCCTTCAGGTGGTGCACGATGCTCTTCGTACCGCGCCGCACCTTGCTGTGATTCGGATACGCGCCGTTTCGCACCGGGAACAAACCGGTGTAAAGCTGTTGCCGCGTCGGCGAGCACATCGCCGTCGCGGTGAACATCCGTTCGAACTTCATCCCCTCCGTGGCGAGCCGATCGATGTTCGGCGTGCGCACGTCGGAGTTTCCATAACACCCGCAGTCGCTGAACGTCATGTCGTCCGCGATGAACAGGACAACATTCGGGGGACCGGACCTGGTGGGCAAAAACGCACAGCTGGCCAGGAGAGCGAACAGCGGAATGGCGGAGAGTCGCATGGTCTGCACAGGTTACAGATCCGCGTAGTGATGTGTAATCGCGCTCCACGGATTGACGGCCCGCATCAAGTTGGAACTCATACGAGGTGGAAGCAACTCGCGGAATCCTCTCGTCACGGAGTTTCCGCACCCCACACCCTCGCGCGCCCTACGGGCACGAAGGAAACCTCGCATGGAATCTCGTCTTCTCTTCCCTATTGCGCTCTCTCTCTCTCTGTCTTCCCCCCGCGATCGCGCAGACCCCGGGTTCGTACGTACCGTTCGGTACGGGTTGTGGCAGCGGAACGACACCGCCAAGCCTCTCTGCTCCCAAGCTACCCGTCATCGGTCGCGAGTTCACGATCGCGGTGACGAACGTGCAACCGAACAACGTCGGCATACTCGTGTTCGGCCGGTCCAACACGGTTTGGCGCAGAGTCAACCTCCCCATGCCCCTCAACGGGTTCGGCGCGCCAGGCTGCAACCTCTACGTCAGCATCGACGCCAATCTGTGGATCAACACCGGCAAGGGAACGGCTTACCTGCAGACCGTACTGCCGAAGGACCTCGGCCTGATCGGCGCGTCGTTCTACAACCAGTTCATCTCGCCGGATCCGCGCGCGAACGCCGCGGGCACCGCGTTCAGCAACGGCGCCAAGGCGACGATCGGCTCGTGCCTATGCCTGCCCGAGGAGAACATCACCGAGTCCTTCGCGACCGACGCGATGCTCGACAAGAACAACTCGGGCGGCTTCTGGGTCGGCGGCGAGGCAATCGCCGCGCAAGTGGGCGGCACCGGTCGTCACGGCATGTTCGACTACAAACTCGGTGTGAGAGTCGGCTCCGTGTACACATGGAACACGGACAACATGACGATCCCCGGAACGCACACTGAGTCCGGTCGGACCGAGTTCGTCCGCAACGGCGTGTTCGAATTCGGCTCGATGAACGTCCCGACCGGTGTGACGGTGAGATTCGTCGGCACGAACCGCGACGTGGTCAAGGTGCGCGGCGTCGCACAAATCGACGGAACGATCGAGGTCAACGGCACCGACGCGGCCTACTTCGCAGCGGCTCCCACACCGGGCAACCCGGCCAGGTTCGGGCAACCGGGCAGCACCGGTGGAGCGGGTGGCGGTCCCGGTGGAAAGGGTGGCGACTCGTGTCCAAACACGGGCGCGAACACGAAGTACGACGGCCAGAACGGATCGGACGTGCGACTGAAGGCGGGCCACGCGTACGCGACGCAATCGCGAGGAACCGGCGGCAAGGGAAGTCCACACTGGCCCCGCAATGGCAAGAACACGATCTACTGCGCGCTCACGGGCTTGTTCGCCGCAGGCGTCGCGGCTGGTGGTGGCGTGTTCGCCCTTCGCGTCGGACGCCATCTCGGCGTGGGCGCGTCAGGTATCATCGGAAGCCGAGGCGGAAAGGGCTACCTCATCGACGGCGGCAAACGGTCGGGTGAACCGAACGACAACCTGTTCAACGTGCCGGCCCCCGGCGGTGGGGGCTCGGGAGGAACGGTCCTCCTCCAGGTCGAGTTCAGCACGAACCTGCTCGGCCTCATCGACTGCTCCGGCGGAAAAGGCGGCATCCTCGACAACTCCCCGACCAACCAATCTGGTCTCCTGACCAAGGCTGCCGGTGGCGACGGTGGGCCGGGCTACCTCCGCCTGGAGGTTTCGATCGTACCACCGCCCTCGCAACTGGGCAGGACCATGCCGAAGGCCGATGCGAGCAACGTCGGACGACTCGTCGACTACGACATCAAGGTGACGTCCCAGTCCAAGATCTACAACACAGGCCTCTCGTTCTCGCCCTACTTCCTGCGCTACGAGGTCGAAGCGAAAAGGGGCCGTAGCACATTCCTCTACAGCGACGATCCGACGTTGACGCATCCGGACTTTGTCGGACCCGCCAGCGCCGGGAAGCCGATTCAGTTCCGCATTCAGGGAAGGAAGCTCGACCAGAAGACGAACAAAACGTTGTGGACGGGGCCGTGGCGCGACAACGTCCGCACCGGGATGACCAACAGTCTCGGCTCGGACGACGCCAACAGTTGGCGCTTCCAGCTGATCTACGACCGCGCAGCCACACCAGCGATCGCCGTCACGAAGGTCAGGATCTGGTACCAACGCTAGAGGGCACGATTGGGGTCACTTCCCTTCGAGGAGAGCCTTGAAGCTCTCCTCGACCTGGCTGCGATCGTCGGCAGACCGGTCGAGCCCTCCAAGAAGTCACCGTAGCTCCTTTTGCATCGCATTTCGGCAATGGCAGACTCATTCCTGGCGAGATGCCGGGTTGAGGCTAGTCTGGTGCGATCACCTGGGAATTGGTGGAGAGACCGCCGAGTTCTCCCATGCTGACTCTTGACGACTCCAACGAGCGAGCCACTCTCCTCAAGTCCGAGGAATGGACCCGGATCGAGGTTCGAAGACTCGGAGGCCTGGACACCGTTCTTCGAAAGGTCTACCGCACGCCATCGCGACTGCGGTGGCGCACGTTCCTGCTGCCGTCCCGCGCGAGCCGTGAATTCCACGCGTTGAAGGCAGCGTTCGACGCGGGGCTGCCGTGCGTCGAACCGATCTCGTTCCTGGAGACACGCCGATTCGCGTGCGTAGCATCGAGCGAGGTCGTTTCGAGCTACGTCCCGGGGCGATCGCTGAAAGCCGTCCTCGCTGCAGGGCTTCCCTCCCGCACGCGACGCAAAACCTGCGTGCAACTCGGCGAGTTGCTCCGCAGGCTCCACGAGTCCGGCATCCTGTGGATGAGCGCGATGCCGCGAAACATCGTCCTCTGCGAGAGCGGATTGGAAGCGATGGTCGCGTGTGACTTCCCTTACGGGCTGTCCTTCCGCAAATCGATCGTCAACCGCAAGCGCGCACTCGTCGATCTGTATTCGATGGGATTCTCGAAGTCTCGCCTGGAGGATTTCTCCGAGTCCGATCGCCGCGCCTTTCTCATCGCGTACTGCCGCGGAGACCGCGCGTCGTGTCGATCCCTGTGGACCGCCCTCACCGCGCGCACCAAGCTTCGACAGACGATCGCGACCACGATCATGCACAGCGGGGCGGGGGTCCTGATTCCGGCGGCCTCGAAACTCGCGTCGATCTTCACACGCCGTCGAGTCGTCTCGGCAGGCGAGCCCACTTCGAACACGCGATGAGCGAGACCCAACCAGACTCGTTCATGAGCGCCGGCAAGCTATGCAACTACAGTTCCGAACGCGGCGCCGAGAACTACCGCAGAGACTACGAGGACAAGCTCCACCGCAAGATCTCCGATCGACTGGAACGACGGATCCTGAATCGGTACTTCGACCGCATCGCCGGGTTTGAAGGTGATCCATGCGGCAGCCTGCTCGACGTGCCCTGCGGCGCCGGTCGGCTGCTCGACCTGTTTCGATCCCGGATCCCGACGGTGTTCGAGGCGGATTGGTCACACACGATGCTGAGCTTGAACCGCCGTGATCATCCATCGAGTGATGTGCCGTTTCTGCGCTGTTCCGCGCTGGAGTTACCCTTCGCTGCCCGAACCATCGACATCACCGTGTCGATCCGGTTGTCCCACCACCTCGACAGGATCGAAGATCGTGAGACCCACCTGCGTGAGCTGCTCCGGGTTTCGGACCGGGCGGTGATCGCCACCTGGTTCTCCGCGAATTCGCTGAAGAACATCCTCCGCGAAGCACGGGTCAAGTTGTTTGGCAAAAGCCCGAAGAATGTGCTGCACACGAGCCGCGTGCGGGAAATCGCCCGCGAGCATGGCTTCCGACTGGACACCGCGGTCCCGCTGTCGCGGCTCAGCTCCGGTCATCGCTTCGGTTTGTTCTTGCGACTCTGAGCCGCGTTCGATACTCCCGTGGCCATGGCTCCGATTCTCGCTGTGTCGGTTCTCTCTCCGTTGCTGACTGTCTACGCGCACACCACCGCGACGCCAGAGGATGATCCGCAGGCGTTCAAACTCGCCGAGGTCACCGACATCGCCATCGCGGTGGCGATCCTCGTCGGTCTGAGCATCGCGGTACTCGTCATCACTCGCTTGCTCGTGATGCCGTTGCTTCGACGAGTCATCAAGAAAACCCGCTTCGAGTGGGACGACGTATTCTTGGACGCCAATACGTTCAAGTGGCTGGGATACGTTCCCCCAGCCATCGTCTTCTTGCTGGGCACGGTCATCCTCGAGTCCAAGTTCGTGCCGATGGATCTCGCGGTGCGACCGGCGGCCCTGAACTTGCTCCAGCAAGTCGCCTCCGGCTTCATCGTGTTGTGCATCATGCTGGCGATCAGCGCATCGCTCACCGCCGTCAACTCAATCTACGACCGGAAAGAGGTCGCGCGGACTCGACCGATCAAGGGGTTCGTGCAGCTGGCGAAGATCTTCATCTCGATCATCGGGTCTATCTGCGCCGTCGCGCTCGTGTTCGGCGAGGAGCCCTGGGAGTTCTTGAAGTACACAGCGGGCATGACCGCGGTGCTCCTGTTCGTGTTCAAGGACACGATCCTCTCCTTGGTCGCGTCGATTCAACTAACGAGCAACAAGATGCTCAAAGTCGGGGATTGGATCGACGTCCCCTCCTGCGGGGCGGACGGCGACGTCATCGATATCGCCCTGCACACGGTTCTGGTGAAGAACTTCGACAAGACGATCGTCACCGTCCCCACGCGGAAGCTCGTCGACGGTGCGTTCCGAAACTGGCGCGGCATGCAAGAGAGTGGCGGTCGAAGGATCAAACGCGATCTGAACATCGACTTGTCGACCATCCGCTTCCTCGATGAGGAGGACATCAAGAAGCTCGGGAAGATCCA
Organism: uncultured candidatus Brocadiaceae bacterium; assembly: GCA_964469555.1. GTDB lineage: Bacteria > Planctomycetota > UBA1135 > UBA1135 > UBA2386 > CAYYAQ01. The sequence goes on along the minus strand of CAYYAQ010000125.1, from coordinate 3,294 downwards.
TCTCATCACCGACTACATCAAACAAAAGGAGATCGCGATCGCGGCAGAAACGAAAGAGAGCGGTGACGCAACCCCCCTGAACGAGAGGAAGTTGACGAACATCGGCACGTTCCGAGCGTACGTCGCCGCCTACCTCAAGTCGCTGCCGAAGATCCACGGCGAATTCACCTTCCTCATCCGGCAACTGCAACCCGGACAGGTCGGTCTGCCGATCCAGATCTACATCTTCACGAACACCACGAACTGGGTGGAGTACGAGGGTATCCAGTCCGACATCTTCGACCACCTGCTGGCCTCGCTACCGGAGTTCGGGCTGCGGGTGTTCCAGGAGCCATCCGGCCACGACGTCGCTGCTGCGTCGGCGGGTGGATCCTCGTCCCCGCCGACGCATCGCGCGTTTCCCTAGTTGCCGTAGCGTACGCGCACGCCGTTGGTGCTGATGATCCCGGTCGGCGGAGTCTTCTCGAGCAGATGCGCCTGATAGAGGATCGTGGCGTTCGCAATTCCCGAGCCCAGACGAACGCGCAGAGACCACGTCCCGGCTGCATTCACAGGAACAACCGCCTCGAACAGGAACGGAGAGACGTAGGTGTTGACGTTCTTCCACGGGAAATCGATGAGGTTCACCTGGCCGACGGACGAATGCGTGATGGTCGGCGCCTGCGCGCACAATCTGGCGAGTGGGTGGGGGTCGAGGGTGGAACGCCCCGCAATCCACACACGCGATGGTGGTTCATCCAGGGATGGAAAACTGCAAGACGAGCGTCATCCGAACATTGTGGTTATCTTCCCGAATCATGCGCTACGAGGGACGTCTGTATCGCCCGCCCAGCGAAGCCCACTCCTACATCCTCCAAGCCACCATCGGTTGCTCTTGGAACAAGTGCACGTACTGCGACATGTATCGCGACAAGGAGTTCCGCATCCGCGACCTGGCGGAGACGCTCGAGGACCTCGTGCTCGCGCGGCAGAACTACGGCTCGGATATCGACAAGATCTTCGTGGCCGACGGGGACGCGCTCGTCATGCCGCTGCCGCACTGGCGCTCGATCCTTCAGAAGATCCGCGAGTTGTTCCCGTCGATCCGGCAAGTGAGTTGCTACGCGATGGCGACGAACATCAACGAGAAGAGCGCCACCGAGCTACGCGAGCTTCGCGACCTCGGACTGAGCCTTCTCTACATCGGCCCGGAATCCGGTGACGCCCAGGTCATGAAGCGCATCGCGAAGGGAAACACGTTTCAGGAGCATGTAGATGCTGCACACGCGACGCATGATGCGAACATGAAACTGTCTGCGATCTTCCTTCTCGGCGCAGGCGGAACCGGACGATCCGAAGAGCATGCGGTGGCGTCCGCCCGGCTCGCGACGGAGATGGATCCTTCGTTCCTTGCCGCCCTGACGCTCACGATCGTACCCGGGACGCCGATCGCAAGGCTCGCTGACACGGGCCGCTTCGAGGTCCCCGAACCAAGGCAACTACTCACCGAACTCCGGACCTTCGTGGCGGAAACAAATCCTTCGAGGAGCCTGTTCCGCACAAACCACGCTTCGAACTACTTGCCGATCGGCGGCACCCTGCCCGACGATCGCGACACGATCCTTGCGGTCATCGACCGCGCGATCGCTGGCGACGTGCCGCTTCGCCCCGAAGAGTACCGAGGACTCTGACAGATGGAACGGGCCGACGTGGTCGTGATCGGCGGCGGCATCGTCGGACTCGCCACGGCGTGGCAACTCCAACAGCGCAAGCCCGACCTCAGAGTCGTCGTGCTCGAGAAGGAACCGGAAATCGCCAGCCATCAGACCGGACACAACTCCGGCGTGCTCCACACCGGGATCTACTACACGCCTGGATCTTCGAAGGCTCGCAACTGCACAGCCGGGCGAGCAGCGATGGTCCGATTCTGCGAAGAACACGACATCCCTTACGAGACCTGCGGCAAGGTCATCGTCGCCACGCGCGAGGACGAACTCACGCGCCTCGACAACCTCTTCGAGCGCGCCCAGCGCAATGGCGTGCGCAGCGACAAGATCGGGCCAGAACGGCTGGCCGAGATCGAACCCCACGCGACCGGCATCCAGGCCTTGCACGTCCCGGACGCGGGCATCGTCGACTTCGCGGTCGTCGTGCGCACGCTGGGCTCCCTGCTCCGCGACGGCGGCACGAAGATCCACACGTCCACGCGCATGATCGCGGCGCGCGAGAGGGGTGGTGAAGTGGTGGTCGAGACGACGGCGGGTGATTTCGTCGCTTCGCGCGCGATCAACTGCGGCGGCCTCCACTCGGACCAGATCGCCCACCGCAGCGGTGCACGACCGCGCGTACGCATCGTCCCGTTCCGCGGCGAGTACTACGAGTTCGCGCCGGACAGCCCGCGACTCTGCCGCCACCTTATCTATCCGGTCCCGGACCCAGCGTTCCCGTTCCTCGGGGTCCACCTCACCCGGACCATCGGCGGGAAGATCGAAGTCGGACCGAACGCAGTGCTCGCGTTCTCGCGCGAGGGCTACACCAAGTTGTCCATCAGCATCGCGGACCTCGCCGGCACGCTGACCTACTCCGGATTCCTGAGACTCGCCGCCCGGCACTGGCGCGCGGGCGCCTTCGAGATGTGGCGGTCGATAAGCAAACGTGCGTTCGTCGGCGCGCTGCAACGCCTGGTCCCGACCGTGCGCTCCGAACACCTCCGCAAGGCGCCAGCAGGGGTCCGCGCACAGGCCATAAGCCCGGACGGGCGAATGGTCGACGACTTCCTGATCGAGGAGACGGAGCGGATCGTCCACGTTTGCAACGCGCCTTCTCCCGCAGCCACCGCATCTCTGAACATCGGCGCGGCGTTGGCAGATCGGTTGCTGTAGTATGGCAAAGCCGTGAGAAAACTCACCCTGCCACTCCTCTTGTGCGTGCTCGTGATCAGCAGCGTGATCTGGGCGCTGACGGGACCCGACGATGAACGGGGTATCGACCCGACGGACCCTGGCAGCATCAGCGGAACCTACGATCCCGACAACCTGTCCGGAGAGCGAGATCGCGATGAGAACCGGACCCCGGCGGGCGCCAGTCGGCGCGGCAATCGGACAGGCCGTCGCGCCCCCCCGAGCATGATCATCGTCCGCGGAAGATGTGTGTCCGAGGAAGGCAAGCTGCCGCTCCCCGGTTGTCAGGTCGACGTCGGCGGAATGCGACGGCGGCTCCAGACACACAGCAGCAAGCAGCTCCCGATCACCTCCGCCCCCACCGCCTACACCGGACCGGACGGACGCTTCGAGGTCGAGCTCGAGTTGCAAGACG
>CAYYAQ010000124.1:0-15304 GCA_964469555.1 uncultured candidatus Brocadiaceae bacterium | reverse complement strand
CACCCTTCTTCTCGCGACGGCAATCGGCGGCACCGCCTACGGTGCTCTCCAGGAATCGAACGCAAACGACCTCCAAGAACGCGTCGACAAACTCGAGACTCGCCTCGAGAGAGTGGAGAACTACGTCCAGGCGCAGGCGAGCAGCCTCCGTAGCTTTGGCACTTCACTCGATGCTGCGGTGAAGAAGGGCTTCACCGCGGGTATCAACTTCGATTCACGCAAGATACTCGTCCGCGCCTGGCGCAAGATCGTCGACGCAGCTGCCGAGACGACGACCGGCACCCGGAAGGGCAAGCGATAGGTCCGGCGGCAGACCGTGAAGAAGTGGCAGCGGCGTCGTGCGCGTCGAGGTTCGACGCATCTCGTAGCGCTGGATCGACTCGGTCACTTTCCAAGTGTCAGCCGCAATCCGGGTGTCATCGAGGCCCCGGCTACCGCAGCCTGGTCCTTCTGTATCACCTGTACGTAAACCAACGCGCCGCAAGGCGCGGTAGGCACGGTCACGGGCAGCACGAGCCCGCTGGTCGGTATCGGTACGACGGTCAATACCACCGGATCGGCCAGCAGCTTGCCACCGAGCAAGGATAGCGAGATCGACTTCAGACCGACGACCACCCAGCCCAAAGTTGCCGCACCCGCGGAGTTCGACGCCAGCAGGTTGATGGCCTTTCCCATCACCGGCGCTACGCTGGAAGTGAGAGTCGGAACACCGTTCTTTCCGGCGAGGCCCGCTCCGTAGTTGTTCGAGCGTGCCTGGCATGGAGGCAAGATGTCGATCTCCCCGAAGAACGTCGACCGGTAGACATTCGAGAGCGAGTGGGGCTTGATGTCGAACAGGACGTACTGATTGAGTCCGAACGATCCAGCAACGCTTACGCCGGCCTGTCCGCCACTGTGCCCCCCCGTGTCCACCGAGGCGATGGCCTTGTAGCCCAACTTGGCGAGCGCGGTGTCGTTCTGGAACGAGGCGACCGTGAAGTCCGGAGCACTGTTGCTTGGAGCCAGGGCGGTGTACACCCGGTACTGCTGGCGCGAGCGGCTGTTCCGGTGCCAGCTGTAGGTGTTGATCTCGCCGATGCCCTGGATGTTAGTCAGCTTGATCTGGATGCGAATGTTCGTGGACGTGTCGGCTGCGAAGAAGCTCTCCGGTACCGAGTCCCAGTTCTTCTGCGCGGGACCGTCGGTCAGGACCTTGATCGGACCCGACGCCGTGTGCGGACTGCCAGCCAACACCGCGACGGTCAGGCCATGAGCCAGGTCGGTCGATGAGTTCGAAGGCACGGTGGAGAACACGAAGGTGCCGTTCGTCTCCCGGTCCACGCCGAAGTCGACCTCCGTGGTCACCGTGGTCTGCGCACTGGCAGAGGTGGATGAGAACACAACTGACAGAGCCGTAGCGGCAAGCGTCAACGAGATGAGACGAGGTGGATTCACAACCGCCCTCCCGGGCATGGGGTCACGAGGTAGTTCAGATGGAATATAGCAACAACTGGTGCGTTGCGGTCAACGTAAATGTACCAAGCCCCAATCCGAACCACGGTCCACAGGAAGCAAACCAGGTCGGCAAACGGCGGAACAGGCGATAGATCGACGATGCCCGATTTGTCGATCGACACGTTGCGCGCCCTGTTCGAGGACGTTCGTCGGCACATGCCGACCAGATCGCCGCCACCGACTGCTTCACGACGGAAGAATCCGCCACCACGCTGAGGTCCAGCACTGGTCGATTCCCGCTGTATACTCCCAGGCACGCGCGGACTCTCTGCTCCCGGAGATGACCCAATCCCCTCAACGCTTCGTTTCGCAGGACACCCAACGCTATGCCTCGCTCCCGACTGTTCGCTGCTCTCGTCGCGGTCTCTCTCGCCGGGTTCGCGCACGCGCAGAACCTCGTCGCAAACGGTGATTTCTCGAAGGTCGACACCAACGGCAACCCGACCGGGTGGACGGTCAGCAAGTTCGACTTCAAACCATCCGTCGTGAAGTTCGACACGGCCGGGCTCGGCGCAGACAACGCCTTCTCCGCAACACATGGCAAGGGAAGCGCGACCAGCACCGGAATCGGAGAACTCTCTCAAGCCGTAGGACTCATCGTTCAGGGACAGACCTACGAACTCCGCGGAGACGTTGCGGTCGGCGGGAGCTTCAACAACGGTCCCGGCAAGTTCGAATTCTTCGTCGATGGTGTTTCCGTTGCGGTCGTGGACTTCACGACGAGTCGAGGCTCGAAGCCCAGCGGCGTCACGTTTCGGGAGCGGGCCTGCGTGCGGTTCACGGCGGCGAAGACCAATGCCACCGCGCAGCTCAAGATCGAGGTCTCGCGGAAGTACCTGGCCCTCGTCGGCCGCACGCCCACGGCGTACGTCGACAACGTGTTCCTCGCGCCGACACTCGGCCCGGTCATGTGCCTGCGCGGCGAGCGCAAGGCCGGCGGCAACGTGACGCTCGATGTCCTGGGCCGACCGAACACGAACTTCGTCTTCTACGCCTCCGCGGGCTTGCTCGCCAAACCGCTGACCATCCCCGGATGGAACGGGAAGCTCGAGATCACCAGCCCGATGCTCTTCTTGCTGGGGGGCAAGACGAATGCCAGCGGCGTGTTCTCACTCAGGCTGACGACGCCCGCGGGAACAGTGAAGTTCTACGTGCAGGGCGGTCAGGCGAGCACGACGGCGGCCGTCGATCTCGGCAACGCCCAACTGATCAACCTCTACTGAGACAGACTACGAAAAGGGTGTGAGGACAAGCGATACAGGCTGCCATTCCGTCGACCAGGCCCGAACCGAACCCCGCCCCCTCACCTTCGAACGTCCTTGGGTAGCTCGCACAAAACGGACAACCTACCCGTTCCACCCCCACCGCGCTCAGCGTCGACAGAACAACTGACCAACACTGAAACAGAAGAAAGAAAGAGGGGGGCGCGGGGGGGGGAGAAGAGACGCTTCATGGTTTCACTCAGGGGGTAATTGCAGCGCACCCCCTCCGCCGTGTCTTCAGCATCACGCATGCCGCTAATTCACTTTGTCTCGACGAATCTCGACAGGTGCTGGTTTCTGGGCACTCGAACGGTTCGCTCCGTCTTTGGGATCTGGCGAGCGACCGGAGCGCGCGCCACTTGCCTGGACACGACACTCGCGTCTCCGCCGACTGCGGTCCGGATGGTACCCTCGTCGCGACTGGGGACTCGGCGGGTGTCGTGCGCTTGTGGGATCTGAACACCGGCGATGTGCGCACGCTCGCCGGCGGCAACCAGCGCGTAAAGTCGCTGGCCTTCAGCCCCGACGGCGCTCTCCTGGTGGCCGGCGACGTGGACGGCAAACTCCGGATCTGGCAGTGCTCCGACGGCGCTTTGCACCAAGCACTCGAAGGACACGACGCCTCGTCCACGAAGTCCGCGGTCTTCAGCCCCGACGGGAAAACCCTGGCACTGATTGTGGATCGTGGAGGGGTCGAGTTGCGCGACATGGAGTCGGGTCGCCGCGTCGCCGCCTGGACGGTCAGCGATCGTCAGGTGCTCAACCTCGCTTTCGACCCGGGTGGGCAGATCCTCGCGACGACGGATCGTTCGAATCATATCAAGTGGTGGTCGCTGCGCGGCGAACTCATGCACGAGTGGCACTTCGAAAACACGCCGTGGTCGCTGGCTTTCAGCTCCGACGGACGCCACTTCGCGTCCGGCTTCTTCTTCAAGAAGATCTTCGTGTTCGATGTCGAGACCAAACAGGTGAAGTGGCGTCTGGCGGGGCACCGTGGCTCGGTTTGGGACGTCGCCTTCAGCCCGGACAACCCGAACCTCCTCGCCTCGGTCTCGGCGGACACCACGGTGCGTCTCTGGGACCTCGAGAGCGGCCAGCACGTCGCGACGTTGACCCGGGCCAACCTCAGCGTCTCGTTCAGCCGTGACGGCCAGACCCTGGTGACCGGCGGCTCCGACGGTCGGGTGTCCGCGTGGGACTTGACCTACTTCGGGCGCCATGTGGCGGGCAACACGGAGTTTCAGCTCGCGCAGTCCGCTTCGACCGTGATCGAACCAAATGGCCTGAAGCGCGCCGCGCAACTGGTTCTGGACCGCGACTGGCCGCGATGGCGTCGTTGACGTGGAGCGTACCGCGACCGTAGAAGTTCAAAACCCGCGTGAACGAAAGTAACGCTTTCCTTGAGACCGGAGTGAGTCGCTTGGCGAGGATAAGCGATACAGGCACCGTTTTCCGTTGCGCAGCCTTTCTGGCGGCCATGCAAAAGTGTGGTATTTCGTCGGTGTCCAGATGCTCGCGATTTCCGTAACCGGCAGGAACACCCTTCCTGCCGCAAGGAATCCCATGACTACTGCGAGAGAGTTTCTTTCCCGGCTGTCCACGCGGCGTGCGGGCGTGGCAGCATTGCTGTTGTGTCTGCTGTCCGCCCACGATCTGGCGGCCCAGGGTTCGTCCGGAGCCCGGTGGACCTTCAAACCCGAGTCCGGCTATCGAGTCATCCCCGGCAACGTCTGCGCGCCACTGGTCGAATCTCCGACCGAGTACTACCTGGGCTACAGCACGGGTCCGACCCGGTGGATCGCGAAGTCTTCGGATGGGTTGACCTTCACCAACCCGAGTCAGAAGGTCGACAATCGCCACAATGCTCACGTCATCGAGATGCCAAAACGCGATGCCAATGGCAGACGTGTCTGGCGCAAGTACCGGCACGACATGCAAACCGGCTACTTCTACAGCTCGAGTTCGACGGACCGGGTCAACTTCACCAAGGATTCCGGCGTCCGCTACACCCCGCACTCGAGTGACAAGGGTCGCGTCGGCGTCCATTGCGAGTTCACCGACAACAAGGGCGGCGTGGTCTTGCTCTACATAGGGGACATGCAGCCCGGCGGCGCCAACAATGTCCGCCGCGCCTACTCCACCGACAATGGCTGGACCTTCATCTGGGACCGGGGAAACGTCTTCGATGACCTGAAGTACGGTGGCGGCGGCATGAGCTACGTCGATCCACGGCAGTGCAAGTTGCCGGACGGCAGGATCGCAATCTTCGTGATGCAGCAGGGCCCCAAGCCTCCACACCCTCCTCGCCGCAAGGTCGGTACGATCCACTGCTTCCTGAGCGACGACGGCGAAACCTTCAAGAAGGAGCCGTACATCAGCCTGAGTCCCGAGGACTTCACGGAGTTTGGGGTCTACTCGCTCAACGACCCATGGGTCGTGCTGCTGCCCGATGGCCGCTACCGGATGTATGTCACTGGCCTGGTGCCGGATCCCTCCAGTCCCGGAAACTACACCGGTGCCATTGTCAGCGCGGTCACCGAGAACGCCTTCGGCATCGGGTGCAAAGGTGCCTCGGGTAATCGACCGGAGATCAGTTGGCAGGGCGCACCATCCGTTGGCAGCACGGACTTCAAGCTGGTGTTGCGCAACGGCCCGGCGACCGGCGCGGTGGTCCTGTTCCTGGGGGCCTCCAACACCAAGTGGGATACGGTGGCCTTGCCGCTCGACCTGGCAATCCTCGGCATGACCAGTTGCGAACTTCTGGTCTCGCCACACGTGTCACTGGGGGGTTCTGCAACGGGCGGGAACTCGGTAGCCAGCCTGCCAATTCCAAACGACCCGGGGCTTCGTGGCGCCAATGTCTACGCGCAGTGGTTCTGCCTGGACCCGGGGGCCAATGCGCTGGGGGTGAGCGTCTCCAATGGCGTCAGGATCGAGGTCTACTGAGAGTACTGAGTCGCGGCTCCCGAGCCCCGCCAGTTCACTGCTGGACTCGGAGCCGCGCAAGCCGTCCGCTGGCGCCAACCGCGAATCCTGCACCGTCCCGACCAAAGGCCGATCGCCCTGCGGTAGGCGTTTCGTATGTAAACGCTCAGAACGCCTTCGGCGCGATGCTTCGATCCAGCTACACGGCTGTGCTGCGAGACAACGGACGAAGCAAGCTCAGAACGGCTACTCGAGCTTCTTGTGAATCGCCACCGTGTGTTCCGTACCGGGCTTGCTGTCAAAGGCCTCTGGCCGACCCTCGCCCGGTCCGCCGAAGCTGATCGTCAGTTTGTCGCCCACCACCCGGTAGATCCCTTTCAACGTCTTGCCCTTGAAACGGCCGTTGTCGACCAACATCTCGATGGTCCTGGGCTTGGCCTCGGGATTGATCGTGTACTTGCCGGTGATGGTGTTGCCTCTTGTTGGCGTGATTGTGTAGGTTCGCTTGCCGATTTTGCGAACCGCCCCTTCCAGGTGATCCAGATCGATGTCCTTCCCGCCCCTGTTGATCTGAAGAAGCAGCCAGTTCCCGATCAGCGCCGGGTCTTTTTCTGGGGGCTGCCCCTGACAACTCATCAGCGCCAGACAGATCGAGAAAGAGAACGCCGTCTTCATTCTCATCGCTTGCATCTCTTGCACCTGATCATTCCACTACCTTGCTGAAGTGACACGCTGCTTCGCATCGCCGCAATCGGACCGCATGTTCCTACTGGTTCACTGCGGAGAGGCCGTCAAAAGAGGTGTTCCCACTGTAGCATCGGGACTTTCTTCCCCACCCCAGCGGCACGATTCTCGCTGCGACGATTGGAGAGGGCAAGCGATACAGGCTGCAATTCCGTCGATCAGGCCCGGAACCAAACCTCGCCGCCCCACCTTTGAACGTCCCTGGGTAGCTCGCACAGCTAAAGGGTCTTTGCCAAGGTCCTTACCAGCAGCACGTTCGACGGGGCGGACGAGCCGAACGTATTCATCGCGGTGACGCGGAACCAGTAGGTGGTCGCCGGTGTAAGGCCGACGACCAGGCTGTACCAACTGTCCTCGCCACTGCGGGTGTGCCGGGAGAAGTTCGCGCCGTCCAGACTCACCTCGATGTCGAACCCCTGCTCGTTGTCACCAGTGTGCTTCCAATACAGAATCGCACTTTCCGTCGTGATGTTGACCGCCCCCAGCTTGGTCGGCGCCGGCGGTGGTCCGCCGAAGGTCAGCTTGACCGTATTGGTAACCGCTCTGAATCCGACGTTGTCGAGGATCAGCGCCGCGTGGTACAACTCTCTACCAATCGAGTGCGGCTTGTTGAGGGGTGGCAGGTTGATTGCCGGCTTCGGCTTCTGCGGTGTTCGGCCATAGGCGTCGAGTTTGCCGAAGCTGAACGGCATGATCGACGTGTTGGCGAACGCCAACGTCAGGTCAAACCACGGGTCCGGATTGAGCGGGACGTGCAGGCCGTTGAGATCGAAGCCAGGCGTGGTGCCGAACGAACCGACGATCAAGTAGCGGTTGCCGGCGTTGGCCTGGCCGACATCCACTTGGAACTTCTGCGCTCCGCCCTTCAGGATCGGGATGCGCGGCAGGTCGCGGGCGAACTGGCGTCGGACGCCCTTGCGGATCACGAAGCGGTCGCGAGCCACGCCGCCGATGTCGATGAAGTTCGCCACCAGCGTGTCACCATCTACGTCGATCACCATCGACCCGTACTCGGTGCGGCAGACCGCCATCGCCGGATGATCGTACGTGCCGGGCGAGACCCACCCGGAACTGCCGACGACGGCGTATACCGCTCCCTCGTTCGCGCCCTTGCGCGTCGAGGGCTTGGCATAGAATCCATCGCCGCCCGGCCCCTCGCGGCCGTTGCCGCGGTCGAGCACGAGCTGTGGGTTGTTCTGAAGCTCGATCGCCTTGTTATAGTGACCGTCGAGCAGATAGCTGCGCTCGTAGCCATGCGAATGTCCGGTCAGCACCAGGTCAACGCCAGCGTTTTCGAGCACTGGCAACACGTGGCGACGCATGTCGCGCATCTCGGGCTCGTTGTCGCTGTCTGAGTTGTGCGAGCCGCCGGTGTACGGAGGATGGTGCCAGTACGCGATAATCCAACGCGCCTTGGTCTGCGCGAGGTCGAGCTTGAGCCACTTAAGCATCGCGCCGGCTGGGTCCAGCACGTGGAGGTGCGGGGAATTGGCGTCCCAGGGCGGTCGATCAGAGTCGTACGAGTCCAGGCAGATGAAGTGAATGTCGTTGTGATCGTACGAGTAGTAAGCCTCGGTACCGGACGCGACACCCCCCGCTTCACCGCTCTTGGGCAGTGTGAAGATGTCGTAGTAGACTCCGCACTGTGGCAGTGAGTCGGCGCTGAACCAGTCGTGGTTGCCGAACGCAGGCATAAAGAACGTGTTGCGCAGCTGGTCCGCAAACATGTCGAATAGCCCGGTTTGGTACTGCGAATCGGTGCCCCGGTAATAGGCGTTGTCGCCGAGGGTCAGCCATACGTCGGCGGTACGGTTGCCGTTGTTCGTCACGAACTTCTGGTAGCCGTCGATGACCGCCCGCGTCGGCGCCAGGCCGGTGCCCGAGTCGCCGATGACCCAGACCCTTGTCTTCTTGGTACTGTTCGGCAGCGGTGCGGTGCGAAAATAATGGTGCTTGTCGCCGCCGGCCATCACGCCGGCGGCGTTGCCGATCGCGTAGAAGTACACGGTGTCGCTGGACAGGCCGGACATCACGACCTCGTGGTCGAGTTTCACACTGGCGTCGGAATGCTGCAGCGCGAGTTGGGTCGGTGATGAGCCCAGCCACAATGTGGTGTCCGTCGGGAAGTCGGTGCGCCAGCGGACCGCGTGGTAGCGCAACTTCGGATCGGCGTTGGCGGGGCCTCCGCGTTGCAAATAGGGTCCCCGCTGGAGGCTCGGCGGGCCGGTCCGCACCGACAGCTCGAGATCGAAGCCCATGTCCGAACTAGCCGCACTCCACTGGTGGATCTCGACCGCGATGCTGTTCAGGCCGGTAACCAGCTTCGTGTGGTCGATCAGGATCGGAAAGTAGGTCCACTCGTGGCAGCCGCCGAGTGCGGTAGCGGACGTCGTGGTGTGGGTGATCGTGCCGCTCAGCATGTTGGGCCGCAGGACTTCCTTGCCGTTGATGAAGATGACCGCGCCGTCGTCCAGGAGGATCTTTACCATCGCCGACTTGATCAGGCTCGCGTCGGCGATCTGAAACGTACGGCGGAAGTAGGTGGTGATCGGTCGCTGGTTGGGGTTCGAGCCGTACTGGAGCAGCGTCACCTTGTTGATCCGCAGGACGTCCATCGGGTCGCCGTAGCCGAAGATGCCAACGCCCGAATTCCACGGGTCCGTGCCTGGCGGAGTCTGCCAGCCCGAAGCCGCGCCCTGTTGCGCGAGGTTCTCGAAGTAATGCCACGCCGATTTGCGCGCCACAACCGTCGCGGCGTTGCTCGCATGGAGTGAAGGGGGTGGAGTGATCGCGGCAGTGCGGCCAGCTTGCAACTGACCGAGCAGGGGCTGTCCGGGCGAGAGGCTGGTCGATGGGTGCTTGCCCTGCCCGATGAGAGTCGATGCACACACCGCCACCCCCAGCGCGGTTGCCCGAAGGCTCGCCAGACGGCTCCCGGAGCGAGCCTCGTGCAAGGGCCTACGAGAAGAATGCGGAACCGGACTGGAGGGGACCTGGTCGATTGGGCGCTCCCCGGGCGGGCGGAAGAAACGGGACGTGAACCAGCGGGCTTGATTCATTGCGGTCTCCAAGAGGATTAAGCGATACAGGCTGCCATTCCGTCGACCAGGCCCGGAACCGAACCTCCTCACCTTCGAACGTCCTTTCGTAACTCGCACAACACGGACATCCTACCCGTTCAACCCCCACCGCGCTCAGCGTCGACACGACGCACGCCGTCGGGAACCTCCACCCGACCGCAACCCGTTGCCGCCAATGTAGGAATACGCGATTGCTTGGCTAGCGACTTCGGTGCGTCAAATCCCTCGTTCGTGCGCTGAAGAGGTTGCTTCGGTCAGGGTCCACCGAGATCGGACTCTCTGATCTCCTGCGTCAACCAGTCCCGGGCCACGCGCCAGCCGCGCTCCACCGAGCGCTCGCTAATACCGATCGTCGCGCCGATCTCCGCGTTCTTGAAGCCGCCGAAGAAACGCAGCTCGACGATCTGGGCCAGTCGCGAGTCGACCTTGTGCAGCCGCTCGAGAGTCTCGTGCACCGCGATCAGGCAGTCAGGGTCGGCACGGTCGCCGATCACGTCTACGTCGAGCGTGATCGGCATCCGCTCACCGCCACGCTTCTCCGCCTTCCTGGCACGGGCGTGGTCGACCAGGACGTTGCGCATCGCCCGGGCGGCCAACCGCAGGAAGTGCCCCCGATTCTGCCAGTTCGGGTCGTCGGGGCGGATCAGCCGAATGAACGCCTCGTTGATCAGGGCGGTCGGCTGAAGGGTGTGACCGTGTCGTTCGCCTGCCATGATGTTCCGGGCGAGGCCGTGCAACTCGTCGTAGATGACCGGCAGAAGTCGGTCGACCGCGCCCGGAGTTCCCAGGTTGAGCTGCTGCAAGAGCTCGGTGATCTGGGCGTCTTTGCGGTCGTCGGAACTCAGTCGGAACTCAACTGAGGCGGGGAACTGGAAATACGCATCGTCCCCCGTTGCGTCGACCTTTGCAAGGCGGTGAGCCTTCGGCGTGGGACGTTCGCGGCCGAAAACCAATAACTGGGCCGCCTGGAAGCGCTGCGTCGGTTGCCTCCATGGCGCGTCTTGGGCGGGACCCTTGACAGGCGTCGTGTGGGCCTGACATCGTGCTCCAGAGCCAGAGCGATGTCGCACCGATTATCCAAGTCCAAGTTCCAGGCCGGAGTTCAATGTCACAAGTTGCTCTGGTGGCACGTGCACGAACCCGACGCGGAGGAACTCACGCCGAGCTCCGAGCAGCAGCGCAGGTTCGATCTGGGAACGGAGGTCGGCGAACGCGCGAGGGAGCACGTACCCGGCGGCGTGCTGATCGAGTGGAGCAAAGGGGGAATCGGAGCGAACCTCGATGCCACGCGGGACGCTGTCGCGCAGGGCGTCGCCGTGATCTACGAAGCGTCCTTCTCCGCCGGCGGGGTGTTCGCTGCCGTGGACATCCTCGAGCGCGACGGCGACGGCTGGCGGATCATCGAGGTCAAGTCCTCCCTCAAGGTGAAGGACGTGCACATCTCGGATGTGGCCGTCCAGATGTTCGTACTCGAGCAAGCGGGGCTCGAGGTCACCGGCGCCGACGTCATGGTGCTGAACAGGGAATGCGCCTATCCCGATCTCGACGACCTGTTCGTGCGGCACGATGTGACGGAGGCTGCCCGCGCATTCGCGGTCGGGGTACCCGAGGCGGTCCAAGCACAGATGGCCATGCTGGCCGAATCGATTCCCGATGTCGCGATCGGAGACCACTGCTCTGATCCCTACCGCTGCCCGTTTCACGATCGCTGCTGGCCTGAGCTCCCCGAACACCACGTCAGCACTCTCCACCGGGGTCGCAACAAGGTAGAGAAGCTCGAGGCCGCGGGTTGCAAAACGATTGGCGATATCCCTCCCGACTTCCGCCTGAACGCCACGCAAGCACGCCAGCGCAGGGCCGTCGTCCAATCCCAATTGGTTTGCGAACCCGAACTCTCCGACGTGCTGAATCGGCTGCCACGGACCTTGGGTTACCTGGACTTCGAGACGGTCGCACCGGCGATTCCGTGCTGGAACGGCTGTCACCCCTACGACGCGGTACCCGCCCAGTTCGTGTACTACGAACGCGACGGCCAGGGCAATCTGCGGTCGGACGAGTGGCTCGCCGATGCACAGGGCGACCCACGCGCGGCGCTCGCCCAGCATCTCGTCGACGTCTGCCGCAACGCTGGAATCGTGCTGGCCTGGAACGCCCATTTCGAGAAGAAAGTCATCGACCGCCTCGCGGACGCATTGCCGAAACTCGCGGACGATCTGCACGAACTCAACAGCCGCATCGTGGACTTGCTGCCGATCGTGAGGAACCACGTCTACCACCCGGATTTCCAGGGGAGCTTCAGCCTGAAGCGCGTGCTCCCGGCGCTCGTCCCCGCTCTCTCCTACAAAGACCTGGAGATCCAGAGCGGCAGTCTGGCCAGCGCAATCCTGGAGCAGCTCGTCATCTCTCCCAAAGACGTGGACGATGACGAGCGCACGCGCTTGCGCGCAGCCCTACAGGCCTACTGTCAACGTGACACGTTGGGCATGGTCCGACTGCATGAACGGTTGCTGGAACTCACCGCTGGTGGGTCAAACCCCTGAAGGTTCCCGACCGCAACCCGGCTCATCGATACGGCAACTCCGTCGGCAAGCCCAAGTGCTCGAGGATCCCGCGCACGACTCGCGGGTGCGTCTTCCTTCTGCGCCCTCGCCGGGTCGTGAGCACACTCCTCGGCAGCCACCAACTCGTCCTTGGGAAGCTTCGGCACCACGACCTTTCGCTTGATGAAGTGGTACCACGGGGCGCGCTTCGGATCCTTGAACCGGCTGATGTGGATCGTGCTGCGAACTCCGGAATCCGCTGCCGGTTCCGACAAGCAACGCTACCTCGGCACAGCTCGTAAACCCCCTGGTCGGTTCGGCTCACCCACCCGAACGCAGCAGCATCTTGGCGAATTCCCGGACCCCCTTGTCCGTGTCGTTCTGGGCACTGTGTGCCAGCAGGGTCTTGGCATCTGGGTGGCCGATTGCCGAAATCTCGCGGATCGCGGCGCGGCGCATCACCGGGGACTTGTCCTGCCTGGCCAGGCGGGCCAAGGTGATCGCAGCGTGCCGGTCGTTGCGCATGCCGAGCACCTGCACGGCACGGACGCGGACGTTGATGTCCTGATCGCGCATGGCCAGACGCTCGATGGCGCTGGCAGCCCGGGGATCGTCGTGACCACGCAGGGCTTCGACAGCGGATTGACGAACCCGCGGGTCCTTGTGCCCGAGGTGCGCGACCACCCGGTCCAGGGTCCTCGGGTCGCTGCTGTTGCCGAGCGCATCGAGCCAACCGGCAGAGGCGGCGGCGCGGTCCGCCTTGGTTTCCATGGCCAGCAGGTGTTGGATCGGAGTCTGCCCACTCGCCAGTGGCTCGTTGCTGCGGCCTGCCAGCACACCAAACGCCAGCAGGGAGGATCCGCGCACCTCGTCCAGTGCGGTCATGTCGCCGACCTGCCTGGACAAGGCCGCAAAGACCTCCTTGCCTGGCTTCTGAAGTCCGTACATCCCGATGGCGGCGCTGCTGCGGACAGCCGATGACAAGCCAGCGCTGTCGAGGACTCCGACCAGGGCTGCCTGGGCGGCTGGGGTGCCAGCCTTGCCCAGTGCGGAGAGGCACATGGTTGCGACCTTCTCACTGACGGCGTTGGTGAGGATCGCCTCGCGGAGTTCGGCTGCTACCTTCTTGTCCAAGATCACGAGCCAGGCGAGCTTGGTCCAGGCCAGCATTGTCTCCCGGCTGGACTCCTTGCCGGCTGCGAGCAGGCCCTCGAGTTCGATGAGCAGGTCCTGCAGGGTGACGCCCTCGAGCAACTCTTGCCATCGTGCGGTTTCCATCGCCTGGTGTGCGTCGTCCACGTGGACGCCAGACACCGGCATGAAAGTGCGGCTCCACGGGTCTGCTTCGCACACCTCTGCCACCGAGTCGGCCTTGGTGAGATTGAGTTTGATCTTCACGCGGCTTCTTGCGCTGCCCGAGCCGATCGGCAAAGCCATCTCGAGTCTCTCGTCGACAGCGGCGTGGCGCAACCAGCCCAGCTCCTCGTCGATGCGGGCGGAAGTCAGGCCATTGATCTGGTGCTTGCCTACTCCCTCGTCGAAGCCGACCATCGTCAGGTAGCGGGTCTTGGTGCGTCGCAGTTCCATTCCGCCGTCGTGCTTGGCGGACATCCGCCGGTAATGGGCCGCAAAGGTCCCGACCTGGTCGTCGGATTCCACATCCCAGGTGTTGGCTGCATCGAACGGGACGACGAAGGCCAGCGGACCGAGCAGGCCACGCAGCATCGCGCGTGCTTCGAATCCCTGTCGTTCGTCAAAAGCGTAGCCGAGCAGCTGGCCCTCGTTCGTCATCTTGACGAACAACGGGATCTGGCATTCGGCGGCGACCTCGGCAGCCGCGGCTTTGGACGCGGGCGCGTCGGCCGAATCGAGCTTCAGGTCCCGGAGTCTGACCAGGGCCAGGATCTCGTCGGGTCGGCGGGCGGCGATGGTCCATTCCAGATCGCCGTGCGCGTGCATCCGATGGTCGCCGGTGGAGTGTGCCATGCCATCCTGTTCGATGGCGAGGTCGAACTCGGCGACATAGTCGAGGTCGAACACGAACCGACTGCCGACCCGCGCGTGGTAGACACCCGCGTGTCGCGGTGTCGTTACCTTGGTCCGGTCAGAAGAGGTCGTCGACGACGCCACGACGCGAGTCTCCGCATCCCGCGATTCATTCTCGAGACCGGCGAGTGCAGGTGCCGACGACAGCGGCAAGTTGACCAGCGCGAGGACCCCCAGCGAGAGGGTCAGGACGGCGGCAAGAAGGCAGGCGAGACGACGATTGTTCGAAGCTGTGTTCATGGCTGGATCCTGGGGTGTCCTCACACAGGGTCAGCGTCACAGCCGCGGATCCCGTTCGCTGCCAAGCAAAAAAACTCCCCCTCACCAGGCGGGAAAACCCGTCTGAGGAGGAGGAGTTACAGGCTTTGAAAACTCGGCTAGAGTTCGACGGTTCTGCTGAACCTACCGTAGCTCCGCTGGTAGATCGTCTTCCTCCAGGTCTTCCAAAGCAGCGTAGCCCAGATCCTGATCTTGAGGACGATAGCCGTCACGGTGTAGGTCACCCGACCACGGATCCCGTTGGTCACGCTGGCCCAGCCGTCGAGGCTCAGGGTCTGCTTGGCCAGTTCGCCTATAAAATCAACTCCACCGCCGGCATACCGGTAGCCAATCTGGGCGCCGATGACGGCCTGGGCGTAGGCTGATGCGCAACCGCGTGCCCCGACTCCACCAGTGCTTGGAAACAGCCCGTAGAACAGGCTGAAAGAACAGCCCACTCCGGCGCTGGCCCTGATTGTCACCGGGATCGGGCCTAGGTACCAGGTCATTCTACCCCCGGCGAGTGGCAGGTAGCGAGCCGGGAGGGTATACGTCGCGCTGGTAGCAACGTTGCGGCTCCAGATCTTGGAATTGCCGAGGTAGACATCGATCTTGCCCTTGCTAGAGGGCGAGGAGCCCTTGCGCTCGGTGACGTTCGCCAGCAGGCGAGCCACCTGGAACGACCGACCCAATAGCTTCGCGTGGCCGCCCATATCGAGCTTGGCGGTCGCGCGATGATCGGCGCCAGAACGGACCGTGCGCATGCTGCCCGTCATGTGGATCCTGCCGCCCAGTAAGTTGCTCCCATAGTTCTTCGTGAAACCAGGGAAGTTGCGGGTCCGTGTCTGCCCCTGGAGCGGAGCCGTGAAACCGGCGCAAACAACCGCAGACACTGCGGCAACGAGGAAAGTCTACTGCAAGTTCATTCTCTTGTCCTAGATAAAAACAGGTTGAT
>CAYYAQ010000123.1:0-15558 GCA_964469555.1 uncultured candidatus Brocadiaceae bacterium | reverse complement strand
ATGAATGGGCGCAGACTCGCGGCGGCCATCCACGCCGCCAAGATCCCCGGCCTGCGTTGCGTGCCGATCCGCTTCACGCCGACGACGAGCGCGCACCGGGACAAGCTCTGCCACGGCATCCGCTTCTGGATCGTCGACCGCGCGGAGTTCGATCCCATCCGTCTCGGCATCGAGCTGGCGACGGCGTTGCGCCACCTGCACCCGAAAGCGTGGAGCATGAAACGCTTCGATCGGCTGCTCACCAACCGCGAGGTGTTCCGCATGGTCGAAGACGGGCAGACCGCCGACACGATCATGCGCGCCATCGCCCAGAAGCTCCGCGGCTTCGCGAAGCGCCGCGCGCCGTTCCTCCTGTACAAGTGAAAACTCTCGATCCCGTGCGAGGCACAGTATCGAGAGCCTTGTCGGGCGACCGAGGTGAAGCGATCAGTCGCCGATGACGGCGGCGACCAGGCAACCCTTCGCGACGGACTGCAGGGCATCTTCGGCGCGGAAGATGCGACCGATCGGGATCGGGAAGTCGATCTTGGCGAACTCGTCGCGGAATACCTCGATGAAACCACCCACCAGGGCCGTGCCGCCGGCGCAAGCGATGTCGATCGGCTCGTTGAACATCGGCATGTTCTCGCCGATCTCGAAGCGGCTCTTGATGTTCTCCAGCGTGTAGCTGATCAGGTTCCGGTAGTAGATCGAGATCGCCTCTTCCTCTCGGTTCTTCGGATCGCGGATGTCGACGCCCCGCTCCTTCAGGTGCGTCGCGCGGCTCTTCTTGATGCCCAAGACGTTCGCGACATTCGAGTCGATCCAGTCACCGCCGCGAGCGACGGAGAACTGCAGACACGGGATGGTCTTGTAGGCGACGCAGGCGTTCGCCATGCCGCCACCGAAGGAAATCCCGATACCCGTGAAGTCCTGTTCAGCCAGCTCCGAGAACACGACGGCGTGGGCTTCGTTGATCGCCTTGCCGGTGTAGCCGAGCTTGTTGAGCACGCCCTCGAACAGACCCTGGTGGTAGACGATGTTGTTGTCTACGTCGAGGGACTCGGCGGGAACACTGAAGTAGCAGTTCTCGCCCTGTTCGCGTGGCTCGCCGAGCACCTTGTTGATGATCAACTTGATCATCGGCATCGCGTCGACCTCGCACGGGCTGATCATCCCATCGCTCATCGGGCGACGGGTTTCCTTCCCGAACACGTTGGCCAACTCGAACGCGGACTCTCCGAGCACCACGATGTTGTTATTGTGCACGACGTAGGGAACCTTCAGCTTCGTCAGCATGTTCTTCGAATAGACATCGCTGCCGATATCGAGGAACGCGTTGCGCTCAACTGTGACCGTTATTCCGTCTTCGGAGTCCTGAACCGCCGCTGCAAGGTTCGCAGTACCGATATCGAGACCCTTGCCGAGCGCGATCTCGGTGGTGTCTGACGTCGCGGTCGCGACTTCGTCGTGGTTCATCGTGTTGTCGTCGTCGGTGTGCATTTCAGCTCCAAGTTCTTCCTAGTTGTCTCTCGCCCGCGGCTGGTCCCTCGACCTAACCGTCACCCTTCAGTTTCTTGAGTCTCGCCAGGTTCCCAGCGATCCCGCCGCCCGTATTCTGTTTGAGTTCCACGTCGCCCATGTTGGACTCCATGTTCGCATCGCCATCGCTGTTGAAGAGGGACTCGTATTTGACGTCCCTCGCCTCGACGGCACTGCTGATGCCCATCTTCTTGCCGAACTGTTCGAGCCGGCTGTTCAGGCTCGCGGAGATTTGATCCAACGCCTTGGACACGCCGTCCGTTTCGGGGGCCGCGGCGGCGGAGGGCTGTGAACCCTGGGCAGCTTCCTGTGCCTTCGCGAGCTCGGCCTTTATTTCGGCCATCTCCGTCACCATGCGCATCATCAGCTCGGGGTTCTGTCCTTCTTGTGGGGCACACCGATCCACCGAAGTCTCGATCACTCCCTCGAGCTCCTTGATCCGCGTGTTCGCGGCCTGCAACTCGGCCTGCGAGTCTTGCAGTTCCTGCGCGGCGCGTTGACGCTCCAGCTGGCGTTCGCGAAACACGCGCTTGAATTCCTTCGTGCCCTTCTGGACCAGGGTCTCGACGTCCTCGTCCGAAAGGGCGCTGCTCTCGCGCAGCACGCGATCCACCGTCTCGCTGATCATCGCGGTCACGTCCGACGCGCGGATGACTTTGACCTTGTCTTTCCCCTTGCGACGGAGCTCGTCGAGAGAGAGTGTCTGCGACTTGGCGAGGAGCTCTTCGTTGACGACGTCAGGCTTGGTGATTTCCATGGGAACCGCTCACGGCTTGGCCAAGCCAAGCCGCTCTGCAGTCCTTTCGGCCCTGCTGTAGCCCAACTTGAGGCGACCCGTACGGCGAACGGAGCCCTAGCTATCAGAAGGGAATGTCGTCGTAATCGACATTCTCCGAAGGTGCGTCCGCACGGGAAGAAGCTCCCTTCGCGCGCCCTCCGCCACCACCGCTCTGCTGGCCACCACCGAGGAACTGGAAGTTCTCGATGATCACTTCCAGCTTGCTGCGTTTGCCGCCACCGTCCTTGGCTTCCCAGGTCGAGAACTCGAGGCGACCGTCGATGAACAGCGGGCTGCCCTTGCTCACGTACTGCTCTAGGATTTCGGCCTGCTTGCCGAATGCCGTCATATCGACGAAGCACGTCGACTCACGGGTCTCCCCATCCTTGGAAGTGGCCTTGCGGTTGATTGCCATGCCGAACTTGGCGATGGCCAACCCCCCCTGGGTGTACCGAACTTCGACATCCCTGGTAAGGTTGCCGAGAAGAATGACCTTGTTGAAGTTTGCCATTGGTGTCTGTGTCCCTATCCGAGGCTCGTTCGAAGCAGGAGATCGTAGCCAACGACTCCCCACCGTTGTATCATCACACTTGAGTATCTGAGATCACGATCTCGACGGCCAAAATCCAAGGTGTTCCATTCAGCTTGCTGCAGAGAACACCACTCGCCCATGCGACAGGGAGCAAAGTATGCCAAAGGTGGACTTGGAAAGACGACGCGCACCACGCGCCGCGGTCAACATTCCGATTCAGTTGTCACCCCGGGGTGAAGCCCAACCCGCGACACTCACCAATTTGTCCACATCCGGACTGGGATGCCAGTTCGGTGAGGCGATCACCGAGATGACCCTCGTAGGAATCGACCTGGATCTTCCCGGCGCGCCCGAGCCAGCTCGGGTCCAGGGAGTCGTGGTACGTTGCGACAAGATCCGCGACATCAATCCGCCCACGTACGAAATCGGCGTCTTCTTCACCGAGATGTCCAACGAGACGCGCGCGGTGGTGATGGGATTCGTCGAACAGCAGTTGTCCGAGGCGACGTAGCTAGCTGCGAACCCGAGCGAACAAGTACCTCGGGAGGCCGGCTTCGTCGTCGGACAGAGCGACGTCCGTGAGGAGATCCGACCGCTCGAGCACGGCGAGCGCTGCGTCGTCTGCACCGACGCCAGTCTCGAAGAACAGGAGCGCGCCGGGCTTCAACCGCCCCTCGATCCCCGCGACGATCGCCGCGTAGGCGGCGGCGGGGTCTCCGGCTGGTGTCATGAGCGCGGATTCGGGCTCGAATTCCCGCACGTCGTCGGCCAGGAGCTCGCTTCGTTCAGGATCGACATAGGGTGGATTGCTGACGGCAAAGTCCAAGAGCGGCTCGTCCGCGAGCGGCGCCCACCAACTACCCTCGCGAAACTCAACGCGATCCGCCACGCCTAGCCGCTCGGCGTTGTCCCGGGCGACTTCGAGGGCCGCACCACTCGCGTCCGTCGCGATCATCGTCAGGTCTGGGCGAGCGTGGCAGAGGGCGACCGCGATCGCCCCACTTCCGGTGCCGAGATCGACGCCCCGGGACGACTGCGGCGCCTGCTCGCGAAGGCACGAGACGAGGTGCTCGGTCTCGGGTCGCGGGATGAGCACATCCCTGGTCACCTTGAACTCGAGACCGCAGAACTCCTGATCGCCGAGGATGTACGCGAGGGGCTCCCCCTTGCCGCGACGCGCGACCATCGCCCGCAGGTCTTCCTTCTCGCTCTCGGAGACCGGTCGGTCGTGGGCGAGGTAGACCTCGAGCCGACTGAGCCCGAGGACACACGCCAACATCCACTCCATCGAAAGGCGGGGCGCTTCCACGCCCCGCTCTTCCAGGTAGGTCGTCGCAGCCTTGAGGACGCCGACGACCGTGTTTGTGGACGGATCACTCAGCGGCGCTTGCTCTTCTTCGCGGCGTCGCGGGCAGCAGCTTGCTCCTTCTTCTGCGCGGAGCCGGTCTTGATGCCGGAGAACACGCCCCTGATCAGGAACAACTCCGCCATGAGCGAACCGAACAAGACGAAGTACTGGCCGGGGCCCGAATAGCGCAAGAACTCACCGAGGGAGTCCGCGTACGCCGGCGTGCGCACGCCTTTCAGGTTGCGGAAGAAGTCGCCCCAGCTCTCGATGTGGATCGGATCGATGAAACCCGCCGACGCCTGGATCGCTTTCTGCGCCTGGATGTAGGCCAGCACCGCAGACGATTCGAACACGCCGAGCACGAAGAACACCGACGAGACCAGCGGTATCGTCGCGAGCACGAGCCAACGCATCGTGCCGAGGTCGAACTTGCCGTGGGCGATCGCGACCCACGAGCTCCACATGATGCCGAGCGCGATGATCGTGAAGCACCCCCCCTTCAACGTCTGCCAGCCCGCCATCTCCCACTCGGGTCCCCACGGCATGAGGCAACCCATGAACAGCACGAACCCGGCGAAGAAGAATCGATAGTACTCCTTCTGGGCACGCTTCCCGAAGAACGGTGCAGGGAGCCCACCCATCGTGACGGGTGTCTCGGCCACCACGCCCGCAGGCGCGGCGGCTACCGGTGCGGCGACTTCTTCGAGGGGTTCCAGTTCCGGGACGTCACCGGTGTTGCTCATGTGTTCTCCTAAGGGTCTTGAGGGGATTTCAGGGGGGGAATGTTCGTGCGAGGAGGCGGGGGAGGGCAGCATCAGAGCTCTTCGATTCGTTGCTCTCGGTCGGCGGTGAGCAGGGCCTCGAAGACCGGGCCGAGCTTACCCTCGACCACCTGTTCCAGAGAGAAGTTCTGTCCGATGCGATGATCGGTAAGGCGGTTCTGTGGAAAGTTGTACGTGCGGATGCGGGCGCTCCGATCCCCGCTGCCGACCATGTCCTTGCGCAGCTGGGAGCGGTCACCCTCGACCTTCTCACGTTCGAAGTCGTAGAGCTTGGCCTTCAGGGCCTTCATCGCCCTCGACTTGTTCTTGTGCTGGCTCCGTTCGCTCTGGCATTGCACCACGGTGCCGGTCGGCTCATGCGTGATCCGCACCGCGGAGTCGGTCTTGTTGACGTGCTGACCACCAGCCCCACTCGCACGATACGTGTCGATGCGAAGGTCGCTCTCCTGGATCTGGATGTCCACGTCCTCGGCTTCAGCGAGAACCGCGACCGTCGCCGCCGACGTGTGGACGCGTCCCTGGGACTCGGTCGCCGGCACGCGCTGCACGCGATGCCCGCCGCTCTCGAAGCGCATGAACTTGAACACGTCGAGGCCGCTCAAGACGAAGACCACTTCCTTGAACCCGCCCTTCTCGGACGGCGACTCGTCGAGGAGTTCGACCTTCCAGCCACGCTTCTCGGCGAAGTGTACGTACATCTGCATCAGGTCCCCGGCGAACAGCGCCGCCTCGTCACCGCCGGTCCCCGCGCGGATCTCGACGATCGCGTTCCGGTCACCCTGGCTCGCCTTCGAGAGGAGTCCGTCGATGATCTGCGACACCAACGACCTCGCGTTGGTTTCGAGTTCGGGAATCTCCTCGCGCGCCATCTCGCCGAGTTCCGGGTCATCGAGCAGATCCCGGGTGTCGTTGATCTGCTGGACGATGCGTCGGAACTCTTCGTACCGATCGACCGTAAGTTGCAACAGGCCCATCTCTTTCTGGATGGACGCGAACGTCTCATCACCCCGGAGCATCTCCGGATTGCTCGCCTTGGCGATCAACTCGGCGAGGCGAGCGGACATGCCGTCGAGCTTGGCAGCGATGCGCGGGCGCAGGTACTCGGTCATGGGACGATCGGGCCCAACGTGTGCCGCGCCCTGAGGTTGACTCCGCGAACGGAAATCGCCCGGCCTCTCGACCGGCCATCCGACCAATCGGTCGGCCAGAACGGCTGGTAGCTAACCTTCCTTCTTCGCCGCAGCGGCGGCCTTTTCGGCCTGCAGCGCGACCCGGCGGCGGAACTTGTCCACGCGACCGGCGGTGTCGACGTAGCGCTGCTCGCCCGTGAAGAACGGGTGGCACTCACTACAGATTTCGACCTTGATCTCGGGCTTGGTCGCCATCGTCAGGAAGTCGTTGCCACACGCGCAGTGCACGCGGCAGTTTTGATAGTTCGGGTGGATTCCGGCTTTCATGGGTCTCAGCCCCCCGGTTCGAGGGACCCGTGAGGGGCGGGAAATGTAGAGATCTCGGCCCGCAGGTCAAGGGTGTCGTCGTCAGAGCTACCGCAGCCACCGCAGGAGAACCTCGAGTTCGCCCGGCTGGAAGTGGCAGCCGTGCACGTGGATCCGGTCCGCGGCGAGGACTCCACCACCCCGAAGCCTCGACCAGATCGCGATCAGGCTCGATCGCTCGGAGGCGGACAGATCCGAGATCCGCGCCTGGGGCAGGAGAATGCCGACCCGGTCCCAGACCAACGGACCCGGTCGCATGACCAAGGGAGGGGCGACCGAGACGACGATCGTCCCCCCGACGAGCACCGAGACGACTGGGGCGCACCCCGCCGGCAGGGCCTCCCGATTCGTGGCCAGGTGAAAGCCGCGAGCCTCGCCGCGGAGATCCTCCAGCAGGTCGCGACCCTCCGCGCCGTGGTCCGCAGGCTGCACGCGATCGACATTTGACGCCGGGAGGACCGTGGCCTCATCCTCCTCCGCAACGACCGCGACATACCACTGGAGCACCGCGACCAGGATCCCGGCGACCAGCAGACCGACCCCGATCTGGGTGCTGACCTTCACGAATCCCTCGCGAGGAGGCGCAAGACCGTGGCGATGTTCAAGCCGATCACCGTGTCGAGATCACCTTCGATCAACTCCATGAATCGAGAGGCCTCCGACTGGATGCCGTAGCCCCCCGCTTTGTCGGTCCAGTCATCGGAGTCGAGATAGAGCTCGATCTGCTCTTGGGTCAAGTCCGCGCACCGCACCCGCGAGGACACGCATTCCTCCACGTGGGTCCCAGTGTCCGGATCGAACAGACAGTGCGCGGTCACGACGTCGTGGTCGCGACCGGACAACCGGCGCAGCATCGCGGTCGCAGATTGACGGTCGGCGGGTTTGCCGAGTTCCGTCAGCCCTGACTCCTCCGCCACGACGACCACCGTGTCGACGCCGAGAACGCGACCGGGCGCGGGTGGTCGCTCGGCCTCCCTCGCCTTCGATCGCGCGCGCATCTGTGCCCGCTCTCGCGGCTCGCCCGAGCCCTCGCACTCCGGCCCCGGGGGGTGGAGCCGAAACTCGATCCCCGCCCGGTCGAGGAGTTCCCATCGCCGCGGCGAGGTGGATGCCAGGTACAGCACTCCGCGCATGCGCGGGAGGTTACTTGCCCTTGGGTGCCGGAGCCAAGCGCATGGTGAGGCTGGCGGCGGAGAGCGGGGGATCGATCAGGGGGTTGCCGTCGGTGGACGCGGGACCGACGGCCAGCGGGAGGTGTCCGTAGGGTGCGATCAGCTGCTTGAGCTCGCCAAAGAACTCGTTCACGCCCTTGTCCTTCGGGTCGAGGCCCAGGCGTTGCTGCAATCGGAGCGTGGAGCGGTCGGAGAAGAGGATCTCCTCGAACGTCATGATCGAGACGATGAAGTGGGTTGCCGGCGTCTTCAGGACCGGCATCCGCTGGAAGAACATGTTGCGGTCGGTGACCGAAGCCTCGCGCAGGAACTCGAGCGTGACGGCGTTCTGATCGTTGTAGACCTCCGCGATCGACTCACGCGCGCGAACCGAGCGCTCGAACAGCCGCGGGATCTCGAGGTCCCGGAGCAATCGTTCGATCTCGAAACCCTCGGTCAGTCTGAACTCGTTGAGATCGACGAACTCCTGCTCGATCCGACGCACGCACTCCTGCCCGATGCCACAGGCGATGCCTTCACCGAACGTGATGTGGAGCATCGCTTCGACGAGGTCCCCGGGCGTCGGCTCGGGGGGAACGGTCAGCGCGACGAGCGACGCCTTGATCGCTTCGATCGTGGCTTCGAGGTTCGCCGGCGTCGGCGCGAGGTGGGCGCGAATATCCGGCGGTGCCTTCGCTTTCTTTGTCCGCGCCTTCTTCTTCTTTGTCGACTTCTTGACTGCCACGATGCTCAGCTGAGTCGGACCGTCGGACGCCCTTCATTCGAGGCAGCCCGTTCCTCGGATGGGGGGGGAAATATCGGAGGGCTACTCGGCCGCGGGTGCCGCAGCAGCCTTCTTCTTGGCCTTGCGACGCGGCGGGACGAACGGCTTGTTCTTCGGCTTGCCCTTCTTGCGGACGCGCTTCTTCTTGCTCGGCAGCGTGCCGCCGCACTTCACGATCAGGCTGGCGACCGTCTCCGAAGCCTGGGCCCCGACGGACAACCAGTACTCCGCGCGCTCGGTGTTGAGCTTCACCTGCTCGTCAGGCTTCTTCGCCTTGGGCAGGTAGTAGCCGAGGGTCTCGATGACGCGGCCGTCCCTGCGCTTGTGCGCGTCGATGACGCTTACGCGGTAGGTCGGGTGATTCAGGCGCCCGAAGCGCTTCAGACGGAGCTTGACAACCAAGGAGATCTCCTGGGGCGCAGGGGTTGCGACCCTGCTCGTGGCCAAATCGGGGTGGGCGGGAACCCGGAAGGGGTGTCCCGAAGGGGCGGGAGATGGAATCACATCGGCAGGCTCCTGGGAACCTGGATCTGGGAAAATTCGGCCCGGGAGCTCAAGCCCGCCAACTGGGTGCCGAGCAAATGATGTTCGAGGGCGACTACGTGCCCGGCTTCGACTACGTGCCCAACTACGACGTGACCGCGGACGGGAAGAAGTTCGTCATGGTCGAGGGTGGCTACGGATTGACCACCGGTCGCCTCGACGTGCACCCAAACCTCCGCGCCGAACTGAAGAAGGCCCTCCCTCGCGCTGCCATGTAGCGGTGCGGTCTAGCGTTTCCTGCCGCCGCCGAGGAACCCCTGCAGGCCCCCGAGTCCACCCTTCTTGCCGCGTTTCATGGGTTTGCCGCCACCGGGGCCTGGCATTCCTGGCAGGCCACCGGGGCCTGGCATTCCTGGCAGGCCACCGGGCCCCCCGCCGGGGCCGCCGGAGAGGTCCATGTCGCCCATGCCCCCCATGCCCGGGAAGCCGCCCTTGCCCATGCTCTTCATCATCTTCTGCATCATCTTGAACTGCTTCATCAGGGCATGGACCTGCTCGATCCCGTTGCCGCTGCCGCGGGCGAGGCGTCGCCGACGCTCGATATCGATCGAGTCCGGGTTGCGCCGCTCGAGCGGGGTCATCGACAGCATGATCGCTTCCATGCGGGCGAAGTCCTTGTTGTCGAGGTCGATGTCCTTCAGCGCCGCGCCCACTCCGGGGAGCATGCCGAGCACCTTCTTCAAGGGGCCCATCTTGCGGATCATGTTCATCTGCTTCAGGAAGTCGTCGAAGGTGAACCGACCCTTCTGCAACTTCTTGGCGGCCTTCATGGCCTCCTTCTCGTCGATGACCGACTCGGCGGCTTCGACGAGCCCGACGACGTCACCCATGCCGAGGATGCGGCCGGCCATGCGCGCCGGATCGAACTCTTCGAGGTCGTCGACCTTCTCCCCTACGCCCGCGAAGAGGATCGGTCGACCGGTCACGGCCTTGACGCTCAGCGCCGCGCCGCCGCGGGCATCGCCGTCGGCCTTCGACAGAACCACGCCGTAGAGCGGCAGCCGATCGTGGAACTCCTTCGCGGAGTTGACCGCGTCCTGGCCGAGCATCGCGTCGCAGACCAGCAAGATGCCGTGCGGCGAACACTTCTTCTGGATCTCCTCGAGCTCGCGCATCAACGCGTCGTCGATGTGCAACCGACCCGCGGTATCGAGGATGACCACGTCGCAGAAGAGACGCTTCGCCTCTTCGATGCCGCGGAGACAGACGTCCGGCGGTCGACCGTCCGTGCCCTCCGCGTGGACGAGAATGTCGAGTTGCTTGCCCAGCGTCACGAGCTGGTCGACAGCGGCCGGACGCTGCAGGTCAGCGGCCACCAGCATGACTTTCTTCTTCTTCTTCCGACGCAGCCACAGCGCGAGCTTCGCGCATGTCGTCGTCTTGCCGGCGCCCTGCAGGCCCGCCATCATCAGGATGAGAGGGCCCTTGTCCGTGCTCGGCAGCGGCGTGGTATCGCCTCCGAGCAGGTCGGTCAGCGCGTCGTGGAAGAGCTTGACGAACTGGTCGCCCGGGTTGACGGACTTGATGAGGTCCTGTCCGACCGCCCGCGCCTTGACGTCCTTGATGAAATCCTTGGCGACCTTGAAGTTGACGTCGGCCTCGAGCAGCGCCTGGCGAACGGCCCGGATCCCCTCGTCGATGTTATCCTCGGAGAGAGTCTTCTTGCCTGCGAGGGCGGAGTAAGCCTTGCTGAGCGCGCCGGTGAGTGAGTCGAACATGCCGGGACGAGGATGGGACGGGGGCGCACCCCGGTCAAGGGCGAGATTCCTCCGATCCCTGTGCCAACCCGGTGGCCGACTAGCGGCCCAATCGCGCCAACTTGCCGTAGTAGCTCTTCAGCATCTGGCGGTAGCGCACGGACAGCCTGGTTCGCAACTCTGTTTCGATCGCCGCGCGCTCCTCGGGTCGGATCGCGCCCCACTTTTGGCCGACCGTCCGCCGCTGAGGACCACGGGGAGCGAGTCCTGCATCACCGCCGGGGAGCCCACTCTCCGTCGCTGGGCGCAAGTTGCCGGAACCTCCGGGCGCGGCGCCACCCTGGCTCTCCTGCTTCTCCCACAGGTCGATCAGTTCCTGTAGCCGTTCGATGACTTCGCGCTGTCTCCTCTGGATCTTCTCGCCGGTCTTCGTGCGACGGATGTCGCGACGGACGCCTCCCATCGCGTCCGAGAGGTCGCGCAACACGCCCTCGCGGCGCTCAAGCTCGGCCTTCACCTGTGCGGCGCTGGAACGAAGACGCTCGGGTGCCTCGAGAAACTCGGACAGGAACGTGCTGAGCGAGCGCAGGGCGAGGCCGCGTTCGGGGAGCACGCGCCCGAGTTGGTATCCGGTGAAGGCCCTCACGTACCGATCGTCTGAAGGTTGGTCTTCGGGTCCTTCGTCACCGCGGCGATCACCAACCCTCGACTCGGGATCAGCGCCGAGTTGCCCCGGCGGAACGGTTCGGGAACCGCTGTCTTCATCCATGTCGACCACGCATCGCTGACGCCAGGTCAGCGCGCGGCATCGGGTGGATCAGCCTTCCCTGATGCGCTCGATGTCGGCCCCGATGCCGCGAAACTTCTTCTCGATGAGCTCGTACCCGCGGTCGATGTGGTAGACGCGGCCCACGTCGGTGTGCCCGTCCGCGACGAGACCCATCAGGACCAGGCTCGCGGACGCGCGGAGATCAGACGCCATCACCGGGGCGCCGGCGAGTTGCTCGGTTCCCTCGACGATCGCGCTCGGCCCCTCGCGACGGATGTGCGCGCCGAGGCGCATGAGCTCGGCGGCGTGCATGAACCTCTCGGGGTACACCTTCTCGGTGATGATCGATACGCCACGCGCCATCGCCATCAACGCCATGAACTGCGCCTGGATGTCCGTGGGGAAACCCGGATACGGCAACGTCGTCACGTCCACCGCGGTGATGTGCCCCGTGCTCGTCGGGACGTTGCGAACAGAATCGTCCCCCATCTCCAGGGTCGCGCCGGCCGCGCGCAGCCGATCGATGACCGCCAGCAAATGGTGCGGCTCGACATCGGTGATCGTCACGTCGGAGTTCGTCATCACGGCCCCCGTGAGAAACGTCGCGGCTTCGATTCGATCGGGAATCACCTCCCACTCGCAGCCGTGCAGCGATTCGACGCCCTCGATGACCAACATGTGGCTGCCGATGCCAGTGATCTTCGCGCCGCATGCGGTGAGGAACTTGCACAGGTCAGCGATCTCCGGTTCCTGCGCCGCGGCCTCGATGTAGGTCACGCCCTTGCCGAGCGTCGCCGCCATCAGGACGTTGGCCGTGCCGAGCACCGTCGAACCGAACGGACCACCGAGGAACACGGTGCCGCCCGTCACCGGGCCGGACAACGTGACGCACCCGTCTTGGCGGTCGATCCGCGCACCGATCGCTTGAAGGCCCTTGAGGTGAAGATCGACCGGACGGTGGCCGAACACGCACCCACCCGGATAGCTGACCTCACCGAGTCCGCGACGCGACCACAGGGGCCCGAGCATCACGAAAGACGCGCGCATGGTCCGCACCAGATCGTACGGCGCTTTGTAGCCCGTGTTGTCGAAGGCCTCGACTTCGAGGTCGCCGTTCGGTCGTCGATTCGTGCGGATGCCGATCAGATTGAGAATCCGACACATGCAATCCACATCCTTCAGCCGCGGAACGTTGCGCAGCAACACCGGGCCATCGATGAGGATGGTAGAAGCCAAGATTGGCAGCACGGCGTTCTTGCTGCCCGAGATACTAACTGAGCCGCAAAGCTCATGACCGCCCTTGATGCGAATCCGATCCACTACCCCTCCCAGAGTCGTGTGACAGCCACGTGCGCCGAATCTGCTGACCAGCAGAGCCCAGAACTCGCGACAGGGTGACGGTAGCAGGTTTTAGATCTCTTTCCACAAGCAAGCAAAGCTATCGTTCGTCGCCAGACTGAACACGATGGACACCCTGCACATCCTTCTGATCACCCACGGCCTGCCCCCCGAGAGCGTCGGAGGTGTCGAGCAACACGTGACGGGTCTCGCCGACGCGTTGCGCGCTGCCGGGCACGACGTCGAGATCTTCGCGAGGTCCTCTCGCGGAGGTCCGGAGGGTTCTCTCATCGAGGAAGGGTGGCACGGTTGTCGCGTGACGCGTTCGCCGTACCGGTGGGAGAGCCTGCACGCGATGGTCGACATGTACCGCAGCGAAGTGATGGACGCCGCGCTCTGTCGCTTCCTCGACAAGCGCCGTGTCGCGGGGCACGCGTTCGACGTCGCGCACATCCATCACCTGACCGGTTTGTCGACCGGCTTCGTCGATATCCTCCAGGAGCGCGGTATCCGCATCGTGCTGACGCTCCACGACTACTGGTTGATGTGCCCGCGAGGTCAGATGTGGCACCGGGAAGAGCACCCCTGCCACTCGGTGGAACCCGCCCAGTGTGCGGCCTGCCTCACGCCCGCCCTGGGCCACTGGCTACCACCCGATCGAGCGGTCGAGATCGTCACCGGAGTCCACGACCTCGCCCGGGCCACGCTCCGCGGGGTCGAGCGCCTGCTCACCCCCTCCGCCCGGACGATTCCCTTCTTCGAACGTTTGGGCATACCGGCGGCGGATATCGGCGTTGTCGAGAACGGTGTCGACACCATCGCCTTGGAGGCCGTGGCCCCGCCGCCCATCGCGGGACCGCTCCGGATCGGATACCTCGGCACGCTGATCCCGAGCAAGGGTCTGGACGTCCTGATCGCCGCGTTCCTCCGCGCCTTCCCGGCGACGGAGGGCCACCCCAGCAGGGCGGCGACCCTGGCCGTACACGGCAATTTCGCCCCCTACCACGGCGACGATGGCTTTCAGGACCGCGCCTTCGGACAGGTCCCCGCGGGCGCGCCGGTCCATTACCACGGCGAGTACACGACAGCGGACCTGCCCGGCCTGTTGGCCGACATCGACGTCCTTTGCGCCCCCGCCCTCTGGCACGAGGCCTTCGGGCTGACCGTCCGCGAGGCTCAGGCGGCGGGGCGTCCGGTGGTCGTGAGCCGCATCGGCGGGCTACAAGATGCCGTCGAGGACGGGGTCGAGGGGTTCGTCGTCACGCCGGGGGACGTCTCGGAGCTGGCGGATCGATTGACGCGGTTGGCCGCGGATCGGGGGCTCGTGAGGACCATGGGCGCCGCCGCCCGGCGCCGCACCCGGGGCTTCGCTGAGATGGCCGCGGAACTCTGCACGCACTACCGGGGCGCCGCAAAGCTTGACCCGAGACGCGCTGGGACCTAGATTCCTCGCCCTTCTTGAAGGTCCACTTGCGCGCGCGGGCGACGTCGCGCCGCCTCCAGGGATGGCCTCTACCTCCGCCGAGGTGTCCGTCTGTCCCTCCTCCCAGTCACTTCGCCCCACATCCGACGCCCCAATCGGGGCAAGACAAGGTTTCATGAACGAGGAATTCGACACCTCTCCCGTCAGCTACACAACGGAATCCCCTGAGAACGTGAACGCCCAGCCGGCGGTCAGCCTTCTCGATGGACCGGTCGACACGAACACGGTGCGGCAGTTTCGTCATCGACTCTTCAGCACGGTGCGCGAACTCGAACGCGCCCGCGATTGGTTGACGAGCCCGATGGCCAGCGGCATCAAGCGCGGCCTCGCCCTGTGGGCACTCGGCAAGCACACCGAGGCTCTGCCGATCCTCGAGGAGCAGAGAGAAAACCCGGCGATCGCGAACTGCATGGCGCGGAGTCTGCTCGAGCTCGGGCGGTACGACGACGCGGAAGCAGTCATCACGGATCGCCTCTCCGATCCGGAACAGGCATCGACCTACCTCAACATCGCCGCGCGACGTGGGAACGCCGAGACGCTTCAAACGGCTCTCGACAACGTCCGCGGCATCCTCAGCGCGGCGGATGTCCGCTACTTCGAGGGTCGGGTCAAGGAACTCCAATTCGACGCCGAAGGCGCGATCGCGTGCTACGACGAGGCGCTCGCCCTCATGGAGAACCACCCGGAAGCGTTGTTCCGTCTCGCCGTCAACGTCGACCTACGCGGCGAAGACGAGGAAGCACGCGAGCTCTACGAGCGCGCCCTGATGATCCCCCCGGTGAACGAGGCGTGCGTGATCAACCTGGGCATCATCTACGAGGACATGGGCAACTACCGCCGCGCGATGCAGTGCTTCGACCTTGCGCTGCAGGCCAACCCGGGGAACAAGCGCGCGCGTCTGTATCGCCGCGACGCCGCCGCCGCGCTCAACATGTACTACGACGAGGAGCAGGAACGCCGCGAGGACAAGCGGAACAAGATCCTGCGTACCCCGATCAACGACTTCGAACTCTCTGTCCGCAGCCGAAACTGCCTCACCAACATGGGCGTCCGCACACTTGGCGACCTCGTTAACAAGAGCGAGGCGGAACTCCTGTCGTTCAAGAACTTCGGCGAAACCTCCTTGATGGAGATCAAGGAGATCCTGAACAATAAGGGCTTGCGGTTGGGTATGGGCCAAGACGAGTTGATGAGCAAGGACCTCGGCCAGACCGCGGAGGCTCCCATCTCGACCGAAGATGTCCCGGATCCCAACAGTCCCGATCCAGCCAAGCGACCGATCACCGAGCTCGACCTCTCGGTACGCTGCCGCCGCATCGTCGACCTCCTCAAGATC
>CAYYAQ010000122.1:0-15739 GCA_964469555.1 uncultured candidatus Brocadiaceae bacterium | reverse complement strand
CTTGAACAGGAGATGCACGGTCATCACCATCTCCTCCTCGCCGAGCGAATACTCCCGCATCATCCGCACCGCCGGGAACATCCCTGCCTTCGGCGTCTTGTCGAGTCGATTGCGCAGGCGCTCCCAGCACGCGCGGATGCGACCGTCGACCGTCCGACCCGGTTCGTAGTTGGAATTGTGAAGCCTGTTCCACCGGTCTTCGTTGAAGATCCGCTCGCTGCGCAACTGGTAGAGGTTGTGGATGATCCGGAGGTCGACCAGCAGTTCCCGGTTGCCCGAGTAGGCGTCCTCTCGTCGGGGGGGGCGCTGAGCGTTCGGCACGCGTATCGCGCCGACGATCTCGTAGCGGAATCCCTCCAGTCCTTCTTCCGACAACACAAACCGCGCCTCGAGCAGATCCTCGGGCTGTTCCTCGTCGTTCTCGAGCACCACCAGCCCCGACGCGCGTAGTGGACTCTCCGGATGCAGGAGGTCGACCTTCGCCAGAACGTCGTAGGCGCTCTCGAAGATCGAGGCGAGAATCAGCCGTCCTTCAAGCGCCGGATTTTCACAGCGCATTTGCCGCTGCAACATCACGGATAGAATCAGGAAGTGATCCGGGGCGAGCGGATACGACTCCATGACCTCGGCGAGTGGGCCACTGAAGTGATAACTCTTGAGATCGCGTGTGAGTTGTTCGGTCTTCCTCTTCGACTGTTGTCGCAGTCGCGTGCGCGTGTCTTTGGAGACATCGGGATCCGTCATCTTGGTGCGGATCTGTTGTAGCGCTTCACAGGTGTCGAGGAGCTTGCGCAGCTCGGGAGAACTTTTCATAAGTGCTTGTAAAGTCGAAACTACTGGGTGAAACGACTGGAGCGGAGAGTCTATTATCCACCGCTCCCCGGGGGCGCAATACGCCTCCGATCAAGGTCCCGACGGCAGGCCGGGGGGTCGAGTCCAGAACCCCTTTCAAGGCAACGACGCGGGCCTTAAATCCGCTCCAACGCATGATCAGAAGCGAGGAGAATTTCCCGAATATCTTCTTCGAGAAGGCGCTCCGATGACCGATTCCAAGCCCTCGTCGTGGGTCAGCTTCCTCCTGCTGGACACCGCCCCGGTGGTGGCTGTTGGGGTCGTTGTCTTCCACCTTCTCACGTCGCATGTCGCCGACTGCTACCCGGTTCCGAGCGGGAGCATGGAGCCCACGATCCACGGTGACCGCGACCACGGCGACCTCGTGCTCGTCGACAAGACGGCGTACTGGTGGGGCGTCCGACCGGACATCTACGACATCGTCGTCGTCCGCGCCGCGGACGAGAACGCCAACTTCATGGTCAAGCGCTGCCTCGCGATCGGTCCTGCCGAACTGCGAATCTCGGGTGGCGACATCTACAAGCAGGGCGCCGACGGGATGTTCGGTTCGCTGCCGATCGTCAAGGACCCGATCTCCCACGCCGACATGCGCGTGCCGATCTTCCGTCACCCGAACGGTCCCTGTGAGCAGACGCTCGAAGAATTCCTCTACCTGCCGCCACAGGTCCGCGTGGCAGCGGACGGCTCCATTCCCTTGCCCGGCGTCAAGAACGCCGACGAGCTCGTCGCCCTGTTGGAACCGGAAGTGCGCCGGCCGAACAAGGGCGAGACCGCTCCGCGCATCCCCGGCTTCTTGACCACGAACAAGTCCGTCGACTCGTCCTACCTGACCCCTGCGGGCCGCCGCCAGTGGCAGGGGCTCAACTTCTATCCGGACATCGGCATCGAGCTGGATCTCGCCATCTCCGGGCAGGATACGAGCGTTCTCTTCGTATTGGAGTACCACCAGCGGGACTATGCGCTGCTCTGGGATGGGCACGGGAAGGTGCGGTTGATCGTCGGCGGCCGCGTCATCCGGACCGCAGACGCCCCGTCGCCAGCGCGATCCGGGTCGGTCGCCTTCGGTTACCTCGACGGCCACTTGTTCCTGGTCCGGGGTGACCAGAAGCTGTTCCACGAACCACTGCCCCTCGACTCGAACGAGGACTACCGTCCGGGTCGACCGAACGGGCTGCACTTCGGTTGTGCGGGAGGCGCCGTCACCATCCGTCGCGTGACGGTCTTTCACGACATCGCCGTCACGAGTGTCGGTGGCAGCCATGGCATCGGACAGGGAAGCTACGCCCTCGAGAGGAACCACATGTTCTTGCTCGGCGACAACGCCAACGACAGTTCGGACTCCCGCGGCACGCTCGGTGGCGTGCCTCTCGATCGTCTGGTGGGTCGCCCCGCCGTCATTCTCGCTCCCTCTGACCGGGTGCGCTTCTTCGCGCGGTGAACGACCTACAACATCCAGACGACCAGATGCCGCGGAACGCCCTCGTGCTGGCGGCGTCGGTGTTGTACGGAATCTTCGTCTGCATCGCGGTGTTGTGGTTCTGGATCCGCGAGCGGCAACATCGCCTTTCGGAGATCGCGGTGGGGGATGATGCGATGTGGTCACTTTTGCTCGGCGCGGCCGTCGGGCTGGGCGTGAGCGGCGTGATCTGGCTCGGTGTGCGTTACCTGAAGCAGTTCTCGAAGCTAGAGGGTCGTCTCCAGGAGTTCATCGGAGAACTCAACGAGACCGAGATCATCGCCATCGCGATGACATCGGCGATCGGTGAGGAAATGCTCTTTCGCGGCGCGCTGCAGGACCATCTCGGCGGGTATTGGTACCTCAGCGCACTGGTTTTTGGTCTCTTGCATACTGGCCCGGGCCTGTTGCTCTGGGCCGGTGTCGCCACGGTTCTCGGTCTTCTCTTCAGCGTGATGGTCCATTTCGGATTTGGTCTCCTTTCGGTCACCGTGGCGCACGCCTTGATCAACTTCATCTCCCTGCGCAGGATGTCTCTCTAGCCCGGTCCGGCCTATGCCACCGACGTCTCCGTGATCCTATGAACTCGATCCTCTTTCTGCTGGCTGCGTCCCTGTTCGTTCCCCAGGGCGAGGGCACGAAGCCGAAACAAGATCTCAAGAAGGGCAGCGTCGCGCAGAAGCGGCGTCCCGTTCCGATGCCGATCCCGAAGGCGATTGTCAAGTATCGCGGCGAAACGAAGATCCGCATCGACGGCGCCCTCGACGAGTGGCCCCCGACCATGCCTTTGATTCTTCGCGACACGCGCCAGGTCTCGGGCACGGCGCTCGGTGCCTACCACGGCCTCGGCGACATCTCCGGCCAACTCTACATGTTGTGGGACGAGCAGTATCTGTACCTCGCTCTCCAGGTACTCGACGATTGGCATCACGGGTTGAAGAAGAACGCGAAACTGCGTCACGAGATTCCGCCGGTGGACAACGCGATGATCACTTTCGATCCGAAACGCGACACACGTGGGTACGGCGACGACCCGGGGCGTCGCGAAGACCGCACGTTCTACTTTGCTCAACTCGAGGAGGTTGGCGACAAGCTGATCGTCTGGAATCGGTTGAAGGGAGCAGGCAAGGAGCTCGCCAAGGGCGCGAACAGCGTCGTCGACCGGCGCAAGAAGGAAGGTGTCACGATCTACGAGGCGCGCATTCCGTGGCGGGAGATCCTTCCGCCCGGTCAGAAGGCGAAGGATAGTCGCGTGTTCGACATGCAGGTGATCCTCAACGACTACGACGCGTACATCGATCACTTGCCCCAGACCCGGGTGGGTTGGAATTTCGGGATGGGACTGCAGATCAAGCCCGGTCTTTTCGGGTCGGTGATGCTGCTGAAGAAGTACGAAGTGGGTGGCGCCATGCCGAGGTTTCCACCGCCACCCATGACCAAGGACCACCGACCGGGTCGGAGGTACTGGGTCGACACGTACGCGAAGATCACAGCGACCAAGCCGACGTTCTGCACGGTGGACACACCGGATCCGGCGATGGCGGGCGGCGAGGCTCGATTCAAGCTCCTGTCGGACCTCGATGGCCACCTGCGGGCGTTCCCGCGGCTCGCCAACATCGAATACCACCATCGGATCCAACGGCGCATGACGCGCGAGGCGGCGGGCATCGCGCAGAATGGTCTGCCGTTCTACTGGGACTACGCGATGCGCGATGTGATCCGACGGGCGGTTCCGCCGCCGGGGAAGGACGTGATTCGCGTGTTCCGTCTCCCGCAGGGAGGGTGGTATGTCCGCACCAACACGGTCAACTTCGCCATCGATCCGTGCGGGCTCGGCTTCGAGAGGCTGTACCTGATGGGTGGCATCGACTTCGTGCTATTGACGCGTCCGACGGAGATCACGCGACGGCACGACCCGTTGCTCATCCGGATGTCGGCGTCGAAGCCGAAACGCCCGTTCTTCACGCACATGGAGTTCCATCTCCCGGGCGCGAAGGCGGGCTCGATGTTCAAGGTCAAGCCGTTCAAGGACTACGGGATGGGCGGGCTGAAGCGGATCATGCCGATCGCCCTGATGACGAAGGACGGCAAGATCACGGTCAGCGTCGGATACCTCGTCGAGTGGAACAATGGTCAAACCCTCGTTCACGCCGGCCAATCGATCACGCAGGCGCTGATCAAGAAGCTCGGCATCGCGCCCGATGTGCTGATCATCTCCGGGGCGTATGGCAAGGAGTTGGCGAAGCTCGCGCGGGTCTTCGGCGCGAAAGCCACGCTCATCGACGATGCCCTGATCGCCGAGGAATACCCCACGCACTTCGGCGGACGCCTGACGTACCGTCAGGCCCTGAAACACCAAAACGAACTCAAGCCGCTCCGGACTCTCATCCTCGCCCCCGGCGAGTCCATCGACTTCAAGAAGTAGATTCCGTGGTCAGAGGGTCAGGGCGTCGATCGTGGGCCGGTCGATCTCGACGGAGTGGCGGCGGCAATGTTCCGAGAAGCGACCCTTGAGATCGGCGATCAGGGGGCTCGCCGGCATCGGAGTGCCGTCCAGTTCGTCCACCGGGGCGATCTCGCGCAGGGTGGAGGTGAGGAACATGCCGTCCGCCGAGCGCACGTCCGCCTCGTAGAGATCCTTTTCGACGCAGGTGATCCCCTCCTGCTGACACGTCGCGAGCAGGAGTCGACGAGTGACACCCGCGAGAAGGCCAGCGCCCAGGGCCGGGGTGGCCACCGTGTCGCCCTGGATGATCCACACGTTCGAAGTCGAGGCCTCGGTCAGCTTCCCGTCCTGGTTCATGAACAGGCACTCCGATGCCCCCCGATTCCGGGCCTCCTTGAGGCCCATCACGTTGTTCAAGTAGTTCCCGCTCTTGATCGCCGGGTCCAGCGAACGGCGATCCGTGCGGAGCCGCGGAACGATGGCTACTTGCGCGGGTCGGTCCAACCCGTCCGGGAGCGTCCGAATCATGATGACGCAGGTCGTCCCACCTTCGGCGCAGCGAACATCGATATTCGGGAAGGTCCCGACGCCACGGGTGAGAATCATCCGCACGTAGTTCTCCGCGTTCCCGGCGGCTTCGATGGTCCCCATGATCCGCTGGGTCAGTTCCCTGTCGCTCAACCCCAGGTCCATCTCCAGACCGACGGCCGAATGGTGCAGTCGTTCCAGGTGAGCTGACCACGCAAACGGCACTCCTTGCCGGGTTCTCGTGACCTCGTAGATCGAATCGCCGAAGAGGAAGCCCCGGTCCATGACCGAGATCCTCGCATCTTCTTCAGGAACGATTTCCCCGTTCACGTTGCAGAGGTTAGTCATACGTCCTACTGATACGGTCTACGCGGTTCTGTTGGAAGTGGCTCATCCACTCAACTCTGCATTCCCTGCTCCCTGACACCCTGAGACGCGAACCATGTGCGGTTTCATCTCGATTTTCGGTCCCGAGGGCACCAGCGTCATCCGGGACGCTCTCACCGGCCTTCTCGCCATCCAACACCGCGGCCAGGACGCCGCCGGCCTCGTCACGTTCGACAAGAAGTTCGAAGTCAAGAAGGGGTTGGGGCTCGTCCGCGAAGTGTTCCAGGACAAACACATGGATCGGTTGACCGGTCCCGTCGCGGTCGCCCACGTGCGCTACCCGACGGTGGGAACCGGGGGCGGCACGGATGTGCAGCCGTTCACGATCGACTTCCCCGTGGGGATCACCATCGCCCACAACGGCAACATCACGAACTTCCAGGAGCTCAAGCGCACCTACTTCAAGGAGCGCAACATCCACCTGACGAGCGAATGTGACCTGGAAGCAGTACTCTACGTCTTCGCCGACGCGCTCCTCGCCGCGCGGGAGAACGGCGAGATCACCCCCAATAGCGTCCAGGCGGCGGTCGCAGAGGTCTTCAAGGTCGTCAAGGGCGCCTACTCGGTGGTCGGGTTCATCGCCGGATCGGGCATGTTCGCCTTCCGCGACCCCTTCGGCATCAAGCCCATCATCATGGGCGAGAAACAGACCCGCGAGGGCTCGGTCTACGCCATCGCGAGCGAGTCCGTCGTCCTCGACGTCTCCGGCTACGACAACCAGCGCAACCTCGCCGCTGGCGAACTGTTATGGATCGACGAAAGCCGGCGACCACAGTTCATTCAGGTCGGCGACAAGCCGCACCGACCGTGCATCTTCGAGTACATGTACTTCGCACGGCCCGACAGCACGCTCGACGGCGTCTCGATCTACGAGGCTCGCCTCGAATCGGGAAAGAAGCTCGCCGAGGCGTGGCGGAAGACAGGGATCGAAGTCGACGCGGTGATCCCCGTGCCCGAATCCGCGCGGACCGCGGCGCAGACGATGGCCGAGACCCTCGAAGTTCCCTACCGCGAGGGTTTCGTCAAGAACCGCTACGTCGGTCGCACGTTCATCATGGCCAACGATGCGTTGCGCAAGGACTCGGTGCGCAACAAGCTCAACCCGATCCGCATGGAGTTCGAGGGCAAGCGCGTGCTGATCGTCGACGATTCGATCGTGCGGGGCCATACCTGTCGACAGCTGGTCAAGATTGCGCGCCAGATGGGCGCCACGAAGGTCTACCTCGCCTCGTACTCGCCGCCGCTGAACCACCCATGCCTCTACGGCATCGACATGTCGACCAAGCGCGACTTCGTCGCATTGGACAGGAGCATCGAAGAGATCGCCGTGGAGCTGGGGTGCGATCATCTGCTCTACCAGGCGATCGATGACATGGTCGAGGCGGTCAACCAGAGTGCCGACGAGCCTCTGGAGTTCTGCAAGGCTTGCTTCATGGGTGAGTATCCGACGGGTGACATCACTCCCGCGATGCTGCATGACATCGAGCAAGACCGCCTCACTGCGTCCAGCGTTCCATCATGACCGAATTTGAT
The DNA here is from genome assembly GCA_964469555.1 of uncultured candidatus Brocadiaceae bacterium. Taxonomy (GTDB): domain Bacteria; phylum Planctomycetota; class UBA1135; order UBA1135; family UBA2386; genus CAYYAQ01. Next base: position 8,537 of record CAYYAQ010000122.1, on the reverse strand, counting down.
CCGGTTGCCGCTCGTTCTCGTCTCCTCGAACTGGTCCGCGACCGTGCCTACAAAGACGGCCTCGACATCGTCCTGGTGTCGGGCAAGCGCTCGACGTTCTACATCCAGGGGAAGAAGATCACCCTGCATCCCGAAGGCCTCTACCTCTTCGCCATGCTGCTGCTCGAGGATCTGAAGCAGCACCCGGAGATCACGGCGATCGGCGGGTTGACCATGGGCGCCGATCCGATCGCTGCGGCCGTATCTGCGTTGTCGTTCAGCACCGGACAGAACTTGAACGCCTTCCTCGTCCGCAAGGAGGCGAAGGGCCACGGCGTGGGATCGAAGATCGAAGGCGAGATCCACGAGGGCGAGAAGGTCGCGATCATCGAAGACACGATCACGACCGGGGGCTCGGCTCTGAAAGCGATCGACGCCGCGCGCGAAGTCGGGGCGGTGCCGGTCGTCGTCTACGCACTCGCCGACCGCGAAGATTCCGACGCCGACGGGTTCCGCGCCGAGTTCCGCGTCAAGTCCATGTTCGGCCTGGCTGAGATCAAGGGGGACTGACGCCGATGGGTGATTCGAAACCCGCGTTCGTTCCCGCGCTGGGCCGCCTGTCGAGTGGTCTCTACATCGTGACGACCGGCGTCGGCGACCAGGCGACCGGCATGCTCGGCTCCTGGGTGCAGCAAGCTGGGTTCGAACCGCCCGCAGTCACGGTGGCGATGCACAAGGAGCGCGGCCCGACCGAAGCCTTTCGGGCTTGTGGGCACTTCTGCATCTCGGTGCTGTCACCGTCGAGCATGTACCACTGCAAACACTTCGGGAGGGGATTCGGCCCGGATGACAAGCCCTTCGAAGGGTTGGACACGACCCTCGCGGCGAGTGGCGTGCCGTACCTGACAGACGCACACGCGTGCCTTGCGTGCAAGATCATCGGTGAGTCGACGTGGTCTGACCACGTGATCTTCTGCGGTGAGGTCATCGACGGATCCTGCACGGATCTCGAAGAGCTTCCGACGACTCACGTCCGCAAGAACGGCCTGAGCTACTGATGTTCGATGTCGGCGCCATCGTCCTCGCCGCAGGGCAAGGTCGGCGCATGGGTGCGGACAAGGCGCTGCTCGAGCTGGGTGATTCCACGGCGGTAGAACGGGTCGTCCGGTCGTGTCGGAAAGGCGGAGCGCAGACCATCGTTGTCGTGCGTTCCGAGGACGCCTTGCCGCTGCCGCCCTTGGGCGATGTGTCGACGGTACGTGTTCCCGCGGGAGGCGAAATGCTCGACAGCATCCGCGCCGGTCTCGCGTCGGTTCAAGGTGCGTGCCGCGGAGCCCTGGTGTTTCCGGTCGACTACGCTCTGGTCGGCGAAGCGACGGTGCGTGCGGTCGTCACCGAGCTCGGTGCCGGTGGCGAGGTCGTGTTGCCTCTGTTCGACGGACGACCTGGACACCCGATCGGACTCTCGCAGCGACTGTTCGATGAGGTCGAGTCCGCGTCCGGCTCTCTCCGCGACGTCGTCGCCGCCGACGCGGACCGGGTCCGGGTCGTGGCGGTCGAGGACGCGTGGATAGGCCGCGACCTCGATACACCGGACGACCTGGAGGCGGCTCGCGCTGAGCTTCGAACGCGGCCCTGACGCCATCCGTACACGAAGAAGCCCCCGGACTTGCACCCGAGGGCTCCTGGTCACACCTTCCTCAGCAGATCACTGCTGAGGAAAGCGCGAGGTGACGAACGCCTACTTCGGCGTGGTTGCACAGGCGTTCGAGAGGCGAAGTCCGGTCGCCACGGTATCCATTGCACCCTGGAGCGGGAACGTCGCCATCGTTGTATTGCCGAGGTTTGGGACGAACGGGAACAACGGAACGATTGCTTGTCCAGAACCATCCGCTGCCGGACCGAAGAATAGGAGCATGCCGGCGGTGGCCATGTACAGTCTCGCACTAGTTCCGAGAGGAAGGACGATCGGGAACCAACCGCCACCGGACGTCGGGATCAACGACATCGCTACGACGGTCGCTGCGCCGCTCATGCTGGCGCCGCCGCGAAGCTTCGCCTGGAAGGAGAGCGCGGTGCTGGCGGTGCTGTCCATCGGGAACATGCCGCCCATGCCGTAGCCACCCTGACCGTTGATGCCGCAGCCGAGGACCATCGTCACGCCGTTGGTCCGACCATACTTGCGCCACGTGCGACCGCTACCGGGGTTGTTTGCAACCGTCGAGGCGCCGATGATCTGCCAGGCGTGTTCCGGATCACCGAGCTTTGAGATCCAGGAGTTGGCGTGCGAGCGTGCGCCCCAGGCGAACGTCGTGTGGTTCGAGTGACCGTCCATGGTCCAGTTCGGGGATGCCGAGAAGCGACAGCCCAGGGACCAGAAGTTGTCATCCGTTGCTGAAGCAGGCGAGACAGGCACCGGGATGCGGGCCGTGGCTGCCAACGTGTAGGTGATACCCCACGCGCAGGCACCATTGGTTGCCGAGTTCGGGAGACCGAGGCCGGTCAACTCACCGAGAATGGCTGCGGGGCCGCCGGCCGGGCCGGTCGAGTCTTCGCCGCCGCGGACGACGAAGTCCCACAGTTCCTTGGTCGCGCAGTTTTGGTCCTGCGTGATGATGCGCAACTGCGTGAGCTCGGCCGTCGGGCTGGCGCTGTTGCCATTGTTTTCCGCGAGACCGCGCCAGTGGCTTGAGTGGAAGCCCTGGTGGACTTCGCCGGTTCCGGAGCCGACACCGCCACGAGAGGTGAAGCTCGTTTGGTAGCCTTCCAGGCCGAACTCTTGATTTTGGGCGACGACCGTGGAAGCGAAGAGCGCCATGGCCAGGATTGATAGGTGGATTCGCATAGTATCTATGATGTTGTCTTTGTTTCGTAGGAGGGACGTAGTTGCCCCACTACTTTTGGGGGGGACAACACACGGAGCCTATCATAAGTGGCTAGTGCGCGGCGCTACAACCCCTAGGACAAGTGAGGCTGTGCGAAGTGAGAAGTGAATCGAATCGCGTGGAACACTTCTTTCGCTCGCGAGAATATCCGTCGGGTAACGGGCATCACGCAATGATCGCGTCCTCCGCAAGCGTCAATGAGCGGACGGTAACGGTGCTTCCGCCGCATAGGAAAGAGGTCTTCTAGCCACTCATCGCGGTGAGGTCTCTTCCGCTTGCGAGAGTATCCGTTAGTCGACGGGTGATCCTGCGCGTTACGGAACGACGGACTGGGAGTCCGTCAGCTTGATGCCGGAAGAGGTGCCAAGCGTATCCTGCAGGTGGAACGTGCCCACGCCGGAAGTCGAAGCGGGGACGAACGGCAGGATCGGAACGACGGCGACGCCACGGGTGCTCGCGGCCGGGCCAAAGAGCAGCAGGAACGGATCGCCGAGGTAGACGCGGTTGTGCTCGGCGAGGAAGGGCGGCGTCGAGGCCGCGGACGCGCGAACCCCCTCGGGCGAGAGCGCGTACGTGGAAAGAGGCCTCTCGACTCACGCCGAGAGGCCTCTTTCGCTTGTTGGGTATCCGTCGCTAGACGGATGATCGTGCGCGCTATGGGGTGACGGACTGGGAGTTCGTCATCTTGACGCCGCTAGCGAGGCCGAGCGCACCCTGCAGGTGGAACGTGCCCGCGCCGGCAGCCGTAGCGGGGATGAGCGGCAGGAGCGGAACGACGCCGACGCCACTGGCGCTCGCGGCTGGGCCAAACAAAAACAAGAAGGGACCGTTGAGGAAGAGGCAGTTACCCTGGGCGAGGTAGGGCGGCATCGGGCTGCCGGTACTCCTGCTGGCGCCAACGATGGCGACCGTAGCGGCGCCACCGCTACCCGAGCCGCCGTTGAGCTGAGCGTCCCACGCGAGAGCGGTGGAAGGCGTGCTTGAGGCCGGGTAGGAGCCGCCGTAGCCCTGACGGCCATCGCAGCGGAGCTTCATCACGGCGACGTCGGCGCCGTCGATGCTGAGGCGCCAGCTACGCTTCTGCGAAGGGTTCGACGCTGCCGTCGCGGCGCCGACGATCTGCCAACCCTGGTCTTCTTGCGAAGCAGCACCGTGGACGCGGTGCGTGTTGGCGGCGGCGAAATCCGCGCTACGCGAAGCGTGGATCGACTGGCCGTCCATGGTCCAGTTGGGAGAAGGACCGAGGCTCAAGCCGTAGCCGTACATCCGCGTGACGGGGACCTTGATCCTGGCGGTCGGAGCGAGCGTCGAGGTCAGACCCCACGCGCAGGCGCCAGTGTTGGCGCTGTTCGGGAGCGAAAGACCCGTGATGGTGCCGAGAATGGCGCCTGCACCGGTGCCCGGGCCGCCAGAGTCGGTGCCGCTGCGGACGATCCAACCGAACTTCTCTCTGGTCGAGCAGTTCTGGTCCTGCGTGATCGTGTTGACACGCCCGATGGCGCAGCTAGTGCTGCTTCCACGCTGGGTGCCCAGAACGCCACGGTTCGTGGAGGCGTGTACGCCCTGGAAAATTTGCCCGGTCCCGGTGCCGATGTTGCCACGAGACGTGAAGCTCGTTTGGCCTGGATGCATATCCCAGCGCTGGTAGGTCGTCTGTGCGGTGACTGCCACGCAAAGTGCGCCGACAGCGAGAATCGATAGGTGGATTCGCATGGTTGTTGGTATCCCTGAGGAGTGGTTTTTGGAGAGTAGGTGAAGCACCGGACTCTAGTTTCTGTTGTTCCGAGGCTTCACGAGGGGAGTCCCGAGGCATTGGGACCGTTACTAAGCTACCAGAATGTACCCCGTGTGCGAATCCCCTGCGCCCACAGAGTGGTATAGTTTGCAATGTCTCTGGCGTGTGCCTCGGGACAATGTTCCGCTGTAAGCCGTTTCTTCGGTAGTATCGGATGTTTCCAGCGGCTAGCACCACTCAACCCATCGGTCCCATGTCAACCCATCGCCTGATTCAAGTCGCCGCTGTCGGAATCGTTTTCGCCGGAGCTTATTTGGTTATTCGCGGAGCAGAATCCAGCGACGCTTCGCAGCAACCTGACGTCGTGCCAATCGAGGCAAACAAGGAGGCGGCCAAGAAGCCGCCGGCCGACTTGAAGGCCACGATGGCGCCGAAAAAGGAGAAGAAACCCAAGCCAGTGGTGACGAGCAATCAACTGCTCCTGCCCGACGGCTCCACGATCCCCGTCCTCAATGGCGCGTTTGGCGCGCCGGAGTTGGGTTGGCCCGCTGATCGTCCCTGGAGTCCGATCGTCAGCAAGGAGACCGACCAAGATGGTGATGAGTGGTACGTCCACGAGGACGGCAGCCGCTCCATCACGAAGAACCAGTACCACACGCACCTCAAGGGCATGGCGCCCGTGACCAGCGTCTACAACCCGACGAAACCCCTTCCCCTCGATCCCATAGAGGCCAAGCTCGAGAAAGAGAGATACGAGCGGGAGGCCCGCAACAAAGCCAAGGACGCGGCCAAGAAGAAGGCCAACTCCGGCAATGGCCAAAAGAAATAGAGCCTGAGCGTTCCGTCCCTACACTCGACGTCCAATGAGCAAGGATGTCTACGATCTGGTGATCCTCCCCGGCGATGGCATCGGCCTGGAGGTCATGGACCAGGCGCTCAAATGCCTGGATGCCGTCAGCGCGAACTTCGGCGTCGAACTCCGTCGCCAGACCTTCGCCTGCGGCGGAAAGTTCTACCTCGAGCACGGTAGCAGTGACTGGGAGGAGGGTGCCGAGGCGGCTTGCGCGGCGAGCGACCTCATTCTCCTGGGGGCGGTCGGCTGGCCCGATCCCGACGGGAACGGCGCCCCGGTGCGGTTCCCCGACGGACGCATGGCGGGTTACTCGCCGGTGATCGGCAACCGTGCCAATCTCGATCTGTACGCGAACGTCCGTCCGGTGAAGCTCTACCCAAACGTGCGCCACCGCATCCACGGGCAGCCGGTCCAGGTGTGGCAGGAAGGCAAGGTCGACATGGTGTTCATCCGCGAAAACACGGAAGGACTCTACGTTCCGACCGGCGGGATCCTCGCCCGCGGTGGTCGCGAGGAAGTCGCAACGGACACGCGCATCATCACGCGGACCGCGTCCGAACGCGTTGTTCGATTCGCCTGCGAGTTGGCGATGGCGCGCGATCGCGGCGCACCCGATGACGGAGTCAAGCGCGTGACTTCGATCGCGAAGGACAACGTGCTCAAGGGTTGCATGATGTTCCAGCGGTGCTTCCATCGCGTGATCGCTGACTACCCGGACCTCGTGCCGGATACCGCGATCGTCGACGCATTCACGCAGTGGCTCATCGGCAAGCCCGAGTACTACAACGTGCTCGTCACGACGAACATGTTCGGCGACATCTGCACGGATCTCGCCAGCGTATTGCAGGGTGGCATGGGGCTCGCTGCTGGAAGCAACGTTGGCGATGACCACGCGATGATGGAGCCGATCCACGGCAGCGCACCGAAGCACGCGGGGAAAGATCGGGCCAACCCGATGGCGATGTTGTTTGCGACGAAAGAAGGTCTCGATTGGCTCGGTCGCAAACACGGCGACGAGCGGCTGACTCGAGCTGCCGCGTCTCTCGGTGACAGCATCAGGCAGCAGTTGACCGAGGGCAAGGTGCTGACGTACGACTTGGTCGGCCAGGCGGATGCCTCGGGTTGCAACGCGGTGGGTGATGCGATCGCCGGCAGATTGAGTGCTGGCTAGCCGGCTCGCGTCCGACCAGCCTCAGCGGAGGATGGCGAACCCGGTTCGCGTCAGACCCTTTCCGGCGTTGTTCCTCGTCTGAAGCTTCGCCAATGATCCGGGATCAAAGCGGATTGCGAGGAGTCCGGACCGTGCGTTCTCGACGGTCACTCCGTCTCGCGCCAACATGGATCCGTGGAAGAAAAGTGTGCGACCGCTCGCGTTTGCTAGATGGAGATGCGAGGAGACGTAGATCGTGCCGCAGACATTCGTCGCGCCTCGGATGCTCAGAGAGCCGGCGTCGACCATCAACGCCGGTAGTCCGTCCTGCGGCGTGAACGACTCGAACCGCGGTGTGATCGAACGGCTCCACGGTGCTTTCAGTGAATCCGCGAACGTAGGTGGGTAGCCCGTTGGGTACGTGCTCTCGTCTTCGGATTGCCAATGACTCAGGTCCGCCGCGTTTACGTTGAGGGGCGTGTCGATCGAGAGTCGGTTGGTGTGCGGCTTGCCGCCGCGAAAACGAAACAGCAGGGTGCCGCGGATGTGGATGCCGTCGGCGATCTGATGTTCGCCAGCCTTTGGTTGCCTCGCGACGATCGAGGGATGATCTCCGGTGCGGTTGGAACCGACGTGGACCACGATGACCCCTTCCAGTGACCGCCTCGAAGCGTTGGCGTCGTTGCAAGCCCGCGCGAATGAGGCGAGATCTTCGAATATCTGGCCCGCGCCGGCCCGCGCGACAGCCTCGAACCGGTCGATATCGAAAAGCCGGGCCGATGGCGCACATCCCTTCATCGCTCCGGCGAATCCCGTAGAAATGCTGCCCGAGAATGAGTCGAAGTAGAGCTTCGCGGATCGCGTGTCGAGGGGATGATCATCGTCGCTGACGCGGACCTCTTGCCCCGCGTGGATCCCACCAAAGACGCGCAGCCGACCGGAGTTCGCAAACGCGGCTTCGCCAGCTGTGCAGACGATCGCGTTGGCGAGTGTGTCGCGAACCTCCATGCGATAGCGCGCGACGGCGCGGCGTTCCCGGCCCGCGACGAGCACGACCGAAGCCAACGTGATCGAGTCCCATCGTTCGAGCGGGTCTTCTCGGTTCGCGAAGATGAAGGGAGACCCACCGCTGGAGTAGCGGACGTGGAGTCGGGGAGAACCCGGCGCAGTGCTGACGTACTCCAGGGTGATGGGGTCGACGGAGAAGCCTTCGAGGTTCTTCACCGCCCAGAGAGGATCGGCTTCGAGATGATAGCCCAGCTTCTCGAGCCCGGTTTCGGCGACTCGGAGTTGTTTTGTTTCGCGATCAGATTCGACCGCCGAGGTGTTCGGCTGGCGAAGGAACTCGACGAAACCCAGGCAGACGATGGCAGGAAACAGCACTGCGAAGACGCTGATACCGTTTCTGCCTCTTTGCATATTCTGACTACCGGGTCCCCGCGTCAGGCGTGCTGCTCGACCGGGGCGCGAGTAGTTTCGTGCGGACGTTCTTCGGTCGCGGCGAGGTTCGCCGGACGAGGTCGATGGTCGTGAGCGACTTGTTGCGGCCCCACGACACTCTTGTCTCGATGAACGCGGCGTTCACCTGCATAGGTCGGAGATCATCGTCACCGAAGTCGCCGTCGCCGTTCAGGTCGATCGGCGGATCGAAGCATGTCTCGTCGAGGATGATCCTGGTCCGCACGCGGCGGTTGCCGGTTCCCTTCATCTGCTTGGCAGCGTAGGTGTGCAGCGCGGACTCGAAGTCTCTCTCTGCGGCATCGCGCACTTTCTCGCGGATGCGCACCGCGTCGTCTTCGGCGAGGCTCTTGTCCTTGGTATCGATCGTGAACTTGAGGCTCGTCATCAATCCGCCGACCGTGCCAAGAACCACCACTGCCAGCGCCGTCGAACCCAGGAAGAACTCGACGAGCCCGACTCCTGATTCTCTGGTGC
>CAYYAQ010000121.1:9909-15742 GCA_964469555.1 uncultured candidatus Brocadiaceae bacterium | reverse complement strand
GTCACACTGACTTGCACCGAGCCTTTTTCATAGACATCAACGCGGAAGTCGATATCCGCGAATTGCAGCCCGCCCTCGAAGCGGATCGTGCGTGACGAAACGCGCCGGCCGTTGAGAAGCACCGACAGACGGGCTGTTCGCTTCTCGTATCCCTTGGACTGCAGTTGGACACGGACAGGGACACGGTCGCCGGAGTACGCGACCTCCTGCATTACGATGTTCCGGATGGAGACATCATCCGGAGAGGCCAGGCCGATCGGTACCGCATAGACGGGGATACCGCGGGCACCGAGATCCCGGAGAACGGACTCGGCACGTCGCGAGGAGCCCCTGTCGATACCGTCGGACAGCAGCACGATGCCCGTGGGCGGGGCGCCGCCGGACTTGGCGACCGACTCGAGCGAGGTGGCGATGGATGTCTCGAGAGCGGCGGGGAGCAACTCGGAAAGCACGCTCTTGGGCAGCACGCTCGCGTCGCTGACCAGGTGCGTTTCGCTGTCGAAGGTGTGATAGCTGATGTCAACCGTCTCGCCGATCGACGCAAAGACAGGGCGGGCCGACTGTGACAGCAGGTTTGCGGCGAGGTCCAGGCGCGACGCTGTGGCGATGGCTTGGCGCTGCTTGGCGTCGAGATTGAGGGCTGTGACCGCCGCCTCGGCTTGTTCGGTGGTGGAGAGTAGGTTCAGCGCTGCGGCAGCCTCGGCGAGGTCTTCCGGCCGCTTGCGCGGATCCTTGATCGACATACTCTGGGAGATATCGATGAGGACCGGCAGCCCTCGCTGCTGCGTGTGAGTCTCATGGATGACCGCCATCGGCTCGAAGAGCGAAGCGACGATCAGCGCCAATACGACCAGCCTGGCGCTACCCAGTGCGATGCGCAGCCAGGGCTTCAGGCCCCATGATCGTCGATACAGGTAGACACTGAGCGCTATCACGCCGATGAAAGCCGCGACCATGGTGGCTGTGGGCAGAGGTCGCGCCCAGAAGATCCGCTCAAGCTGAATGCTGCTAGCGATCAAGTCGTCCAACTCAGGCCACCCCCATCTCTTGTTGTGACGGACTCGTTTGATTCCCACTCGACCCGCTGCGTCTGAGGATCCGGTCCGCAAGCAGGCTCTCCATGATCAGGCATAAAAGCCCGGCGATCATGAAGAAACGCCAGGACGACCGACCCGTCCGACCCATTGCGATGTCGGCAGAGAGATCCTCATCACTTGTCGACAGGGTGACGCCTGTTCCTTCCGTACGTTTGCCCAATTCAGGCCCGGTCAAGCAGGCGACGTCCGACTCCCGGGTGTCAACATTGACGGCCACCGGCATGCCGGTGGCCTGCACACTCACGCGTGCCACATAGAAACCGGCTTCACTGGATTTCTCGAGCAGGGCCATATACTGGTTGCGGTGTTCACGGACGGGGACAGTGATCGCTTGCCCAGAAGGCGCGTCGAACACCGCATCGCTGGCATCGGGTTGCTCGATATACGAAAGCGACAGCGAATCACCGACTATTCGTGGCTGTTCAAACTCACGGCCCGCGAGGTAGGTCACGATCTGCTGCATGAGCATGGGAAAGACCGGGGTCTGCGCCATGTTGTTCCATGCCGTTTGCGCCGAGGTCGTGAACATGAAGACGTGGCCGCGCCCCAGCGAATGTTCAAGCAGCACGGGCGAGTTGCTCCCGGCCAGGTTCAGTATCGTATAGCTGCTGTCATGCGGCTCGACCTGCAGGCGCTTCAAGAACCGCGTTTCGCTGAGCAGGTCTTCGGGCAAAGACCGTAGCGGGCGACACACGGTGTGATCGGGCATGCTGGGATCCAGCGGTTTGCCAACTCCCAGGCTGTCGCGGGCATCAACCGCCACACCGAGGGATGCCGGAAGTAACGCGCTTGGTCCCTCTCCTGCTCGCTTGTTCCACTCACTGGCCTTGACCCGCTCGCCGGCGAACCACACCAGGCCGTTACCTTGGCGAACAAAGCGAGAGAGCTGACTGGCCTGTTCCGGCGTGATCTCGGGCACATCCGCCAGGATGATCACGTCGACTTGCTCGAGGTCCCGCGTCGGGATGGTAGGCCATTGCACCGTGCGGACCACGTAGTCCTCATCTTCAGCCCCGTCGGCTCGTGCCAGCAGCGCCGCCATGATGAGCCTGCCCGCGTCCCCAGTCGAGCCATCGACACACAGGACCGAGACGCGCTCGCGGACCACGGCCACCGCGCGACGCACATTGTCGGCCGCCAGCGCATCACCGATGATCTCGGCGGTGATACGCGTCGGCCCCGCGTTGTAGAACGGCACGAACAAGGACACCGACTCAGCCGAACCCGGCGCAATCAGCGGGATACGCTTGCTGTCGATCTGCACACCTTCGACTCGGCACCGGACCTCGACATTCGCCACCGGAGCCGTGCCGTAGTTGCGTACCGTCGCGCGATAGCGGGCGATCGTTCCTTTTCGCAGCGCGCCGGAAACGAGGTCCAGGCCGGTGACTGCCAGGTTCTCGCTGCCACCCGGCACCGGGACCATGAACACGCTCGCGGACTGGCCCAGGTCCTTCAGGGCATCGTGCAACTGCGTAGATCGCTGACTCCACTCCTGCTCCTGGGTGTCGGTGACGATGTAGACCTCTTTCAGCAGCGCATCCATATCCTCGGCGAGCGCCTTGAGGCGCTTGGGAACGCTGTCCAAGTCCAGAGCTTCCGGAGATATCTGCTGCTCCTGCAGGACCTGCGCGAAGCGATCCGGCTCGTATGCCACGTTTCTGAGAACTACCCGGTGTTCACCACCGAGCAGGACCAGCGTGACCGGGTCGCCGGGCCGGAGATGCTCGCTGATGACACCGATCCGTTCGATCGCGCGCTCGAAACGAGTCCTCTTGTCATCGCTGTGAGCCATGCTGTAGGAAGCGTCGAGGGCGATGACTACTCCCGCCCGCTCTTCACCGGGCAGCCCAATGCCGTCTGTGCTGTTTGTGGCAGGGCGCGACAGCGCGAGAACCAGCAACAGCACCGCGAGGCAACGCAGCACGAGCAGCAGCAGATCGCGCAGGCGCAGTTGCCGCGACCGGACACGGACGCTCCTGCTGAGGAACTGCATCGCCGCCCAGTCGGTGTGTTTCACCTTGTGGCGATTGAACAGGTGCGCCAGGATCGGCAGCGAGATGCCGATCGACGCGATCAAAAGCAGGGGGTTGAGGAACGTCATGTGTGGAACGTAGCGGAAGGGCCAGTGCTTTCGTCAACCTCTGCTGCGAATCGTGCGTAGCTGCTTCCTGCAGGTTCGGTTGCGGCGATTCTGTGTAGTCTGGGGATTCGGCCGGGAGTGTTCGGTTTCGAATCCCCTCGCCGGTCCGTCGAGCGGATCGTTGAACTTGTCCGCGTAGACGATACGCCGCTCGGCCACGTACAGTCGGTTCTGGTCGTCGAAGCAGATCGCCGCGGGGTCGTGGCCCTGCTCCTTGTTGGCGAACAGACGGACGTCGAGATTCGCCTTGTCGAACCGGAAGCCGTTCACGAGCTTGACCGCGGCTTGCCAGGACTTGGGGTTCACGCCTTCGGGGACGACCGCCTGAGCAGAGACTGTCGAGACGAAGAGGCCGGCGAGAACGAGAGTGGAGTGCATGATGGAGGACGCGGAACGGACACCATACCGCCATGCCGCACAGCACGATGCACGGGGCTCGAGAACGCCGGCCGGGGAGCCGACCTTTGCACTTGGTGTCGGACACAGAGTTGAAAGGAAAACTGCCTTTCGACTCCGTGGTCACGCCGGCCGCATGATCGCGACGTACGCCGCGTGCAACGGGTCGCGATCATTTCGCCCATCGCGGATTCTCGCTTCGACGACCCTCGTGCTTCTGATGATCCCGTGCCCCTGCGGCGTACTCGCCGACCTCCGGGGGACGCAGCGAAGGGGCGACTCGGTCGCGGAGACGGCTGCGCCTACGACTTGAACCGACGCAGCCCGTCTTGGATCTTGCGTAGCCGTCGCCGCAGTGACCACCGCGGTCGCTTCACGTTGAGCGGGACCTCGGCGAGCGGCTCTTCCTTCGGCGGCTCCGGCGGGCGTCGGTTGAGTTGCGTCAGCATCTCCTCGAGCTTCGCGCTGTGTGACTGCGCCCGGTGAAGTTGACCCTCCGCGCCGAGGCAGCGTTGCTGCCAGGCTTGCGACTGCTTCTCGAAGTCGTCCTGACCGTAGTGGGCGATCACAGAGAGCGACTCGCGAAGTTCATCGCTGACCTTGGGCCGCGGGCTGGTGCCGTCCTTCGCGGTGCGGATCGCGTTGCGGTAGCACTCGACCGTCAACTCAGCGGTGCGTCGCCAGCAAAAACCCTTGGCACGCGCGTAGCCGCGCTCGATCAGCGCCGCGACGTCGTCGCCGCCGGCCATCACACGCCGGAGGTATTCTTCGAGCGCTGCGTCGTCGCCCGGCGCGTGCAGCCAGGCGCCGTCGCCGCACACCTCGGGGATCGACATCGCATCGCAGGCGACCACCGGCGTGCCGAGGGTCATCGCTTCGATCGGCGGAATGCCGAAGCCCTCTTCGAGCGACGGGAACGCCATCACGCGACAGCCCTGGATCAACGCCTTGATGTCGAGGTCATCGAGCCCCTGCACCCATTCGACGCGGTCCTCGATACCGAGGCGCTTGATGATCTCGTCGCTGGTCTGGCCCGCGTGGCGCCATATCTTGCTGCCGGCAATGCAGAGCCGCACGCTCGGATCCATGCGTGAGATCGCCTTGAAGAGCGACGCGTGATCCTTGTGAGGGTAGTCCTTGCCGACGGCGAGGACGAAGTCGCCGGAGAAACCGATGCGCTTGCAGCGGCGCTCGACTTCATCTTGCGGCAGGAGGTTCTGCAGATCCGGATCGACGGCGAGCGGCGCGAGGTCGGCGATCGAGGCGTCGCCGTCGAGGTCGTTCTCGATCTCACCGGCGACGGACATCGTGTGCACGAGCAATCGATCGCTGTTGCGAATCAATCGCTTGATGAACGAATTGTACCAGGCCCAGAGTTCTTCGTTCGGAAAGTACTCGGGGTGGCGATTGAGGATCGCGTCGTGCACTTCGACCACCGACGCCGGCGCGAGCAGCGGCAACCAGAGGTCGCGTGGCGTCGTGTCCGGAAACCACGTCATGTGGTAGACGTCCGGCTTGTCCTTGAGCATCGCGCGGATGATGTCCTCGGTCGTCCAGACTTCGAGTTTCTCGATGCCGACCGGGAGCGGCTTCGCCGGCTCGGTGCCGTGAAGCAACACAACGCGGAGCCGCGTGACCTCCGGCATCTCCGCGAGTTCCCGCAGGACGTTCAGCTGGACGCGTTCCAACCCCGAGAGGGATCGGTTGAGCATGCGTGCGTCGAACAGGACATCCATATCAAGGACTCTATCGGCTGGAAAGGGGATGAGTCATAACTCGATCAGGCCCTCCTGTCACGCTGCTCCCAACGCCGGCCCTGGCCCGAGAATGTCGGAATCGTCAGGTTCGGTGCGTGTCACCGCAACGAACGATTTCGCCGCGCTCCGACTCGACTCCACCGGGAAGCCGGGAACTCCTCGGGAGCAGCTTTCTGCGGGCCCAAGCCGGCGACCTAGCGTCCGCCGTTCGACGACGCGAGCTCTCTTGCACGCTTGAGCACTGTTCTCGCGCGCTCGATGCGGTAGCCCTCTGTCGCGGACTTTTCCAGCTCTTCGAGCAGATCGATCATCTTCTGGAGACGACCGACACGGTGGCAGACGCCGACCATGATGTGGAATGCCGACAGCTTGCTCGCCCTGTCCCAAGGGTTCCAGAGGTCGAAGCCGAACACGCGGTTGTGGGGGTCGAAGAACATCTT
>CAYYAQ010000121.1:3450-9899 GCA_964469555.1 uncultured candidatus Brocadiaceae bacterium | reverse complement strand
GCCGTTGAAGCCCGACTGCCGCACGCCGTTGACGTAGTTGCCTGACTTGTCGTAGATGATCAGACCGAGGTTCGTCCCGCGCAGAACGAAGCCGCCGCCGACCGCGATCTGGGGGTCGACCTGGCGGTTGCCGTCCATCGCCCCGTCGAACGCGAGGAAACCGTTCACCTCGCGGGGATTGCCCTTCCGGTCGAAGGTCTCATTGTGGATCGGCGTGATGGCCTCGGTGCGCGTGGGTGCCTGCGTCGCGACGTCCACGCCGGAGAGAACCGTGAGAGAAACGAGGAGCGTGTTTCGGATGGTCGTTATTGGTAGTCGTCGGCGACTCGTGTTGGTGCGTTGGTGGCCTGGGATGCAACAAGGCTCGCGCAGCGAGCGTCGTGAGGTTGATCGAAGGGAGAAGCTGTCACTATGTGCGCGGTTGTTCACCGCTCAAGCGGGAATCGGTTAGCCTGGGGGGGGCCATGCTCCCTCACTACCTCATTCCGACCGTGTCCCTCGCTCTGTCTGCGGCTTTCAGTGCTGGCGGACTCGTCGCGCAGAAGCCGAACATCGTCTTCATCATGGCTGACGACCTCGGTTGGTCGGACACCAGCAATCGTCTGACGAACCTCGGCAACCCGAGCAGCTTCTTCGAGACGCCGACGATCAATCGAATGGCGACCGAGGGGATGGCGTTCACGAACGCCTACACCAACGGCCCGAACTGTGCACCGACGCGGTCGGCCTTGCTGACCGGCCAGTATGCACCGCGGCCGACGAACAACGTCTACCTCGTGAACAGCCTGAATCGCGGTGGCAATTCCACGATGCTGGTTGGACCCAAGCAGGGCATCGTTGTCGGCAATGGCCGCGACGATCAGATTCCGGGCTCGGCCTTCACGGTCGCCGAGATGCTCGCACGGGGCGGCTACGTATCTGCTCATCTCGGCAAGTACCACTCAGGCGGTGCGCTGGCCAGCAACACGCCAACGGCGCAGGGGTTCGCGGCGAACTACGGGGGCGGAAGCGCCGGTGCGCCGGGCGCCTACCACGCGTCCGGCGGTCGCTTCTCCAGCAACATCGGCCCAGGGCTCGATCCATTCGCAGCGAACTACACGCAGGCGTATGTCGACAGCTTCATCAAGCCCTACTCGATCGGAGTGAACGCCAAGGCTCTCGCGGCACTCGTCGGCACGGCCAAGCACGTCACCGACGCGATGGCCGATGCGGCGATCTCGTTCATGCAGGCGAACAAGAGCAAGCCGTTCTACGTCCAGTACCACCCGTA
This sequence comes from uncultured candidatus Brocadiaceae bacterium, assembly GCA_964469555.1. GTDB lineage: Bacteria > Planctomycetota > UBA1135 > UBA1135 > UBA2386 > CAYYAQ01. The sequence goes on along the minus strand of CAYYAQ010000121.1, from coordinate 8,629 downwards.
CGCCGTGCACACACCGATCGGGAATGTTCATGCGCGGGCCGACCTGCTGGCGAAGCACTTGGCGAAGAAGCCGGTCGACGACGACGGCGATGGGCCCGAGGTCCCCAGCTACGGGGCGTTGATCGAAGGGCTCGACCAGAGCATCGCGCGCCTGCTCAACTATCTGGAGACCACGGCTGATCCGCGCAACACCGGCAAGAAGCTCGCGGACAACACTCTCGTCATCTTCTACTCGGACAACGGCGGAAAGCAGAACCAGACCTATGTAGGCCCGCTCAAGGGCCAGAAGGGCGAGCTCGATGAGGGTGGCATCCGCGTTCCGCTGACCGCGTGGAGCAAGAGCACCGCGCTTGTCGACGGCAAGAAGGTCAACCACACTCCGGTCAGCGGCATCGACTTCTACCAGACCTTTGCTGAGTACGCGAAGGTCGACACGACGTCGCTCACACTCGACGGCGAGAGTCTCGCTGGCACGCTTGCCAACGTATCGACTCCGTTGAAGCGGCAGTCGATCTTCTGGCACCTGCCGGGATACCTGACCAACGGCGGGCGCGACCAGCGTCCGCAGTCGGTGATTCGGAAGGAGAGATGGAAGCTCTTCTACAACTACGAGGACGCGAGCTGGGAGTTGTTCGACCTCGCGTCGGACATCGGAGAGAAGACCAACCTGGCGAAGACCCGTGCCGCGATCCGCGACGAACTTGCACTCGAGTTGCGATGCTGGCTCGCTCGGCTCAAGGCGCCGATGCCTTCATTCCGCAGCAAGACGAATTACGCCGATGGCAAGGTCTACGCGGCCGGCGCCCCCGTTCCGCTGCCGATCCTTCCGGGTAATGCGGTTTGGCACGTCGGGCAAGCGTGCAGCGCGGCGCCGTGCGCGAACTGCACTGCGACTCTGTGGTTCGGCAACGGCAACGCAGTGCTCGGTAGCAGTATCTTCACGATCGACGGCGCCCAGTTGCCGGTGGGTGCTCTGACGATGACGGCGATCGGCTTCGGCGGATGCGGACCCGGTGTCTCGATCCCGTCGGTCTGCGGCAAGGTGCACGTCCCGTTTGCACCGACCCCGCCCCTGATCGTCACGGCGCCGGCTATTGGGAGTGGCTCAGGTTGTGTGGGCAGGAGTCAGGTGCGCGCACCGATCCCGGTGATGCCATCGATCTGCGGACTGAAACTCAGCGCGCAGATCCTCGGGGCCTGCGGTGCGAGTTCTCAGGGCACGGTACTCTCGCGCTGCACGACCTTCCACATATTGCCGAACTGAGTCGGCGAGTTGGCTGAATGATCCACACGCGGCGAATGATTCAGGCTAGATTGGCGGGGCAGCGGCGTGCGGGGCCGCCTCGTCCCTCGCCCACGACTCAACCTCACCTCAGGAGATTCCATGAGCACTTCGATCGTAATCCCTCCGTCCACGCGTCGCGGTTCCGGGCGACCGGGTCTGTTCCGGGCCGCTGCTGCCAATGCCAGCGTCGCTGGTGTCTTCGCTGGCCTCCTTATCGGTATCACCTCGACGGTCGCGGCGCAGGAGAAGTTGGGCGTGCCCTTCGCACTGATCGAGAACCAGGGACAGTGGCCAGGCGCCGCGAAGTTCTGTGGGCCCCGGGGTTCCACCGCAACTGTATGGTTCGAGCAGGACGGCTTCGTCTTCGACCTGCGCTCGTCTTCGGTAGCGACGGCGAACTTGGATACAAAGACTCAGGCCGAGAGCCCCGATCTCGACGCGGGCCTGGACCGCCGCTCCGTGATGCGCCTGGTCTTCGAGGGAGCGTTGCCCGGCGCTCGTCTGCAACCGAGTGATCGGCTCTCGACCTACTACAATTTCTTCGTCAGCAAGGACTCCAAGCAATGGCGTAGCAGAGTGCCGGCTTACGGCAAATTGCGCTACACCTCCCTCCACAAGGGTATCGACGTCGTCGTTCGCGAGGGGAGTCTCTTCGCCTACGACCTTCATGTCGCGGCCGGCGTCGATCCGAGTGCGGTCGTCGTGCGCTGTGACGGGGTCAAGGGGATTTCGATCACGGACAATGGCGAACTCATCCTCGAGACACCGCACGGCGTAGTCCGCCAGGCTGCACCGGTCGCCTGGCAGGGCGCCGGCGCTGACGCGACCACGGTCAGCGCGCGCTTTGTGAAGATCGACGATAAGCGCTACGGGTTCACCGTCGATGGTCGCGACCCCGAACTTCCGCTGGTCATCGATCCGGACGTCACCTGGGCGACCTACATTGGCGGCTCCCTCATTGATCCGCTGACCGCCGTCGCGAAGGGTTCGACGAAAGGGCCGACCGCAAAGGTCACCGCAATCGGACGCGCCAATTCGTTGGACTTCCCGACAACGGTCGGCAGCTACCAATCGACTCACGCCGGTGGGCACGACAGTGTTGTGATGCGATTCGACCCGGCGGCATTGGGTAAGGCCCAGCTCGTGTGGTCCACGTACCTTGGCGGCAAGACGGCGAATGTCGGCACCCGAAACGACGACTCTCCGCTCGAGGTCAAGGTCGACGTGCTCGGCAACGTCGTGCTCGCGGGATCGACGAAGTGTAAGGACTTCCCCGTGACGACCGGCGCCTACCAGACGACGTTTGGCGGCGGTGAGGCTGACGGGTTCTTCTCGAAACTCAACGGCAGCGGCACGAGCCTGCTGTACTCGACCTTTTACGGTGGCAACAGCCATGACTGGATCTGTGACTTCGAACTCAGCGGCGTATTCGTTGCCTCCATGGTCGGGTTCACGAATTCGACGGATCTCCCGAAGGTGAATGCCTACCAGGCGGCGAAGGCCGGGGCGCAGGATCTGTTCGTTGCGAAGCTGGACCCGACGAGGGTCGGCAGCGCACAGATCACCTACGCCTCGTACCTGGGCGGGGCCCTCACAGAGGGCAATCCGTTCACGTCGGGCAGGTCGTGGCAGCTCAAGCGCGATCTGGCGATGGATCTGGATGCGTCGGGTCGGATCCTCATCACCAGCAAGACGAGTTCGACCAACTACCCGATGAAGAACCCGTATCAGGGAACGAATCCGAATACGACCGGGGCCTACAGTAGCGTTGTCACGATCCTCGATCCGAGCAAGGCCGGCGCCGCACAGCTGATCTACTCGACGTACCTCGGGAGCACAGGCAACGACCATGGTCGGTGCACCGCGTTCGCGTCGGGCGGTCTGGTCGTGGCCGCTGGCTACACGAACTCCCCGGGCTTCCCCACGACGAAGGGCGCGTTCGACACAACGCTGGGCGGGACATCCTTCGACACGTTCGTCACCTGGCTTGACCCGAGCAAGGCGGGGGCCGCGCAGTTGGCATACTCCACGTTCCTCGGCGGATCGTCGCGGACTGACTACCCGTTCAATCTGGTCATCGACACATCCGGCGTGGCGAACCTCAACGGCACTTGCGGCGCGGGATTCCCGACCACGCCCGGAGCATTCGACCGGACCCACAACACGCTCGACGATGGTTGGTTTGCGCGGCTGGCTCCCGACGGAAACGGGACCGCGGACCTCGTGTACAGCACGCTCCTCGGTGGTGGCCCCTCGATGGGCTCCATCCACACCTGGATCATCGGTTCGGTGCTGGACGGTGAGGGCGGGATATTCCTGTGCGGCAAGAGCAAGTCAGTGCAGTTCCCGACGACCAAGAACGCCTACAAGGGTTCAGGCTCGCTCTCCGGACCCAACGATGGCCTCCTCATGCACCTGTGGGGTCTCAACCACGGCGTCGCCGGCGTTGGTGCGTCAACACCGGTGACCTGTGCTGGAGCTCTGAAGATGGGCGCACGGGGCTTCCCGACGAGGGGCAACGCGAACTTCAAGCTGACATCGTGGGGGACGCAGCCGAATGCGATGGGGTTCATCGGGTTGGGGTTGCCACCACGGGTGAGCGTGCCCGTCTGTTCGGCGACCCTGTACGTCAGCCCCGTGCTGGTCATCCCGGTGCAGGCAAGTGCAGCGGGTGAGTTGGTCGTCCCGGCGCCTATTGCTGCCACAACCCCAATTGGCACTTCGGTATTGGCGCAGGTCGTGTGGGGAAACAGCGGGTGCTGCCTCACGATGACCAACGGTCTGCACGTGACGATTCTGAAGTAGGGGAGGGTTCGACAGTCTTCGAGAGCGGCGATACGCTTATCGCCTCTCTCTCCAGCGACTCGTGTCTCGCGTCCGAAGTGTGTAATCCGTGGAGAATTGGCGTCCGATTGAATGTTCGAGCCAGGAGGACATCAAGTCCTGGCTGTTGGTGGAGGCGGGTTTGGCCCCAGTTGCCCGCCAACCATTCAGTGATCTCGCGAAGAGGATTGGGACTGCGCCCAGGATTGCTACCAACCGCAGGAGTCGAGTTGGGAGCTGGCTCGCGGCCGCACCGGGCCTGGGTAAGGGATACTCCCACGCCACGGTTCCGCATGACGGGGGTTCCCTGCCAAGGCCACCGCCCAGATCTGTTCGAGGTCAGCAGCAATCCCGGCTCGGCCGCAATATCCGCTCCCGTGTCCGGGTAGGAGCAGCCAATGGATAGCCCCACTGAAGAGGTCGTCCCGACCTCGTCACGCACCGCCTCACACAAGAAGGCACTCAACTGGCTGGGCCGGGCATTCCTGGTCTGGCTCCTGGTCTACCTGATGAAGCAAGGCCAGGACGGATTCTTCGCCAGGACCGTCGATCGAATCGACGCTCCCTGGGTCCAGCTCATCTTCCTGAACCTTCCCCTCCAAATCCTACTCACCCTCGCGACGAGCTCCTGCGCCAGTTCCGATCGTCCAGCCGTCCTGAAGACAGGTCTCTGGATAGGCGGACTGAATGCCATCCTCATCCTGGTGCACATCGTGCTGTCGGTGCTCACCGCGTAGCGGTTGGATCGGCGGCGGATTGTGGATAGGAGCGCGCACGTTCGCGCTGGCCCAGACCGGGTGTCTGGGATTAGAAGGCCCGCAGGAACGCCAGCAGCGCCTGCGCGGTCTCGCCTTCGATCTTCCAGAATCGCAGCAGGACATCAAGCTCTTCGAGGATCGCCGGTGGTGCGTTCTCCTGGCTGGCGACCATGATCAGCGCGTTGACGTACTCGTGCATGAACTCATGCGCCGCGGTGCTAGCGTCGGCATCCTCGGTGAGCACGGTCTCGCGGGTGCTCGGGAAGAACTGACCGCGGTCGCCGCCGTCCTCGCGCTGACTCAGGTGCTGTTT
>CAYYAQ010000121.1:0-3440 GCA_964469555.1 uncultured candidatus Brocadiaceae bacterium | reverse complement strand
GGTACTGCTCACGGTCTCGCAGGTACTCCGAGGGCCTCTGGGAGCAGCGCGGTTCACCATGGATCGGCCCTCTAGCTACCGAAGTCGCTTGCCACTCCCGGTGATCTCCCAGACTCGAATACCGACAAATCGCACCGGATGGTTCGCGCCGAAGCCGAGCACGTTTTTCTTGAACATCCAGACCGGCGGCAGAGACAGAGCCTTGATGTCATGAAACTCGACCAGCAGCTTGCCATTGAGGAACGCACGAACACCAGACTTGCGTACCTTGATCATCGAGGTATTCGGCCTGCCCATGATCAGTTTGAAGTCCCTGGTGCGGGTTCGGTTCAAACCGACATGCACCTTGTCCACATACTGGAACCCCGCGTTGCCGCGGCTGCCTTGCAACATCCACATGGTGAGCTTCCCGTCTACGACGAACACCTGGCCCACATCGGAGGCCGCGTCCTCGGGCACAAAGGTCAACTCATAGTCGTATTCGACAGGCGGCTGGTAAGGCACCATGATCCGATGCCGGGAGCCGCGTCCAGGCGTCAGACTGCCCCTGCTGCGCAGATCTTTGGACCTGGCACCTGGAGCCTTGTCAGCCCAGGACCACGAGGTGTCGCCACGATCCACCGTGTCGAATTTCAGATCGATAGACCCGAGGAGCTCGATCGCCCGACCCTGGGGCTCGTTGAAGCTGGCGATCTCCAAGGCGAGCCGCTTCTGCTCCGCTTCATCTACGCGGATCTCCGCACTCAATTGGTTGATCAGATCCTTGAGTTTGGCGTGGGTCGCCGCGGTACCCCTGGCCAGGCGGGACTTCTCTAGCGCTTCGATACACTTCTTGGTGTGCTTGATCATGTCGCCGAGCATGTCGAAGTTCTTCTTGGCGAGCCTGAGCTTCGCCACCCGGAACAGCTTGACGACCTTTTGGTAATTCCGCCGCGAGGCCACCAATGATTTCCGGTCTCGGGCGATCTCCCGCCGCAGGATCTCTATCGCCTTCTGCGCCTTGGAGGGCAGCTTGAAGGACCACGCAGAGGGGAGCGGCTCGCCGCTCGGGTTGAATAGGGGTTCCGCAATCGAGGCGGCACCCGTCACTCCACTCCGGTCAGCAATGTCTTTCTGCCAGGCGGCATCGATGAGGATTTCGCCCTTGAGGATCGAGATGCACTTGCCGATCTTGTCGTGTTGATCACCGGTCAGCCGCCCCTTCGCCCTGCTATCCTCAAGCGCTGCGACACACTTCTTCTTCCGACCCATGGTCAGCTCGGCTACACTTGCCCGCCGCAGCGGCGGATACGGGATGCAAGGTGGTACAGGGCGGTGGAATAGCCCAACGAGGCGGCATCTTCGGGTGCCTTGCTCCCTCTGACGCAAGAACTATGGTCGGTCGCTGGAAGCCTGACCGTTTCGCACATTCGCGAGCTGGCTGACGGCATTCAGCAGCGGATCTTCGCGCGTATGAAGCCCGAACTTCCTTACTTCGCGACCATCTTCAGGCCGCGCAGCTTCATGAGCGGGCCAGCTTGTTTCTGGTTGTGTACGCTGATCCGATGAACCCCGGGCTGGATGGTGATCGTGCCGACCGCTTGTTCCTTGTAGACGTCCCATGACCCGGTCGACTTGATGGTTGCGCCCATGATCGACGGGTTCTTGCCGACGCGGACCTCGAAGCGGCCGCCGTGATCGCCGTCCTGGCAGGATACGAGGGCGCGGACTTCATACTGACCAGGTTTCGCTGCTTCGACTTCCCACTCCACGTAGTCGCCCTTGCTACGCCAAAAACCAAGCGACTGGCGGCTGGCCTCATATCGCACCTGCTTCCCGCGCGCAGTGGCGGTGTCTGCCATCAGCTCGGTGGTTCCTGTCGACTTCAGGGTGTGGCGGTGGATCCGGCCTGCACCCAGGCGCATTGTCGCCTGCAGTTTCTGGAGGTGACGGGTGTAGACCTCGCGTGGATCGCAACTCTCCGCTTTGCATATGGCAGCCGCCATACCGACGATCTCTCCCATGGCTCCGGTCGTCTTCATCACCCGGACCGCGCCAAGTGCCTCGTGAGTCACGCTGATGTCGCGACCTGCCATGAAGAGGTTGCGCAGGTTGCGGCTGTAGAGGCACCGGTAGGGAACCCAGTATGGCTGCTTGTAGGTGAACCCCGCCCCGTGGGTGAAGTCCGCGATGAACTCCTCGCCCTGGTGGCCCTTGGAGTACTTCTTGTTCGGGTGATGGGTATCGATTCCCCACGTGCAGGGGACACTCCCGTCGGGGTATTCCTTGCCGCCGCGAAGGTCCTGGGCGGTGAGCACGACGTCGCCCAGCAGGCGTCGTGATTCGCGCTTGCCAGCGATATAGGCCACCCAATTGAGCCGGTGCGCGGGGTATCGCTTCTCGACATTCTTGATCGCGTCCCAGGCCCCGTACATCGCGCGGAAGTTCAGGTCGCGGATGCGTTCCATGTCGTGGATTGGATCGCGGTCGAAACCGCTCTCCCAGAACCAGTTGCCGAGCGTGATGGGAGTCGTCCCAGCAGTGGGCTCCTTTTTCCCCTTGGCTCGACCGGGAAAGGGCTTGCGGGTCAGGTCTACTGCCCACGGACAGCGTGGGAACGTCGCGAGCTTGGTGGCGGCCTGCAACTCCGTAGACAAAGGGTCCTCGTCCTCGCAGAGGCACTTGATGTTCCAAAGATTGCTGGCGCCCATGTGCCCACGTTCTGTTTGTTTAAAGTCTGCGCCACCGAGATAGCCGACAGAGCCATCGCCGGTGCTGTCGAGGAACCAGCGACCCCGGATGGAAACCCGGTGGGCACTGCGGACGTTCTGGCAGGTCACGGACTGGATCGATCCGCCTGCGGCGACCACTGCGTTCATGCGGTGTTCCATGAAGATGGTGATGTTGGGCTCCGCCTTCACGATGCGCATCTTGCGGTCGTCGTCGAACACCGCTGCCGCCTGACCGTTGGCCGAGTTCGCCTGGCGTGTCGGGACCAACTCCATGACGACATCGCCGACCCGAGGATACGGCGGATGATTGAGTTTCCCCTGTGGCCACACGCGAACCTCAGAGCTGGAGTTGCCACCCAGCACCGGTCGATCTTGCACCAGGGCGACTCGCAAACCAAGGCGCGCTGCGGTGACCGCGGCGCTGGTCCCGGCGATGCCGCCGCCGACGACGACCAGGTCGAACTCGCCCGCGTCGGTTGGCTTGGACGGGATCCGGAGGCAGGACCGACGGAAGTTCTCTAATTCCGCCAGGTCTTCGGGCGGCTTCCAGTTGGGACTTGTGCTGAATACGATCGCGTCGCAGCGCCCCTCGAATCCGGTCAGATCATGCAACGCCACCGAGGTCCGGCCGTCGACCTCGACGTAGCCACCGTCTTGCCAGTGCCATTTGGCCCCCTCTGTGCCGAAGGTGGTCCGCAGGGGCTTGCCATCGATGAGGATCTGGAATCG
>CAYYAQ010000120.1:0-15785 GCA_964469555.1 uncultured candidatus Brocadiaceae bacterium | reverse complement strand
CGTGTCCTCATTGTTGACGAGGATGTCGATGCCACCCCATTCGCGGTGGATGTTGCGGAACGCGGCGAGCACGTCGTCGGCCTTCGCGACATCCGTGGGAATCGCGAGCACGCGGCTGCGGAACTTCGAGGCCTTGGCGGCGACGTCGTTCAGTGGGGCCTCGCTGCGCGCGAGGAGAGCGACCTCCGCCCCGGCTTCCGCGAACTCGAGCGCGATCGCCCGACCGAGCCCACGACTCGCCGCGGTGATCACGGCGCGCCGTCCTTCGATGGAGAACATGTCGCGCGTCACGAGGTGTACGGTCTCTGGACGACGACCGCCTCTTCGATGCCGTACTCCTTCTCCAGCGCGCCGCCGAGCTTCTCGGCGAACGCCATCGCGCAATCCTGGAAGAGAGTGATCTCGCCGTTGGTCGTTGCGAAGCTCTCCACCCGGGCGACCACCTCGATCGTGCGCTCGTACGGGTCCGTGGGCCGATAGATGTCATACGTCTTCCGGGTCCAGCCGGTGACGTTGAGCTTGAACTCGTGCTCCGTCGCGATCTCCCGGACGAGGTCGTCGAGCTTGTCGTAGTCGGACTTTCCTTGGATTTTGACCATGTGTGGAGCCGAGTGTGCGGGCGGAACCTGTGGGGAGCAGTCGCTTTCGTGGGCCGACAAGAATATACGTCGGTGGAGCTTGACGCGCTCTTACCGACAAGTGAGTCGATGGACAATCGAGGCCGAGCACTTCACCTGACCCCCCCCAAACACCATGACCGAAGCAGGCAATCCCGCATCCCGTCGGTTAGAAACCCGGATCGATGTCCATGCCCCCCGCGATGCCGTGTGGGAAGCCATATCCACCGACGCTGGCCTGCGTCGGGTACCTCCTCTCTGGTGCCCTTCTCTGCCTCACCATCATCGGCATTCCGTTCGGGATCCAGTCGATCAAGAGCGGCATCGCCACCCTCGTGCCGTTCGGCAAGAACGTGATCGAACTGCCGGAAGCCAACAGCACGCGACACCAAACTACACCATGTGCGGGTTCTGGTCGGACTGACTGTGGTTTGCCCCGGTTGTTGGAGGGTCCCGTCGCGCGATGAGGTAGCCTGCAGATCCGCGTGAAGTAGGATGCTGCCCTGCCCCTCGCGGAGGGGCGCGTGTCGCCACCTTCAATCCCTGATGCAATCCTCCAGCGTCATCCACACGATAGACACGCACACCGAGGGTCAACCCACCCGAATCATCACCAGGGGCCTGGATCACATTCCGGGCGCGACCATGGTGGAGAAACGGAAGTACTTTCGCGAGAACCTCGACCACGTACGCACGTCGCTGATCGCCGAACCACGCGGCCACCGTGACATGTACGGTTGCGTGCTCACTGAGCCGAGTCGGCCAGGCGCGGACTTCGGAATCATGTACTGCCACAACTCGGGCTACATGGACATGTGTGGTCACGCGACCATAGGTCTGTCCACGGCGCTCGTGGACAGACGCATGGTCGAGGTCATCGAGCCGGTTACCAAGATCGTCTACGACTCGCCGGGCGGACTCGTTACGGCATACGTCGCGGTCCGGGATGGAAGGGCGGAGTACGTCACGTTCCAGAATGTGCCGGGATACGTGCACTACCTCGATCGCGAACTGGTCGTGGACGGTATCGGGACGTTGGCGGTGGACGCTGCCTACGGCGGCAACGATTTCATCTGGTTCGATGCCGCGAGTATTGGACTCGAGATCGGACCACACAATTCGCGGCAGATTGTCGACGTCTGCATGCGCGTGATGGATGCCGCCAACGCTCAATTGCCGGTCCGCGACGCCTACAGATCGGAACTCCGACCGACCAACATCGCGACTGCTCTCGCCGTGCCCCATACGACCGACGCGGTCGCCGTCCGCAACGTTCACGTCTTCGGCCCCGGCCAGTTCGACCGGTCGCCGGGTGGCACGGGCACGACGGCCCGCCTGTCGGTGCTCCGCGCCAAGGGTCTGTTCGAACTCGGTGACGAGGTCGTGATCGAAAGCGGTATCACCGACGGTCTGTTCCGTGGCAAGGTCCTCGAGGAAATCGAACTCGAAGACGGACGCGTCGGGTACGTCACGACGGTGCGGGGGTCGGCGCATATCACGGGCCTGCACCAGTTCGTGATCGATCCTGCGGATCCGCTCAAGCACGGATTCCTCGTGTCCGACGCGTGATGCTCAGAGGCTCGAGAAGATCAGGTGCTGCCACGCCGGCTCGTGGATCGGCGACGGTGGGGAAACCGGTCCCTCCCCACACCGCAGGCAGGTTGGTGTGTGGAGGTCCGGGGCACCGGTTTCGTCAGAGGATGTCGAGGATGCCGGTGCCGGATTCTGTCAGGGTCTCGACGACCGCGCGGTAGTTGATGTTGGCGCCGATCTTCGAGTTCCACGGGAGCCGGCCCTTGTCGGCGACCATGCCGAGCGCCACCACGGCGAACGCGCGGGTCAGCTTCGTGAACTCCTCGTTGCCCATCATCTTCTTCAACGGTTGAATCGTGCGTCGATCACCAATGAAGCCCAGCGCGGCCGCCGTTGCGGCGAGCTTGGCCAGGTTCGAGTCGCGCTGTTCGAGCTTCGCCATCAATGTGACCGCGACGCGCTTGTCGCCCATCTTGCCGAGGGCGACGGCGGTCTGCCGCAGCAACTCTGGCCGGCGCACGGAAGTCTCGACCAGCTCATGGATCACCGGAAGCGCCTTCCGGTAGTCCATCAACGCGAGGCCGAGGCACAGGAAGCCGGCGAACTCGTCCTGATGGCGGTAGCGGTCGAGGGTCTCGAGCAGATCGGCTCCCGCGGCCTGGTATCGACACAGCCCGAGGGCGATCGCGAAGCCGGATCTTGCCGCGGGGTTGCGCACGGCGAGGAACTGTTTGTGGATCGCATCACCGATCGTCTTGTCGGGAACCCAGCGCGGGTCGGCCTTCGCCATGCGGAACTCGGAGACACCCAGTGCCATCGCGGCCCAGGGGCGCTCGATCGACTTGTTGCCCTTCGCCACGATCTTCAGCAGGGACGTGCGCGTGTCTGGTGCGTTGATCTGGCCCATCGAGATCATCGCGAAGTAGCGGGCTTGGGCGTCCTTGCCCCTGGTGGCGAATCGGATCAACGCGTTGTGCGCGGACGCATCGATCTTGTCGGGAACCGCCAGTTGACCGAGCGCCAGCGCCGCGGAGCGGAGGATGTTGTTGCCGATCTTCCGCTTGGACTTGCCGGAGAGGATCGCGACGAGCTCCGCCTTCAGTTGAACATGGACTGCTGAGGTGCCGCGACCGATGAGCTTGGCGACGGCACCCGGCACGTGGGCCTGCATGTAATGCTCTTGCGGTCCGAGCTCCTTGGCGAAGTACCGGCGCAACGAGTTGACGGCTTCGTCGCGAAGCGCCCGCGCCTTGTCAGTCTGGCCATCGATCTTCAGGAGGCCGGTCGCCTGGATCGCCGCCACGCACACGTTGCTGCTGCGATCCTTGTTTTGGGCCAGGATCTTGTCGGCGACGTCGAGCACGGTCCGTTTGACGTCGAGGTCATCGTGGGCGTGGGCGATCAGCGCCATGCCATAGATCGCGAACGACCGCGTGCGGTAGTCGACTTTCGATCGGGCGATCAGCTGACGGCCGAGCGCGCGGTCGAGGGCCAGTTCTCGGAGCAACGGTAGTCCCTTCTTCATCTGCGTCAGCCCGATCGCCAACGCCGCCGTCTCGCGGATCTCCTGGTCGTGGGTGACGAGGTGCTTGCGCAGGATCGGTAGGATCTCGAACGAGTCATGATCCCGGCCGATCTTTGCGAGGGCCATCAGGCACGACGACGTGATGTCGCGGTTGTCCGTGTCGTCGAGGGCGCTCTTGATCGCCGGCAGGATTACAGTCTGGATGTCAGTCTCGGACGGCTTCAGCGACGTGTTGCTGTCCATCTTCCGACGGATGCCCATGTAGAACTCGTCGGAGCCCGTGACCGGGAGCTTCGAGTGGATCGAGTCCTTCAGATTGAGGAAGCGGTCCTTGTTGAAGTCCCACCATCCCTGCCACTGTGAGAGATCGGCGCCAAGTTGGATGCCGCGCGGTCCGGTTTTCGGTCCCATTCCGCCGGGTGCGGGCGCGCGTGGACCACCGGTTGTCGGTGGTGGTGGCGCGCCCGGACCAGGTGTCGTCGGCGCGTTCGTCCCGCCGGGCGTGGGGGCGGACGGTGTGGAAGGCCCGGGTGTCTTCGGCGCGCCGGGTGGTCTTGTGGGTGCCTTGCCACCGACGGTGTCGCGAGGGCCGCCATAGTGGCCGCCACGGTAGTTGCCCCCGTGCGCGGCCAATTGAGCCGCGAGAGTCAGGGCCACAGTCATCGTGACGAGGCGAGAGCATGCGCTACCTGTCATGGGTTCTTCCTACGGGAGGATGGAGCAGCCACGGGGACAACACGTCCACCGTAGCTGGTGCGGCGAGACTTGGAAGTTCTAGCCGCCGCGAATCCTGTCGTATTCTTTGTTCACCGCCCTGTTTCCCCAGCGTTTGAGAACGGCTTTCAGCGCGGCGTCGGACTCGGGGAAGCGACCTTGGTCGTCGGTGTCCACGATCCACCGGTCGAGACGTGTCCGCATCTCGCCGAGGGCCTGGCCGTGCGTTGGGTTGTGGACGAGGTTGATCGTCTCGTGGGGATCGGATGCCAGATCGTAGAGTTCTTCCGCCGGTCGGTGCGGGCTCGCGAACGCGGCCTGAACCTTGTTGAGCTTGCCTTCCGCGTAGAGCTTCCGGTATGCCTCGAGGTCGCGTCGACCGTCGCGGTACTGCGGCTGTAGGTACGGACGGTCGGTCATGAAATTGCGGATGTACTTGTAGCGCTTCGTGACGACCGCGCGGATCCGGTCGATGGTGTAGTCGCAACGATCACGGGCGGCGACGAAGTGGTCGCGGTGGTAGTCCTTCGCGAAGATGTTCTTGCCCTGCATGTGCGATGGGATCGTGATACCGGCGAGCGCCAGAGTCGTCGCGCTGAGATCGATGCCGCTGACGATATCGTCGCGCACCTTGCCCTTCGGAATGCCAGGGCCGGCGATGATGCACGGCACGCGGATGCCGCCCTCGTAGAGGAATTGCTTGTGCCGCATCAACGACATCCCGTGGTCCGAGAAGAAGATGATCACGGTGTTGTCGTAGAGACCATCCCTCTTCAGCGCCGCGACGATCCTGCCGACGGTCGCGTCGAGGTCTAGGATCGAGTCGTAGTGCTTGCCAATCGATTCGCGAATCGCGGGATGGTCAGGGTAGTACGGCGGTACCTGCACTCTGGAGCGGTCCACGACCTTCTTCGCGCGGGTCTTCCCGCCGGTCAGCTGGATCTGACCGAAGAACGGTTGCTTCGACTTGTTGCCGTTCCAGCACGAATCACCCTTCGCGCCCTGGAAGTTCATCTTCCCGACATGGCTGTCGTAGAGCTGATCGATGTCGTAGACGAAGTTGTAGTGCAGCTTGCCCTTGTTGAACGCGTAGTAGCGTGCGAGCCGCATGATCTCGGGGATGGTGCGCACACCGAGGTAGTTGGGATCCCACTCGGCCATCTTGATGCGACGCCACGTTTCGAACGAGCTGTAGTGCTGGTGGGCGCCGATTGTCGTTTGGTGCATCCCGGTGATGATCGCGGAGCGCGTCGGGCTGCAAACACCGGCGGGCATGTATGCGCGGGTGAACCGCGTGCCGGAGTCGGCGAGCGCGTCGATGTTTGGAGTCTGGATCAGCTTGTCGCCGTAGCAGGACATCCAGTCGTTGGTGTCCTCGACGTAGATCCACAGGATGTTTGGTCGCGTGGTGTCCGTCGGCAGCGCGTCGGCGGGCTTCTGGGCGAACGCGCTGACGGTCAGCGTGGCGAGGGATGCGAGAAGAAGGAGAGTTCGATTGTTCATCGTGTTGCCGCCTTGGCGCGGGAGTCAGCTCGTTGTAGGTGTGCGCGCATGGTGAGGAGCGTCGCCGCGTGCTCTTTGGAATTGGCCAGGTTCCTGTGTTCCGCGGGGTCGTCTTGCAGATCGTAGAGTTCCTCTCCATCGGGCCACGTGGCGTAGCGCCAGCGACCGGTGCGAATGGCTTTGCCGAGGTCCTTGCGCCGCGTGACGACGGTGTAGGCGACTTCTTTTCCCGCGGTCGTCGCGTCGAGGAGCATGGGCACGAGACTTCGGCCTTGCAGGTCATCCGGCGCCTTCACGCCGCAGAGTTCGGCGAGCGTGGGGTAGAGGTCGACGAGCTCGACGAGGCCTTCACTCGATGAGCCAGGCTTGGTCTTGCCGGGTACGCGAATCAGCAGGGGGACGCGATCACAGATCTCGAACAGCGTGACCTTCCCCCACATGAAGTGTTCCCCTAGCTGGTATCCGTGGTCGGACACGAGGATGACGATCGTGTCGTCCCAGTGGCCGGTGCGTTTCAGCGCCGCGAAGATCAATCCGATCTGTGCGTCGAGGAATGAAATGCACGCGTGGTAGGCTTGTGTGTAGTCGCGACGCAGCGAGTCGTTCTCCACTCCGAGCTCGAATCCGAATCCTGCGTAGCGCTTGACCATCGCGGTCTTCGGAGCTTGCTTCCAGAAGCCAGCGGGTTCGCGGGAGACGACGAGGTCCTTCTTGGGGTTCTTGTCGAAGTAGGCGTCGGGAGCGAGAAAGGGGACATGCGGCTTGTGGATACCGCACGCGATGAAGAACGGCTTGTCGCCGAACGCCTTGTGTTCGAGCCAGGCCACGATTTGCCGCGCGTTCTTCCCATCTTTGTGCTGCTCGTCGCGCAGCCCCGACCGTCCGTAGGCCGGTTGCTTCTGGCCGCGGGTCTGCGTCCCGATCGTCTGGTACTTCTGCTTCCACAATCGGCGCGCCTTGCCCTTGTCGATCGATCCGTGCTCGTCCTCGAAGGCCTCCCGGATGGGTGTCACGATGGGGAGTTCATCGTTCTGGAACCGAAGCGACTCGTGCCAGGCCACGGCACCCGGATCGATCTTCGCATTGTGAAAGATCTTGCCGACGGCGCCCGTCCAGTAGCCGGCCTGCTTGAAACTCCGCGGCATCGACACGGTCCCGGGGCGTGTCTGGCGGATGTCCACCTTGTTGTTCAGGACGCCCGTCGACTGCGGATAGAGACCGTGGAGGAACGATGCCCGCGAGGGTCCACAGACGGGATACTGGCAGTACGCGCGACGAAAGGTCATCCCGGCGGCGGCCAGCTGATCGAACGCGGGTGTGCGGATGTGCTGGTAGCCCGAGGTGGAGACGCGCGTGTTCAGGTCGTCGCACACGATGAACAACACGTTCCTCGGCGATGCCGTGACCGCCTTCCCGCACTCTTGTTCGCTGTCCTTCTTCTTCTTGCGCTGCTTCCGCCGCTCGGCTCGCTTCTTCTCGCGCTTTGCCTGTCGCTTCTTCTCGCGGTCCGTCATTTGTCCGGACTTGTTCTGCGCCCAGCGCTTCTCGCCACCGGTGATCGGGTCGATCATCTCGCCGATCCAGGAGTCGAACGCGCCGCGGAGTGCTTTGAATACCTCGGGGTTCTGGTCGGCGATGTCGGTCTTCTCCGACGGATCCTTGGCGAGGTCGAACAGCTGGAGGTTCTTCTTGTTCGCGTGCAGCTTCCAATCCCCACGCCGCACGGCCCACTCGCCACTCTTGCCGCCCTCGCTCCAGTACAGCGTGTCGTGGTGTGCCTTGGTCTTGCCTGTCGCTAACGGTAGCAAGCTCTTGCCGTCGAAGGGAGTTGCCGCAGGCGACTTGACATCGATCGCTTCGAGAGCCGTGGGGAGGATGTCCAGAGAGATGACTGGCGTGTCCACGACGCGTCCGCCCTGAAACTTCGCCGGCCAGCTGACGATGAACGGAGTCCGGATCCCGCCCTCGAAGAGGCTGCCCTTGAATCCACGGAGCGGCGCGTTGTTCGCGCTCATCGTCTTCGCTCCGCCGTTGTCCGTGAGGAAGAACAGGAGTGTGTTCTCGAACAACCCTTCCTTCTTCAGTTTCGCCACGACCTCCCCGATGCCGTTGTCCAGGTGGCGGAGCATCGCCATCAAGACAGCGCGCTTCGCGCTGATGCCGGGGAACCGCTCGCGGAACTCCTTGATATCCACATCTGGTGCCTCGGGTGGGGCGTGCACGGCGTTGTAGGCGAGGTAGAGGAAGAACGGCTTCGCCTTGTTGCGGTCGATGAATGCGACGGCTTCCTCGGTGAGGCGGTTGGTCAGGTATCCCTTGTCGTTGATGCGCTCCTTGTTGCGGTACATCGGGTGGGCGAATTTGCCAGTGCTGTCGCTCCGAAGGTCGAAGTAGCTGTGGCCGCCGCGCCCCATGAACTTGTAGCACTCATCGAACCCGCGGCTCATCGCGTGCCACTTCAGCTCGGGATAGTCCTTGTCCAGGCCGAGGTGCCACTTGCCGATTGCGGTCGATGCGTAGCTCTTCGGCAGGAAAGACGGGAAGATCGGCAGCTTTGGATCGAAGCCGCGACCACCGTCGCCCGCGGAGTAGACGCCGACGCGTTGTTGATAGCGGCCCAACATCAATCCCGCTCGCGTCGGCGAGCACACCTGTCCGCTCGTGTAGGCCTGCGAGAACACGACGCCCTGTGCCGCGAGCGCGTCCATGTGCGGCGTCGAGACCTCCTTGGAGTGGTGCGGGTTGAGGCTGATGTCGGCGTAGCCCTGATCGTCGGTCAGGATGACGACGATGTTGGGTTGGGCGACGCCGATGGACGTGGCCGTGCACAGGGCGATGGCCCAGAGGTATGGGGAGAGGGAGGTGTGCATCGTGTCTGCGGAACGATCAGTGCTGGGAGCGACAAAGGCTAACCCCAGAGGCGAGCGAACGTGTTCCGCGTTGTGTTCGAGATGGTCCAGAATGAGTACCAGGGCTGTGCCATCGAGCGGTTTCGCTACCGGTACCAACCGGCTTGCAGCTCCGCGAAGGTCGACAAGACCGCCGTGGAGATCCGGTCCGCCCGTCTCGGGGGGGAGTTTACCGGGGTCGGGGAAGACGGCCGATCGGTGCGAACAAACCTCGCTGGACGATCGAGATCGGTCGCGGCTATTCCAGCGTCTCGATCGTCGGTGGGCGCGCGTACACCCTCGGTTTTGACGAGAAGAAGAAGCAGGACAGCCTGTTCTGCATCGACGTCGCGACCGGTCGTGAGTTGTGGCGCGAACAGTGGCCCGCCATCGTCATCAAGAATTCTCACGGCGGCGGGACGCTGACGACGCCCTCGATCGACGGCGATGTGGTCTACGTATCGACTCGCGAGGGTCGTTGCTTCGCGACGTGTCGGGTCACGAATCGGTTGATGAACCGGAACACGGGCGTGCGCGCGATGTGACGTTTGGTCGGCGATCGTCGCACAGTTCTCCCGGATCGGAGTGAGCTCGGGGAAGTCTCTCACATCGAGAAAGGGCTTCCGCGACACTCCCGGAAACACGGAGACCATCGCTTTGTAGGGAAACAGGAACGTCGAGTGGTCGAGCAGTTGCTTGTAGTAGGGCAGGCGTGCCTTGCCCCTGAAATGCACGAGTAGCGCGCACGTAAGCTAGCCGTACAGGATCAGGAACATCCGAGCCGGCAGAGTGTCCAGCATCAGTGCTCGGAAGGTACCCCTTTGTCGACCTGCGATCCCGTGGCGATGGCTTCGCCCGCGTCTACTTGACGCCCTTGATCTGTCCGCCGAGTCCCTTGCTCCCGGGAACCGCCTCGACGTTCACGGTCGGGAGGTGACGCCGTAGCTTGCGGACGACATCCGCGCGCTTCGGCTTGCTCGCGATGTTGTGCCACTCGTGCGGGTCGCTGCGAAGGTCGTAGAGTTCTTCCGAGCCATCGGCGTAGCGCGTGTACCGCCACCGCCCGGAGCGCAGCGAGTGGTTGTCCTTGTAGAACGTCGTGATGATGGGGCGGCCCCAGGCCGCGTCCCGATCGCGCAGGAGTGGCACCAGGCTTCGTCCCTCGAGTCCCTTGTTCGCGGGCAACCCGCACAACTCGACGAACGTTGGATAGAGATCGATCAGGCCGACGGGCTTCTCGCACTTCGTCGCCTCGTTTCTGCCGGGCGGCACGACGATCAACGGCACGCGAGTCGACCGGGTCCAGAGTGAACGCTTGGCCCAGCGCTCCTTCTCGCCCAGGTGGAACCCGTGATCCGAGCACAACACGATGATCGTGTTCGACGCGTAGCCACTCCTGTCCAGTTCGGCCATGACCCGACCGACCTGGTTGTCGACGAAGCTGACGCACGCGAGGTATCCGCGTACGGCGCGGCGCCACTGCTTGTTCTTCACGAACCACTCGTGCCGTGGCGCGGGGAATCCCTGGGTGAGTCGCTTGCCGTAGTCGGGGATGTCGTCGCGGTCGCCCTTCATCGAAGGCGGTAGCTCGATGTCCTTCTCGGCGGGGAGTTGTTTCCACCACTTGGGCGGTGCGTACATCGGGACATGCGGGCGGAAGAAGCCGACGGCCAGGAAGAACGGCTTGTCGTGTTTTCGCTTCAGTTGTTTGATCGCCCAGTCAGCGACCCTCGCGTCCGGCGTCTCCGCGTCGGTCGCCGGAAACTCTCCCCAGTCCCAGAGCCGGTGCCCGGTCTTGAAGTTGAACTTCGCGTTCTTCTTCGGCAGTGGTCCGAAGGTGCCGCGGGGACCGTACTCGTCGAACGTTTCCTGCGACGTCGAGCCGTGGTAGAGCTTGCCGCCGCCCATCGTGTGGTAGCCGTACGCGGAGAAGTACTCGGGCAACGTCTTGACCTTCGCCAGCGCTTTGGAGACGCGGAACCTGGACGGCTGCAGCAGATATACCCCGGTCGTCGACGGCAGCCGTCCAGTCATCATGCTGACGCGTGACGGGTTGCAGATCGGCGCCTGGCAGTGGGCGTTCGTGAAGAGTACGCCGCGCGCCGCGAGGCGGTCGATGTTGGGGGTCTTCGTCTGCGGATGGCCCCCGAGACAGCCGACCCAGTCGTTGAGGTCATCGATCACGAGAAACAGGACGTTTGGCCGTAGCTCGCTGGCCTTCGCTCCTTCGCTCTGTGCGGTGACTGTGTGCGTCGAGACGACATACGCCACCGCAGCGAACAGGATGACTCGCAGCGAACTCATTTCTTCTTGAACTTCCTCTTTGCGAACTCCGCGTTGTACGCCTGCCACAGCTTGTCGGCTTTGCCCCAGTCCGCCACAGGGATGGGAATGACCGAGTAGTTCACCTTCACGAGGAAGTCGTCGCGGCGAGCGTAGCAAGCCTTGCGAAGCCTCGTCGCTTCGCCGTCTGCGATCCGCAACCAGTCGACGCCGTCGTCCGGCTTCGCGCGGAACTTCATGGCAGTCTCGCCGATCTGTCCGAGGTAGGAGACGAGCAAGTCTTCGTGTTGGAAGATCTTGCTCCCGCCCTCATCGAACCAGCGCAGCAGGCGGCAGCATTCCATCTTGTAGCCCCAGACCGGCTCCAGCGCGCCGTCCTTCGGCGTCTCGACCATCTTCTCCTGGATGAACCACCACGTGTTTTGCGGTTGCTTGCGTTCGGCCAGGATCTTGAATCGGCCCATCTCGACGTCGTGCGGGAAGAAGATGAGCCTCTTGCCCTTGGTGCGCGAGCCCTCCATGTAGAGCCACAGCCCGTTGTCCAGCCACCGCGGGATGTTGCCGAGGATCCGGTGGTGCTTGTCGTGGACGAACTGTTGGAACACGCCGCGCAGCACGTTGCCGTAGCCGTCGCCGAGGTTGCCCATGCTGGCGTCCTTGAACGCGTAGATCTCGCGATGTGCGTGGCCGTACTCGATCCGCGGAGCCAGCGGGTTGTTCTCGCGCAGACGGAACGCGTTCTCTTGGCGCTGGCTGTGGAAGATGCGCATGACCGCTGGCATCACGATTTCATCGGAGATCTTGCCGAACCTCTTGTCGACCCACTTTCGCGCGTTCTCCGCGGCCTGGACGATTCGCTTCGTGAACTTGGAATCGGTGCGGCTGAGCACGAGCCAGTGCTTGCTCTTCACGACCTTCCAGCCGGGTTCGTAACTTTGCTTGCGCGCGGTCAGCCACTTCTTGCCCCAATCCCTGCGGTATTTTGTACGGTCGGTCGTGGACATCTTTTTCCAGCCGTCGTAGTCGCTGATCCACTTCGGAGTCTCGACCGTCATGCGCTGCTTGATCTTCTCAGGCGGCGTCGCGGCCAGCGTGCTGAAGCACTTCTCAAACCGTCCCTTGAGGCGCTTGTACTGTTCTGTGAGGACTTCGAATTCGACGGCGAGCTCGCCGTTGTCCATCTTGATCGAGCACGTGTGAAGCGTGATGCCGCCGACAGCACGCTCGAACTCGACGACGTAGCGTCTGCCCTGGAACTTGCCGAAGGTGCCAGCCTCGACGGCCACCGTCTTTCCGCCCGGGCCATTGACGCGGCCGAGGTAGTCCTTGATGTCTGTGTAGGGCGTGGCCAACGGGTAGTCCGATTTCTTGTCGTCAGCCTTCTTCGCGTCCGACTTCGGGAACCACAGCAACCGAAGTGTCGGTGTGTGATCCGTGCCTCGGCCCTCGGTCGGCGCATAGCTTCGCGGGGCGCAGAACAAGGCGCGCAGGCTGCCGAGGTCGCCCTTTGAGCCGAGGTGAGTCCACTTGGGTGGTGGCCGGAAGGACACTTCGAGACCATCGGCGACGAAGAAACCGCGCTGTGCGGCCCCAGTCGTGCACAGGGCGACTACGGCAAGGATGAAGCAGGCGCGGGCGAGTTGAATTTGCATGGGTGAGCCTCGGCGGGCATCCTACCTGGGGGTGTTGGTGCGACCAGAGATGAAACGACAAGTTGGGGACCGTAGTCTTCGGGCATGACCACTAGACGCATCATCCCCGTCGCGGTCTTGGTTCTCTCCGGATGCCGCGCGATTACGGATGAGCCTGACCCAATCGACGCCCCTGGATTGACTCTGAAGCGGCTCTTCTCGGGAGAGTTCGGCGAAGAGGGGTTCGGGCCGGCGCGCTGGCTGGAGGGCAAGGGGCTCGCGACGCTCGAGCGTGCCGCTTCCGGTGGTGGTCACGACCTCGTCAGCTACGACCCTGCATCCGGCGAGCGATCGATGCTCATCTCTGCTCGGTCCCTGACACCGAAGGGAGAGTCGCGACCGTTGCAGTTGTCCAACTACGAGTTCTCCACGGACGGTGGCAAGTTGCTGGTCTTCACCAACACACGTCGTGTGTGGCGGTATCACACTCGCGGTGACTACTGGGTGCTCGATCGGAAGAGCGGTGTGCTTCAGAGGCTCGGTCGAACCCTCGACTCGACATGGTTGCAGTTCGCCAAGTTCAACTCGGATGCCACGAAGGTCGCGTACGTGCATCGCAGCGACATTTATGTCGAAGACCTTGCCTCGCGCGCGATCACCCGGCTGACGAGTGACGGAAGCGCGTCGCGGATCAACGGCACGTTCGACTGGGTCTACGAGGAGGAGTGGGGTCTGCGAGACGGCTTCCGCTGGAGTCCCGATGGGAAGTCGATCGCGTTCTGGCAGATGGACGCGTCCGGTGTCGGCGAATTCATCCTGGTGGACAACACGTCGAGCCTCTACCCGAAGGTGACGCCGATCCGGTATCCGAAGGTCGGGACGACAAATCCTTCCGCCCGTGTAGGCATCGTCGCGTCTACCGGGGGCGACATCCGGTGGATGGATGTCCCCGGCGACTCTCGCGACAACTACATCGCGCGAATGGAGTGGGCGGCCAACTCCGACGAGATCGTGATCCAGCGGCTCAACCGGTTGCAGAACACGAACCACCTGATGTTGTTCGACGTGAAGACGGGGGACGGCAAGACCGTCTGGACCGACCGAGACGAGACGTGGGTAGAGACGTGCGACGACTTTCGGTGGTTTGGTGGTGGATCCGGTTTCTTGTGGGTGAGCGAACGCGACGGCTGGCGGCGCATCTTCGTCGTGTCGCGCAATGGCGTGAATGCGCGTCTCGTGACGAAGGGCGAGTTTGACGTCATCAGCATCGAGCACATCGATGAGAAGGGCGGTTGGATCTACTACCTCGCTTCGCCGGACAACCCGACGCAGCGGTTCTTGTACCGGTCCCGGTTGTTCGAGCAGAAGC
This sequence comes from uncultured candidatus Brocadiaceae bacterium, assembly GCA_964469555.1. GTDB lineage: Bacteria > Planctomycetota > UBA1135 > UBA1135 > UBA2386 > CAYYAQ01. The sequence continues at coordinate 1,722 of CAYYAQ010000120.1, read as the reverse complement.
CGCCGGAACGGTTGACGAAATCGCGGAAGGGCACACATCGCTATCAGATCTCGCCGGACGGGAAGTGGGCGATCCACACGGGTTCGTCATTCGGGTCGCCGCCCGTCGTCGACATCATCCGGTTGCCCGGCCACGAGGTCGTCCGCAACCTCGTCGACAACCGCAAGCTTCGCGAGAAGCTCGGCGCCGAGAGCCTGGGCAAGTACGAGTTCTTCCGTGTTTCCATTCGCGATGGGGTCGAGATGGACGGCTGGGTGATCTACCCGCCTGACTTCGATGCCGAAAAGAAGTATCCGCTGCTCATCCACGTCTACGGCGAACCGGCTGGGCAGACCGTTCTCGACCGCTATGGCGTGGCGCACTACATGTGGCACCAGATGATGGCGCAGCGCGGCTACGTCATCGTCAGCATGGACAACCGTGGCACGCCGGCGCCGCGCGGTCGTGCGTGGCGCAAGAGCATCTACCGTAAGATTGGCATCATCGCGCCGAAGGACCAGGCCGCGGGGCTCCGCAAGTTGCAGGAGAAGTGGCCCTTCCTCGACAAGGATCGGGTGGGCATCTGGGGTTGGAGCGGCGGCGGGTCGATGACGCTGAATGCGTTGTTCCGCTACCCGAGCCTCTACCACGCGGGCGTCGCGATCGCGTTCGTCGCGAACCAGCGCCTCTATGACACGATCTACCAGGAGCGCTACATGGGGTTGCCGGACGACAACGCCGAGGGGTTTCGCGACGGCTCGCCGATCACGCGCGCCAAGAATCTCGAGGGAGACCTGCTGATCGTCTACGGCACGGGCGACGACAACTGCCACTACCAGAATTGCGAAATGTTGGTCAACGAGCTGGTTCGCCACGACAAGCAGTTCGAGATGATGGCGTATCCAAACCGCACGCACTCGATCAGCCAGGGGAAGAACACGCGCAAGCATCTCTTCACGAGGATGACGAACTTCATCACCGAGCACGTGGCGCCGGGACCGCGCTAGCAGTCTCGGTATCGGTTCTTGCTATGTTCCGAGCCCCGCGACAACGACCCCATGACGCAACAACGGACCTTCCTCGACCTCATCGGGAACAAGTCGCTCGATAGGCGCGCGTGGTTCGGGTGTGCCGGCTCTTTGGTGGCCGCGTTCTCGAACTCCTGCAGCGTGGCCAGCGTGTTCGAGGTTGCGAAGCCGGCGCCGCTCGACTTCGAAGCGGTTCCGCGCAGTTCCGGCGATGAGATCGTGTTGCCGAAGGGCTACCGCCATCAAGTCCTGTTTCCGTGGGGCAGCTGGGTCGATGGTTGCGAGGCGCCGTTCGATATCGACGCGAGCTCCGAGGATCAGCGGCAACAGGCGGGGATGAACCGCGACGGTATGTCGTTCTTTCCGATCGACGCACGGTGGGCGATGCAGAGTGCCGCCTGCTCGGAAGCTCCGAACACGGTTACCTCGCGATAAACCACGAGTACGCCGATGAGGGGCGACTGCACCGCGATGGGATCGCGGATTGGAAGGGAGCGCGGGGGCCCGAGAAGGTCCGCAAGTCGAAAGCCGCGCACGGCATCTCGTTGATCGAGATCAAGAAGGTCGACGGTGAGTGGAAGGTCCTCGGCGGTAGCCGCGTCACCGGATTGGATGCGGTCGAGATACGCGGGCCGGCTCGGCCTGATTCCTAGCGGGGCGTGCCGTCGACGACGAACTGCATGATCCGGGCGGCGTGTCCCTTGCTCTTCGTCGT
>CAYYAQ010000119.1:0-15845 GCA_964469555.1 uncultured candidatus Brocadiaceae bacterium | reverse complement strand
ATCATCAAGGAAGACCCGAACTCGCGGGTGGCTTGCGAGACCATGACCGCCCGCGGCCTGGTCGTCATCGCGGGGGAGATCACGACGTCGGCGCACGTCGACTACGGCACCGTGGCCCGCGAGGTGATCGCGGACATCGGCTACAACGACCCGGACATCGGGTTCGATGCGGAGTCTTGCGCCGTGCTCACGTCGATCGGTCGGCAGTCGGTCGACATCGCGCTCGGAGTCGATGCTGCCACGTCACAGAGCAAGGAGCAGGGTGCTGGCGACCAGGGGATGATGTTCGGCTACGCCTGCCGCGAGACCGAGGTGTTGATGCCGTTCCCGATCCACTACTCGCACCGCATCCTCGAAGACCTCGCGGCGGCGCGAAAGAGCGGGCGCTTCAGCTTCCTGCGCCCCGACTCGAAGTCGCAGTTGACGCTGCGCTACGACGAGAACAACAACCCGCAGCACATCGAGGCGGTGGTGGTGTCGCACCAGCACGACCCCGATGTCAGCGACGATGAGCTCAAGAACGCGCTGCAAACGGTCGCCACCGAGACCTTGCCCGTAGAGATGCTGACGGACGAGACGAAGTGGTTCCTCAACCCCACCGGGCGCTTCGTCGAGGGCGGGCCGAAGGCGGACGCAGGACTCACCGGACGCAAGATCATCGTCGACACCTACGGCGGCATGGGCCGGCACGGCGGGGGCGCCTTCTCGGGCAAGGACCCCAGCAAGGTCGACCGTTCGGCGGCGTACGCCGCGCGCTGGGTGGCGAAGAACATCGTCGCCGCCGACCTCGCCGATCGCTGTGAACTCCAACTCGCCTACGCGATCGGCATTGCCCAGCCGGTCAGCGTCCGCTGCTTCACGTTTGGCACTGGCAAGATCGCCGAGGATCAGTTGACCGAGGTCGTGCGCCAGGTGTTCGATCTGCGGGCCGGGCGCATCGTCCAACAGCTCAACCTGAAGCAGCCATTCTTCCGCAGCACGGCTGCCTACGGCCACTTTGGTCGCGAGGACTCCGGCTTTGGGTGGGAGAACCTCGATCGCGTCGACGATTTGAAGTCGGCGGCCCAGGCGCTCGCGTAGGCTGGGGGAGCTCACCCAGCGACCGATCCTCGAGATAGCCCGGGGTCCGTCGTGTGCGGCATGTGATAGGATGAACGCGTTCCTCGGAGCAGTGCTTCGGGGCGAAAAGGCATTTTGGCCGGTTCCCATCCTGCCGCTGCGGACTACTTGGGAACAGCATGTGCGGCAGGCATGCCCGACCCCGTTTTCCGAGACCCCATTCGCCAGACCCCGACCCCGACGAGGCGACCCGAGGACCACCCATGGAAGAGAACCTGGAAATCTACTTCTGCGAGATCTGCAGCGAATCCATCACCGCGGACGACGTGTCCAACGGGACCGCAGTCGAGGTCGAGGGCAAGGTCATCGGGCCTTGCTGCTTGCCGGCGGTGCAGCGACCTTCTGCGGCGAGGGCTAGCAGCTCTCCCGCCGGGTTCACGGCGCTGGGCGCGGTCGTCCTGGCGGCGATCGCCGGAGCGACCGTTCACCTCGAGTGGCGGCTGTCCGAAGAGGTGGCTCTGCTCAAGAGCAAGGTCGAAGAGGTCGAAGCCAACGTGTCGAGCAGTGGGACCCAAACGCTCGCGGACCTCGAGAAGAGCCTCGACGGGACGATCCGCACAGGCGAGCTGAAACCGATCACCGACGAGCTGAGCCAGCTCGCGAAGAAGGTCTCCTCGATCGCCATCGATCAGTCCCAGCTCACGGCGGCGATGAACACCACGTCCTCGCGGCTGGGAGGCCTCGACGAATCCCAGAGGATGATCGTCAGCGGGCAGACTTCCCTGAAGAGCGAGATCAAGGAAGTGGCCCTCGAGATCATGCGGCTCGAGCGCGACATCGCGTCCGCGGCGGCAGCTCCCCGGGGCAGCGTCGCCGACGCCCGCGTGGTCGAACCCCAGAGGGATCCGGTCGCCGAGAAGAAGGCCGTGGCCGGCTCGGGCCTGCCCGCAGCGCTGGGGCGCGAGGTCACCCGTTTGAAGGATGGGGACGCCGGCAACCGCTTCGAAGCGGTCGACCAGCTCGTCCAGTCCAAGAACAAGCTCGCCCTCCCGCACCTCATTCCGATGTTGAAGGACCCCGACGCGTTCGTGCGCCGGCTGACCGCAGAGGGACTGGCGAGTTTCCGGGACAAGACGTCCGTCGATTCCCTTCTCGTCGCCATGGTTGATCCCGAGGGAATCGTGCGGCACACGGCGCACGCCTCGCTCAAGAAGCTCACCGGCCAGACCATCTCGTTCGATCCCGACGGCAGCGGCAGCACGCGCTCGGTGGCACAACGTCGCTGGAAGGATTGGTGGGCCAAGAATCGCGACAAGTTCTAGTTCGCGGTTCTCGTAGCAGAGGTCTGTAGAGGGCTGACAGTCGACGCGGAGCGGCTTCCGCTCATTCTCGCGTGAAGCCCTCGATTCTCCATCCTGGGTTTTCGGGTCGTATCGCGGTAGATACAAGGTCTCCGAAGACAGAGAGATGGCTACACCCAATCGAACCAAGATCGTTGCGACGCTGGGCCCCGCCACCGACAACGCAAGGATGGTCAAGCATCTGATACGCGCCGGTACGGACGTGTTTCGGATCAACGGCGCCCACTGTTCGCCCGCGATGATCACGCAACTGGTGCGTCTCATCAGGCAGGTCGACAAGGAAATGGACATCGGCATCGGCATCATGGTGGACCTGCAAGGTCCGAAGATCCGCGTGGGTTCCTTCGACGGGGCGGAGCCCATCTGGCTGCAGTCCGGTGCGCAACTGACCATTACGACGGAACCCGGCGTGCTCGGGAAAGCCGCCGAACCCGGTGAGATTCCGCGGATCGGCACCCGATACGAAGGCCTGTCCACGGACGTCAAACCCCGCGATCGACTGCTGCTCGACGATGGCAACATCGAGCTGCGGGTGATGAAGGTCGAGGGGACGGAAATCCTGACGAAGGTCGTTTACGGCGGGTTGCTCAAGCAGCACAAGGGCATCAACCTTCCCGGGTCGAAGGTCGCGGCCGAGTCCTTGACCGCGGATGATCTCGAAAACCTCCACGCGGCGCTTCGTGCTGGCGCGGACTCCATCGCGCTCTCCTTCGTCCGGACAGCGCGGGACATCCAACGCCTGCGGGAGCACGTCGACGCCGCCGAGTCCGACGCGGGGATCGTCGCGAAGATCGAGCGACCGGAGGCGGTGAAGAACATCCACAAGATCCTCAAAGTCAGTGACGCGATCATGGTTGCGCGCGGCGATCTGGGCGTGGAGATGGGGGCCGAGATGGTCCCCGCGCTGCAGAAGAAGATCATCCGCCTGGCGGTGGAGGCCCGGAAACCGGTCATCACCGCCACGCAAATGCTCGAGTCGATGCTCGGCAATCCCCGTCCAACCCGCGCCGAGGCTTCCGACGTCGCGAACGCGATCTACGACGGGAGCTCCGCGGTGATGCTGTCGGCCGAGACCGCCTCGGGGAAGTACCCGCTCCAGGCCGTCCGGATCATGGACAAGATCATCCGCGAGTCGGAGAAGGACATGTTCGCTGGCTCGTTCGCGCGGCTCCGCAAGGCCCCCCTGCGGGGCTCTTCCGTCACCTTCGCGACGGTGCGCGCCGCGGTCTACGCCGGATTCGAGGTCGGCGCGAAGCTGATCGCGGTGTTCTCGGAGTCCGGAGGCACGGCTCTCGCGATCGCTGCGGAACGGCCGTCCACCCGGGTGATCGCGTTCACGCCCTTCCAGCGTACGGTTCAGCGTCTGGCGTTGGTCTGGGGGGTCCGCGCGTTCCGGGTCCCCAACACCCGCACGAGCCACGGCATGACCGTCGAGGGGGAGCGGATACTGCGGGAGCTGCATCTGGCCAAACCTGGCGACAACGTTGTCATCGTCGTCGGATCCAGCCGGCAGAAGGGGTTGACCAATATCATGCACATCCGGCGTATTGAGGATCCGGGGAGCTGAGCATCCCCAGTCATTTCTCGGCTGCGCAAAACGAGTTGCCGCCGACCTTGAATCCGTGGAATGGCTCGCTAGCATCCGTCGCCTTGCTCTGCATGGTCTAGCGAGGAATCCACCCCGGTTCCCGCCCCGCAATCAGAGCCCGAAAGCCATGACCAAGACCACGTTTGCCACCGTCGAAGATCGGAAGGCCGCCATGGACACATGGCAGGTCATCGACGCATCCCAGTACGTCCTCGGCAAGATGGCCGTGGTCATCGCCGAGATCCTGATGGGCAAGAACAAGCCTCTCTACACCCCGCACTTGCAGGTGGGTGATGGGGTCATCGTGATCAACGCCCAGCAGGTGAAGATCACGGGCAACAAGCGCGAGGACCGGAAGTACCAATTCTACTCCGGATGGCCCGGCGGCTTGAAAGAAGTGACGCTGCAGGACCTCCTGGATCGGAAGCCCGATGCACTGATCAAGCTCGTCGTGCGCCGCATGCTGCCGAAGAACCGACTGGCGCACAACATGCTGAAGCGCCTCAAGGTCTACGGCGGCGCCAACCACCCCCACACGGCGCAGAAGCCGACCGAACTCAAACTCGACATCTGACGGAGAATCACCACTTGGTCCTTTCCACTGATCCCTACGTGTGGGGCACCGGCCGTCGCAAGGCCTCTGTTGCCCGGGTCCGCATCAAGAGCGGCGGCACTGGCCAGTTCACCGTGAACGGCAAGAAGTGTGACGAATTCTTCCAGACGGCCGACACCCGTCGCGCCGCCATGGCTCCCCTGAAGGCCACCGAAACAGCCGAAAGCTACGACATCTGGGTCAGCGTCAGCGGCGGCGGCATCACCGGCCAATCGGACGCGGTGAAGCTCGGTCTCGCGCGTGCGCTCAAGAACGACCACCCTGATTTCGAGGCGCAACTCCGCGCCGAGAACCTCCTAACCCGCGACGCCCGCAAGGTCGAGCGCAAGAAATACGGGCTGCGCAAGGCGCGTCGCGCGACGCAGTTCTCGAAGCGTTAGGCGCTCGAGGTTCGTCAGGTGGCAGGCCACTCCCACGGCGCGAACGTCAGGCACCGGAAAGACCGGGTTAACGCCCTGAAGGCGAAGGTCTTCTCGAAGATCGCTCGGATGATCATTGTCGCTGCCAAGCTCGGTGGCGGCGATCCGGACGCCAACCCGCGACTGCGGCTCGCCCTCGAGAAGGCGCGCGCCGCGTCCATGCCGAAGGAGAACGTCCAGCGGGCGATCAAGAAAGGCACGGGTGACTCCGACGGCGCGAACTACGAAGAACTCCTCTACGAGGGCTACGCGGCGGGCGGCGTGGCGATGATGATCGACATCCTCACCGACAACCGGAACCGCACGGCTCCCGAGATCCGGAAGATCTTCGAGAAGGCAGCCGGCAGCCTCGCGTCCAGTGGCGCCGTGGCCTACATGTTCCAGCGCAAGTCGATTTTCGAGGTCGAACCCGACGAAGACGAGGGGGAAGATGCGTTGATGGAGACGGTCCTCGAAACCGGCGCTGAGGACCTGGTGTCCGCCAACGGCGTGTTCTCGATTCACGGTGACCCTGGCGAGTTCGTGAGCCTCAAGGCCGAACTGGAGAGCCGGGGCGTCAAGTTCTCGGGCGCGGGTGTCGGTTTCGTACCGGATACGCGAGTCGATGTTCCCGACGTCGAGACCGCTCAAAAGATCGTGCGGCTGATCGAGGGCCTCGAAGAGAACGACGACGTCCAGGGCGTGTACGCGAACCATGTTTTCACGGACGACATCGCCGAGGAACTGGCGAAGAGTTCATGATCGGCGCCGACTGGGAAGCCTGTTACTTCGGAGATTCCGACAAGGCTCGGCGGCATCTGGCCGACACGCTCGGCGTGACGATTCACGCGGGCATGCCGGAAGACGACTCCAAGGTCGGGTGCGTGTTCCTCGAAGCGAGCGCTGGCGCGGGTCTCCCGGCCGGGAACGCCTTCACCGCGTGCCGGCAATTCAAGGAGCGGACTGATTGGCGGGTCTACGTCCTCGTCGAAGCTGACGACGCCATCACCCCGGAGATCGCTCGCTTTTGCCTGTCTGACGGTAGCTTCGAACTCGGTCCAGAGGGCCTGACGAACAGTGTCGCGGAGATCCGAGAGCGCCTCGTGCCGCACCGACCGCGGGTCTCGATTGAAGCGCTGCTCAACAGACTCGAGAAGGAGATCGCGTCGGACGAGGGTCGCGAGGCCTCGGCGCTGCAGCGGATGCTCGAAGATGAAGGGGGCCAGAACCTGCTGAGCCGTCTGGTGGATCCCGAGACGGGCCTCTTCGACGGTCCGTTCGCGAGCTTCAAGCTGGACGAGGAGTTCAAACGCTCGGTCCGGTTTCACCAGCCCCTCTCGCTTCTCCTGCTCGACATCGGCGTGGACCTCGAGGAGTCGTTCTTCGACGCGAACGGACGCCGTGATTACCTGGCGGAGGTCGCTGCCGTGTTCCTGAACGAGTGTCGTGACATCGACATCATCGGTCGGTTCACCGAGTTGACGTTCATGGTGCTCCTGCCGGGCACCGGAGCTGCCGGATCGGAGATTCTGGCTCGGCGCATGCTCTCCGGGGTTCGCGAACGCGCTGAATCTGCGGGGGTGCCCGCGTCACCGAGCGCGGGACTGGCTACGATGCCCGCGGCGGGGGTCCACAACCGCCAGGCCTTCTTGGCGCGGGCGGAAGCCTGTCTGCAACTCGCACGCGGGGAGCAGGACCAGGAAGGATTCTGCTCCTATTCCGAATAGTCCCATCCTGCGTGCGAACCTGGGGCTGCCAGAGTCACCAGTCTTCAGGCCCCTAGCACCGGATGTTCGATCGCTTCCTTATATTTGCACGTGCCAAGCGCGCCCTGTCCCAGGGGCAGTTCGAGGTCACGCTGCGCTTGATGTCGGAACCTGTCGTGGCCGGCGAACGCCGGGCGGAACAACTGCGCGAGAAGGCGCTCGCGGGCATGGCGAAGCGAGCGCGTCGCCGGCTCGAGGACGGCAACCTCGATGCCGCACGGGTCGACGTCGATGGAGTCATCGCCACCGCGCCTGAGTTCAAGGGAGCGAAGACGCTGCAGGGAGAGATTCGGGAGGAGGCTGTCCGGCGCGAGGACGAAGTCCGGGTCGCCCACAACCTGCGCAAGGAAGCGCGCCAACTCGCCGAGCGCGGCGATCTGCAGGCGGCGGAACGCGCCTGCACCGACGCCGCGAAGATGCAACCCAGGGGAGCTGAACAGGTCTCCGTGGAGCGCTTCATCGAACGACGGCAACAGGCGGTCGCCAAGGACCTCTCGTCCGCCAAGGCGGCCTTGAAGACCGGCGACCTGGCGAAGCTGAGGCACAATCTGCTGCGGTTGCACGCCCAACAGGACCAGGCCGAGGCACTCACGGGAATCACGGAGAAGGCAGCTGGGTTGTTCGCTGCCGACTTCGTCGAGCGTCTGAAGCAGTGCTCCGGGGACGGGGGTGCTGCCGAACGTACGCTCCTGGACGAGATCGCCCGCGAGCGCGCAGCGTGTCCGGGTCTCCTGAACGAGCCGGCGCTCGCCAAGCGGCTCGACCAGATCGGTTGCCAGAGGCTGGCGGAAGTTCGCGAGGAGCTAGGTGCAGGCAAGCTCGCGGAAGCTGTCGCCGTGTTCCAGGCGACGCATCCGGTCCTCGTGGACAGTCCGCCGCTCTCGGGTGTCGAGCCCGGAATCCAATCGCTCTCCAAGGGGCTGGACGCGCGCCAACGCGGCGACCTGAGTCCCGCGTTGGAGGCCATGGGTGCCGCGTCGAAGCAACTCTCCGCCAAACCGGTGCTCGCGGTGCTCAAGGAGTTGATCGCCGCCGACGCCCGTTCGGTCGAGGCCTTGAGCCGTTCGCGCGAACTCGTGGGTCAGGGACGATTGCTGTCCGCCCGCGAACAGATCGTGAACGTGTTGGAGGAATGGCCGATGCACGAACCACTCCGAAGACAGATGGACATCCTGAATCAACATTCGCTGGACCGTGAAGAGCGGTTGCGGCGCGCACGGGACCTCGCCGCCGAGGCTCGCCTCGCAGAGGCTTCCGCGCTCTTGCTCGGCCTCTCGGGCGAAGGTGAAGAGAGTCGCGAGGCGCGGATCCTCCTGCAGGACATTCACGGTCGGATGGATCTCGCAGCCGAGGGCCTGGCCCAGGTTCGACGCGCCATCCACGGGCCGTCGTCGTCGCGCGAGGGGCTGCGGCACTGCGTGGCGCGTCTCGACGAGATCGCGAAGATCCAGGGCGATCTCGATGAGGTGCAGACGGTCCGCGTCGCGTTGCTGGCGGAGATCCGCGGGCTCGACTTGTTGGAAGCCATCACGAAGAGCGTCGAAGTGGGGGACCTGGCGCGCGCCAAGCAGGAGATCGCGGAATACGAATCCGCTCGCGGTGAGATGCTGCGTGGGGACCGACTGGAAGCTCGATTCCTGGATCTGGCCGATCGCATCCTGCACCGCGTCGACGCCTCGGTCTGCAACGCACGGCTCTTCGAAGCCGAGGGTTGGATGGGCGTCGTGCAGTGCGCCGCGAAGGGGCAATCCGCGATCGAGAGCCGGATCGAGTCGCTCGGAAGCACGATCGAGTCTCAGCAGGGTCGCGCCCTGCAGTTGATCGAGAAGCTGGAAGAATCGGGAGTGTCCGGTGACCTGCGTGATTCCTCCGAACTCCTGGAAGAAGCCCGCTCCATCTGGGCCGACTGCCCGCGGCTCGAGAAGCTCGAGGACCGTGTCGTCGTGATGCGCAACCACTCCAACGCCGTCGATGAGGTCGAGAGACTCACGGTCGAGGGCGACGTGCACGGCGCAGCCAGGAAGCTGAGTTCGATGCCGCCGACGCCCGGATTCCTGCGGACGCGGATCTTTGACATCAAGCAGGGTCTGGCGCGTGCCCAGGGCCTGGACCAGGGGTTCCTGTTGCGCGTCGACGAGGGCGGTGAGTACCTGGTCCTGCGCGACGATTCGCTGACGATCGGCAACGTCCGGGATGCCAAGGCGGACGTGCGTCTGCTCGCGAACATCGCCGGATTGCACGCGCGGCTGAAACGCTCCCTGTCGTTTCACGGCGGCATGGAGGACCGGATCATCGCGGAGAAGGGCGAGGTGTTCGTCAATGGGCACAAGGTCTCATCTGCGGCGCTGAAGTCTGGGGATCGCGTTCGTCTGGGGGTCGCGCTCGAGTTCGTGTACAGGGTGCCCAGCAAGCGCTCGTTGACCGCCAGCCTGCATCTGAAAGCCGGGTTCCAGGTCGCGGGTACCGACAAGATCCTGCTGATGAAGGACCGCGGGCGCGATGGCCGGATCCTGATCGGGCGGGCCGAAGACGCCCACATCCGGGTGCCCCACGACGAGTCCGAGGTGGAACTCTACAGCTCGTCGGACGGTCAGATCCGGGTCCATTTCGCTGCCGAGGGCGACATGGGTGGTCGCCCATTCCGCGGCAGCCATCCGGTGCCCGCCGGCGCGCTCGTCCGCTGTGGCGACACCGCGTTTGTGCTGCAGCCCTGGCATCGGACGTAAGTCCAGTAAACGACCTGGGCGCCCGTTGCGCGCCCGCCGATTTGGATCCCCCGGTCAAAAGGAGCCCACTGGCACTCCTCAATTCCGAAATATTCTCCGACTTGCGCGGAATGCGGGGCTGATCTCAAGGAGGACCGCCAATGCTGTTGACGACGGTTGCCATGGGTCTGCTGCTGCAGGGCCCGCAACACACAGAGACCAAGAACTGGGTCGACCACGATCCGGCCCAACCGGATGCCTACACCGTGTCCGGCACGCCGGAACTCTCGCGACGGGAGGCCTGGGCCGCCGTCGAGCGGACCGCTCTCGAAGATCACAAGAACCGCGTCCGCGACGTCGCCGATGCCCACGCGGCGGCGATCTCCTCGAAGTGGATCCCCGACTTCGTCCGCGAAGGGGTCGTCACCGAGTGGACCCGCGACCAGCTTCACCGGCTCGGTCCCAAGGTCCTCGATCGCGATCTGATGGTGCGGGACCACGGCTTCGGTCAGAGCTACCAGGCCTTCCTCCTGCTGGATGAGGTCGATTCCCGTTCGCTTCGCAAGCGGGGCAGGTTGACGACCCGTCTGCGCCGCGAGGAGAAGCGATTTGCGTTCAAATTCGGCGGGATGCTGGGCCTCTGGGGTCTCCTGGCGCTGGTCATGACCTGGATCGACCGCCTCACCCGGGGCTACATGACCAAGCGGCTCTACGCGATCGGCGCCCTGCTCGCGCTCAGCGGTCCCCTCGCGCTAGTCCTACTCTGATGCCAGGCGTTACCATGGAAGCAATGTCCCCACTCGCCGAGCCGTCGTCTCCGCGACCTCCAATCGACTGGCAGTCGTTCTACGTGAACTTCCGCAAGCCGGGGTACATCGCCGGTTTCGAGATCATCAACAAGCTCGGTGGGGGCGTCTTTGGCCTGGTCTACAAGGCGCGCAAGGAATCGATCGGCAAGGACTACGCCATCAAGTTCCTGAAGGTCGACGATGAGGTCATCCGGGACGCGGTCGTCCGCGAACTGGAAACGGTCAAGTACTTCGCCCAGATCGACCACCCGAACCTCGTCTCCATCGAGGACAAGGGGGAGGTCGACGGCATCCCGTACATCGTGATGAGTTATGCCGGCGAGTCGACGCTGCGGAAGCGGCTCGAAGCGGGCCGGATGAGCCGCGAGGACGCGCTCCTCATGTTCGTCCAGGCCGCTCGAGGCATCCAGGCGATCCACGATCACTCGCTCGTCCACTTCGACCTCAAGCCCGCGAACATCTTCTTGCGCGGAGACATCGCCCGGGTCGGAGACTACGGGCTTTCGAAGCTCGTCACCGAGTCACGCAACTCGCTCTCGTTCGGACGGGGTACGCCGTACTACATGGCGCCCGAGATGCTGCAGCGGATTGGCGACACGCGCAGCGACATCTACTCCCTCGGCGTGATCCTGTACGAGTGCATGACCGGAGACGTGCCGTTTAAGGGTGACACCGAGTGGCAGGTGCTGCGCAAGCACGAGACCGAGACGCCGGAATTCCCCCCGGTGGTCGAAGACCGGGAACGCCGGGTGATCCTGCGCTGCATGGCGAAGGATCCGGACGAACGCTACCAGACGGTCACCGACCTCCTGAAAGACCTCCAGGCGCCCGCGGCGCTCGGCGAGAGCGTGATCATCCCGCCAGGCTCCTCCCGTCACGACGCCGGTGCAGAGGCCACTGCGGCGGCTCGAGCAGCCTTCGAAGCCGCGCACGGCTCCGTGCCTCCCCGCGAAGCGTCGACGACCCGTCTCGTCGACGATCGACCCTACGGGCATGGCATCTTCGGCGGTCTGATCCGTGTGATCTTCAGCATTTTCGAGCTCGCGATCTTCGTCGTGCTCGCCCCGGTCCGCATCATCAGCGTGGTCTTCGGGCGGGGCATGCTCTACGTCATCAGGGTTCCGCTGCGGCTCCTCGGCGCTCTGATGCGGGTCTTCGGCTACCTCCTCATCATCGGACTCCTTGTCGGATTGGCTGCGGTGTTGTTCACCGGCTTGTTAGGAGGAGGCTGAACGGATATGGCGGTCGAGGTTCACAGTATCGAGCGGCTCCAGGCGATGGAGGAACAAGCCTGGGGTGAACTCCAGGAGGACTACTACCGGCGGGTGTACTTCTTCGTCAACCGCTACGTGACGGACCACCAGACGGCGGAAGACGTCACGCAGGACGTGTTCCTCGGCGCAGTGCGCGGCATCGCGAACTTCGACAACGCCTACACTCTCGATCAGTTCCTCTTCGGCATCGCGAAGAACCGCGTCATCGACCACTACCGCAAGCACAAGATGCCGCTGATCTCGCCCCAGCGCGGCGACAAGAGCGACGCCAGCATGGTCTGGCTCGACAACATGCCGGTGGATTCCACGGCACCCATGGAAGGGGCCGTCGACAAGGAGAACGCCGGACGCCGTCGGACGGTTCTCGGCAAGATCCTCAAGGAATTCGTCGCCGAACTCTGGGATGAGGGCGAGTTCACCAAGCTGCAGGTTCTCGAGTACCTGTTCGTGCTCGGTGGCCGGAACAAGGATGCGGCGATGCGGTTTGGAATCGCCGACGAGAAGGCGATCGCCGGCATCAAGTTCCGGGCGATCGAGAAGCTGCGCGGCAAGGCGCGGCAGAACGACCCGAATCACAGCCTGTTTGGCGGGCTCTGGGAGCCTGGCTCCAGGTAGTCCCATGACCCAGCACGACGACGAACTCCTGGCCTTCACCGTCGCCACCGTCTGGCGGGAGGAACGCGTGTCCTGCCCGCATCCGGACATCGTGCAGGCCTACGAGAGCGGCGCGCTCTCTCCCGGGGCGATGGAGTTCATGGAGTTCCACCTCAGGGAGAGCGAGTGCCCCTACTGCGATTCGGTGCTGCAGGACCTGCAGTCCCGGCAGAAGGACGCCGACGAGGCGCGGATGGGCGACTTCAAGGATCGGTTGATGCACTCGACGGTATCGGAGATACGCAGGGTGTCCGGAGCCTAGGCACCGGGTTCTCGAGACGTCCGACTCCAGCCCGTCCCCGACCGCGCGGATTCCCTGTCCAGCCCTGGAACATCGCTCCCGCCCTGGTTCGCGGCACTTTTTCTCCATTTCGAAGAGCGGATTGAAAATCTCGCCCGGGGTTCTCCGCAGGGGTGTCTGTGTGAGGCAAATGCCTCCCTGGAACCCACCGCAAAGGAGATAACCAGAATGTTCAAAATCATCAAATGGTCGCTCATCGGAGTGGTCACCCTCGGGGCCGTCGGCTACTTCATGCTCGGCGACCAGTTCGGCAGCTACATCGCAACCGCAGGCACCTCGGTTCGGGACACCTTCAAGAAGAAGATCCCCGTCGAGTTCGAGATCAAGCGCGCGGAGAAGCTCGTCCTCGCGATCGGCCCGGAAGTCAAGGCGTGCAAGCTCGAGGTCGCCCGTGCCGTGGTCGAGTTGGAATACCTGCAGCGCGCCGTCGCGCGCCTCGAGAAGACTGTCGCGAGGCAGGAGAAGAAGCTCAAGACGGGCTCCGAACTCCTCAACGACGAGACCAGCTCCTACACCCTGTCGGGCCATGAGTACACCCATCGCCGCGTTGAAATCGACCTCGCCCGCACGTTCGAGGGCTACAAGAACAACATGGGCATCTTGAAGAGCAAGCGGGCCTTGATCAAGCGTCAGAGCAAGGCAGTTGTCGCGTCGCAGATCAAGCTCGATTCGGTTCGGGCGAGCAAGGCTGACCTGGACAACACGATCGCCGCGTTGAAGGTCCAGAAGAAGGAACTCGACGCCATGGCCGCAGCCAACCGTCGATTCGACCTGGACGACAGCGCTCTGAGCGAAGCGACCGAGGTTCTGGCAGGCGTGAAGAAGCGTCTGGACATCGCCCAAAAGATGATCGAAGACGACATCTTCTTCGAGAGTGGCATCCCGGTCGAAGACAGCAAGCCAAAGCGCGACATCGTCAAGGAGATCCGCGTGCACTTCGCTGAAGGTGCTCCCACGAAGAAGGGTCTGACTGTCCGCAACACGCTTCCCATCGAGGTCGTCCGCTAGTCCACCACACGGAAATCTTTGCGGGTCTTCCCGTCCCGGCTCGGATGGCTCTGCCGTCCGGGCCGGTCGTGTTTGAAGCGGGCCCTACTGCACGATCCGGAAGTCGTAGACGAGCCATTCGATGCCCGCGCCGGCGCTGAGGATCTCGGTGATCCCGACACCCTGCCATGGCAGGCCAGGCAGCGACAGCTCGACGCGCGTGTTGGGATCGACCCACTTCAGCTTCGATACCTGGCGGATGTCAGGCGCCCAGAGGACGGCCTTGTCGGGATGCCGGATGTGCTGCGAGACCTCGTCGGGGTTCTTCATGTCCGAGGTCTGGAACACGATCTTCCAGTAGGCGTACTTGCGCAGCCGAACCTCGATGGTCGTCCCGGGGAGCGTCAGGGTGAAAGAAGCCAGTGGGAACGGTCTCGCTGGGGTTGGCGCCTGCACCGTGGGTTTCGGGTCCCGTGGTTCCGCTTCGTACGCCAGGTGGATTCCCGGGGTCTCTTTCTTGATCTGCTGCCACGCGATCTCCCACTCGAGCCCACCGATGTGGCTGCGATGCTTGAAGTCGGGCCCCAGTGCTTTGAAGATCGTCCGGGAGTCGTCGCAGGATATGGCGGCCAGCAGGGTCTTGAGCGTCTGGTTGGGCGTCAGGCTCGCCCGTCGGGGCAGCGGCTCCCGCGGACCGCAAAACAACGCGGAAAGTCCCTGGGAGATGGAACAGCAACCCCCTAGCGGAAAGAGCAGCAGTAGGGGGGATACCGTGGCGAATCCGGGTCTCATGGGAATCCTCTCGACACTTTTGTTTCCCGTGGGAGGCTATACTGTCCTTGCTCGTTCACCAAGGTGGATCCGCCCCTCCTGCCGCTGCTGGTTGTTCCACCGCAATGAGCCATGAACCCAATCGTCCCATGAAGAATCGACATGTCCTGACCGGTATCGCCTCCATGGTCCTCGTGATGGGCAGCCTTGTCGCCCAGGTGGAACCACCCAAAAAGAGCGATGGGGACCGCGGGATCTCGAAGGGCGATGTGCCGAAGAAGGCGCCCGATTTCGACAGCCCGCAGCCGCCGCAACCGCTCGCGCCGAGCGTACCGCAGATGGTGACCGGCCAGCCGAATGCCTGGTTCAACCGGACCAAGCTGTTCATGGGCGAGTTCCTGAACAAGGAGAAGGTGAGCGGGAAGTTCTCTTTCAAGAACCCGACCAACAAGAAGCATGTCTGGAAGAACCTGACCGGCAGCTGCCAGTGCGTGCGCGCCACCATCAAGATAGGCAAGCGGACCTACGAGCTCAGCAAGAAGCCCGTCGCCAACTCGCTCCACGAACTGCGGGAGGAGAAAGGCAAGACGGTGCGTAATCGAATCACCCACATGAACATCCAGGCCGGGGATGTCGGCGAGATCGAGGTCGAGATGGAGATGGGCGGCCTGCAGGGCTACAAGGACGCGACCCTCGCCATAGAGAGTTCCGACGAGGATATGCGCCAGGTCACGCTGTCGTGGCAGGCCAAGGGCGTCAAGCTGTTCGACATCACGCCGAACGACGTGTTCCTGAACAACATGACCTGGGCCGACACGCGTACCTTCAAGTTCGTGGTCGCATCCGACGTCAAGCCGGACTTCAAGCTGCTCGACCACGACGCGCTCCCCGACTACGTAAAGATCACGAAGAAGGAGCAGATCACGCGACCCAACGGCAAGAAGGCCTGGCAGGTCGAAGGCACGTTCGGCCCCAACGCCGACCCGAAGGCCGGCGGCGCGGCGATCAAGTTCAAGACCGATTGGGAGGGCAAGGAAATCGACCTCACCGTGATCGCTACGGTCACGGGGCCGATCACCATCGAGCCCGGCACGTTCCTTTCCTTCGGCAAGATCCGCAAGGGCAAGGGCGCTGAGCGGAAGATCACGTTCATCCCGAACGACAAGTTCAATCTCAAACTCGAGGGCGTGACGTTCCCCAGCCTCACCTTCGCCGAGAAGTACATCACGGCGGTGGCCGTGAAGGACGGCGATAAGCTCGTCGTCACCGTGAAGATCGCTCCCGACGTGAAGGGGTTCCTCATCCGCGGCGCGATAGAACTGAAGCTGAACCACCCCGCGATCGGCGCCAAGAAGTTCAACTTCAACGGAATTCTGCGTTGAGCAGCCAGGACTTGGAGGGGGTGCTCCGGGACGGCGGCACCCTCGAGCCAGATCAACTGGAGAAAGCCAAGGCCCACGCCCGCAGCCGAGGGATGACCCTCGAACGATCCGTCGTGTCACTCGGCCTCGCGTCTGAGGACCGGGTGTACCGCGACGTCAGCAAGGCCTACGGCCTCC
>CAYYAQ010000118.1:2389-15934 GCA_964469555.1 uncultured candidatus Brocadiaceae bacterium | reverse complement strand
GGAGCGCCGGCAGTTCCCCGCCGAAGACGAGCAGGTGCAGATGTACGAGCGCGCGATGGAGGGTGCGAAGGGCAAACCCGTCACGTTCCGGACGCTGGACATAGGCGGCGACAAACCCTTGCCGTACTTCAGGACGCCTGACGAGCGGAACCCCGTGCTCGGTTGGCGTGGATTGCGCATCAGCCTGTCGTGGCCCGACATGTTGTACACGCAGATCCGCGCGATCCTCCGCGCGGGCGCGTCCGGTCACGCCCGCATACTGTTGCCGATGGTCACCGCTCTCGAGGAGGTGCGTCGCTGCAGGGAGATCGTCGACACGATGCTGGAGGACCTGGCGGATTCGGAGACTCCTCACGACAAGAACATCGAGTTCGGGGTGATGGTCGAGGTTCCGGCGACGGCGTACGTACTGGATCAGATCCTGCCGTTCGTCGATTTCGTGTCAGTGGGCACGAACGATCTCGTGCAGTACCTTCTCGCCGTCGACCGGGATAATCCCCGGGTTGCCTTGCTCTACGATCCGTACCATCCCGCCGTCATACGCACGCTGCAGCTGATCGCGACCGCGGTCGAGGCGAGTGGCAAGCCGGTTTCTATCTGCGGCGAGATCGCCGGTGACCACTATTACACCATGCTCCTGGTAGGATTGGGCTTTCGCGAACTGTCGATGGCGCCCGTGTTTCTGCCGCGAGTGAAGCTGATGATCCGCAATTTTTCGATCGAAGAGGCCCAAGAGATCGCGAAGAAAGCGATAACGATGTCATCAGCCAACGAGATTCGCGAGCTTCTCAAGGAGAAGTCGCGTGCCGTATGGTCAGAATTTCTGGGCGAAACGTCGATGTGAGGAGGGACTGCAATGACAAGGCTCAAACGCGGTAACTGGTCGACCCACGATCTCGAACGATTGCGATTCCTCTATCCGAAGTCTCGGGAGGAGAGCGTGGCGCGTCTGCTGCGACGTTCTGTCTCGAGCGTGCAACGCAAGGCACGGGAGATCTTCGCGACGACGGTTATCTCTCGCAGGTGGACCGCGGGCGACGATCTGCGGTTGCGCGAGGGATTCGGCATCCTCGAGTTCAAGGCGCTGTGCCTCGTGCTTGGTCGGCCCGCGGCTGATGTGTCGGCCCGCGTGCATTCCCTGCGCACGAACGTCCGCACGGATTGGCGATGGCAGCGTCTGGAGCTCGGTCTCCTGAAGAAGCTGTACGGATCACGATCCGACCAGGACCTGGTCGTCTGCCTCTCACGGTCGATTGGGCAGATCCGTGCCAAGGCTGCGGAGCTCTGCCTCTCGAAGGACAAGGGTTTCCTGGCCCACACTGGGGATCCGACCCAACCCATGCCCCGATGGCGTCCGGGCGAGATCCGGCTCTTGCGCGACCTCTATCCGACGACGCTCAACCTCGTTCTGGCGCAACGGCTGCGCCGTTCTGTGGCAAGTGTGGCCAACAAGGCCAATCAACTTGGCTTGAAGAAGGCGCCCGCCGTCCTGCAGGAAATGGGCCGTCGAAACGTCGCCGCCCGCTACCGCAGGACCGATTGATCGATGGTATTTTTGGCATAAGCGGGCCCGATCTCGGCGGATCACCGCGGTGGCAGGGCAGTCCCGGCGCCGGAATAGTGCCAACATCTATCAGAACTCGGCTCCTCGTGCTCAACCTTGGGGTGCGATCGAGTCGAAACAACCTCCCGTAGAGAGACCCGTAAGCAGAGGTTGTGTTCATGGAAATCGTTGGAAAGAAGAGCCAGGGCCTGTCGGTGACGACGCTGGATGAAGACAAGACGGCGATCATTTCGTTCAACGATCGAAGCCTCAACTTCTACGTCACGGATTCGCTGAAGGAGTCGTTGAAAGAAACGATCAACAGCAAGATTGACGAGGGGTTCGAGCACTTCGTGTTGAATCTCGAAAACGTCAAGATCATCGATAGCTGTGGTGTCGGCCTGATCATCGTGGCGAACAACGTCACGGCAGCGCGGAGCGGCAAGCTCTACCTCTGCCACATCAAGCCCTTCATCATCAAGATCTTCGACATCATGAGGATCTCGAAGCACCTCTCGATCTTCGAGACGGAAGAGCAAGCGCTCGACGCGGTCAAGCAGACCTGATCTCCGGTCTCTGCCTCGGATCCTTTGGTTCGTCCCAAGTCGGCAGACCGCGAATGACCATCATCAGCGAGATCATGGACGGCGTCGTCGTCGTGGATGCTGAGGGGCGCGTGGCCTTGATCAACCCGGTGGCGGAGGAACTGCTCGGCGCCAAGGCGTTCCTCGCGATGGGGAACCGGTTCGACGAGTTCCATCTGGGTTGCGAAGAGCTGACCAGCGCCGTCCTGCACGATCACGATCACATCGAAGGTGAGACCGAGATCACGCGGACCGTCGAGGTACAGACCGAGGAGAGCGATCTCATCTACGTGCAGATCAGCTCATCGAGGGTCTACGACTGCGAACGGAGTCCCCAGGGCATCATCACGATGCTGAAGGACATCACGTCCGAGTACAAGTCAGACCAGCTGCGGAACCAGTACCTGTCCATCGTCGCCCACGAGCTGCGCACCCCACTCACGGGCATCAAGACGTTCTCGACGCTGATGGCGGGCGGCAGACTCGGCGAGCTGTCCGAGCTGCAGGCTCAGGCGGTCTCCTCCATCCGAGAGCAGTCCGTGCGCCTGGAGCACCAGATCGACAAGCTGATCAACCTGGGCAACCTCGACGCCAACACGTACGCACAAGACTCGGAGATCCTGGACACCTCCGACCTGCTGTCCTCTTCGGTCGCGCCTTTCCAACAGGTGGCCGCGGACTCCGGATGCGAGATCCTGATTGACTCGATGGGTGTGCAAGGAGTGCACGTTCAGGCCGACCGCACGGACATGAAACGGGTCTTGAAGTCTCTGATTGAGAACGCGGTCAAGTTCACTTCAGGGTCCGGCACCGTCACCGCGATTGCCGAAGTCATCGATGAACAGGTTGTCTTCACGATCTCCGACACGGGAATTGGCATAGACCCCCGATACCAACGGCGGATCTTCGAGAAGTTCTTCCAGGTCGAGGATCCGTTGACGCGACACCATGGCGGCGCAGGCCTCGGCCTGTTCGTCGCTCAGGGGATCATCGAGGCTCACGGCAGTCGGATCGAAGTCACGAGCGAACTAGGTTCCGGGGCGAGCTTCAGGTTTGCCCTCCCTGTGTTCGAAGAAGTAGTTACGGGCGACGACGCCTGCGCCGAGACTCCATCGGCCACGCGCTAGAGACAGCCTCAAGACGGAAAGCACCAATGGATCACACAGTCCTAATCGTCGAAGACGAGAAACTCATCATCGTCTCGACACAGATGGTGCTGGAGGCCGCCGGCTTCCGCGTCGAGTCGGCTACGAACGGTGAAGAGGGGATCCGAAAGTCGAAGGATCTGTCCCCTGATCTCATCCTGCTCGACATCATGATGCCGGGCATCGACGGTTGGGAGACGCTGACTCGTCTCAAGCGCGATCCGGAGACGGCGAAGATCCCCGTGATCATCTTCACAGCGCGCGAGCATTCGCGAGGCCACCAGAAGAGCGAGGAGATGGGCGCGGCGGACTACTTCCGCAAGCCCTTCGAGCCGGACGAGTTGATCGAGCTCGTCGAGAAGCACGTCGGCCAGCAGGTCTAGCCTCCGGCAGTCCGGAATCGATGACTAGACCCGCCGGGCCAGCTGGCTCGTCCGGTCTTCGTCCTCGACACCGGTGTAGATTGCTTCCCGCAGTTCGTCGACCGTGGCGCCGAACTTCCGGGCACCGCGACCGTGGGCGATCATCTGGGGGACTTGATCCGTCAGCGCCAGCACGCCGACCGCGATCAACTCCCGCATCCGCGGAGACAACCCGGGACGGCTGAGAATCCGCCCGTAGGCGGTGTCGAGGACGAAGTCGTGGAACTCGCTGTGGCAGCCGCGGAGCATCGCCTTCACACCGTTCGCGTTGCCGGCGTAGATCGCGTCGAACAGGTCCAGACCGGCGCGCTCCCTCTCTTCCGGCGGCAGAGCGCCACCCGCGGGCGCTGCCGTCGACGGCCACTCGTCGTTGAGGACGCGAAACGCGTTGACGATCCTGGGGAAGCCGCAAAACAGCACGCCCTGGAGCAGAACCTCCTCCACGTCGCTGCGCGCGACGCCGAGCGTGCGGCACAACTGCAGGCACGCAGCCAGCCCCTCGTGGTCGCCAGGCCAGATGCACGCCTGGATCTTGATCAGCAGGCGCTCCTCAGGGCGCAGCCCGGCGCGGCGCATCAGGGCTTCCAATTCGAGCATGGGGCCATGAGAGCCTTCACGGCGAGACCACGCAACTCAATCCCCGCTCGTGCTGGCCTTCGTGCGAGTCTTCGCTACGAGGCTGATCCCGGCGGGCAGGTTGAACCACTGCAACAGGCGGTTCTCGAGCCGCAAGACCAGGCCGTACGCCTTCAGCGCGAAGGCCGGCCCGAGTCCGAGATTGCCCGCACGATCGGCCCTGCCGATGCGCAGGAAGCGGAGGAGGCAGACGATCGGGAAACAGAACATGTTCCAGTAGCTGAAGCGTTCGATGTCGAAGCCCGCGTCGGTCAACTTGTCGCGAAGTTCGCGACTCCGATAGCGGCGTTCATGCGCGGCGAGGACGTCGTGTGGTCCCCACAGGAACGGGTGTGCCGGAACGGAGATAAGGAGCGTTCCCCCGGGCCGCAGGATGTTGTGGATCCTCGCCAGTGTTTGGACGTCGTTGGCGATGTGCTCGAGGACGTCGAGCATGAAAACGGTGTCGAACGTCTCCTCGGGGATTTCCGTGTAGAGCGGGATGGCGTCGTCGCGAAAACGCTGCCGCATCCTCTCTGAAGTTTCCACGCCGGCGAGATTCCGAAAACCCAAGCTCTTGAGGTGGACGAGGAACATTCCGGTGCCGCAGCCAATGTCCAGGATGCGAGCGTCCCGGTCGAGGTCGGCGAGCTCCGTGAACAGTGCGCGCCTGGCGACGAACCATGGGTGCCTCTCTTCTGCCACTGCGTGGACGTCCTCGAACTGTTCCTTCAAGCTGACTCCTTCATCACGGTCGGCGAAAGAACTCCCGAGAGCGACAGCGAATGAGGTTTGTCAGGAACTCGAACACGGCCCCCAAGACTGACGAACGAAGCCCGACGGTGCAAGCGCCTGAACTCCGTGGGGATTTCGGCGATCAACATCTTGTGGCGCAGGGTTTCGATCATGATCTCCGCGTCGATGAACCAACCGTCGGATGTGAGTTGCATCTTCTCGTACGCGTCTCGCCGCATGAGTTTGGGCTTGGCGTTCATGTCGCGCCTTCAGACCGGGGAACAGCAGGCGGAACACGATGTTGTAGCCCGTGCTCAACACCCTTCGTTTCCATCCGTCCGCCCGTGTCATGCGGTGAGTCTTCACGAGGTCGAACTCGCTGTTCTCGATGAGTTTGAAGAGTCTGCCGACATCACCTATCGGCATCTGGCCGTCGCCGTCGATGAAGGCGATATAGGCTCCACGGGCTTCGCGCAGCCCGGATCGAAGGTCCCATCCCATCATGCCCTGCTTGGGCTCGGCCCGACAGCGAATCCGGCGGTCGGATGCTGCGAGTTCCCGGACGACCTCGGGTGTGCGATCTGAAGAGCCCTCGTCGAAGTTCCCCACGAGGATCAGCGCGAAACTCTCGATGCCGTGTTCCCGCATCATCGTCAGCGTTCGTGCCGTGAACTCCCTTGCCGAGTCTTCCGAGCGATAGCAGAGAATGACGAGCGAGAGAGTCGGGTGGGGTTGTGTCATCGGCGCAGCGTGAACGCCTCCGATCCGTAGCGTTCCTTCGCCAACCTGGTAGCGCGTTCGAGTTCCATCTCGGTTGGGAATCCCTGTGCGGTTGTGAGACCCAGCGATGTCGCGAGTCGCTTCGTCATCGCTTCCTCGAGCTCTGCTTCGATGCGCCGGGGATCCGTTTCTTCCGCCACGCTGCCACAAAACGGCGTGGCCTCGGGAGCGCTGAGGACGAGCGAGCCGTGGTGGAGTATTCGCTCCTTTGGTCGCTGCACTCGTCGCTGTGCTGAGCCGAGGAGCTTGTGACCGCTGGTCGTCAGCAGATCTTCACAAACCGGGTCTGCGAAGCACCATGGCTGTTTGGGGCGCGCGGGTCCCCGTGTCGGTTGGCCCGCTGAGTCACCGCGCCGATGTGCTTCCACGCCGACATCCGCCAAGGCCGCGCACACTGCGTCGTGGATGAGATCGTACGACGCGCCGATGTCCGACGGCAGCAACGAAGCGCCCACCGTCAACGAGAACGTGATCTCGTCGTCGTGGTAGATCGCCCCGCCGCCGGTGATGCGGCGGACGACGACGTGGTCACCCGCGACGTCCAGGAAGTCGCTCGCGCGCTGGAAGTAGCCGAGAGAGAGGCCCGGCGGCGACCAACGGTAGATCCTGAGCGTCGGTGGGCTGTCCTCGCTGTGCAACAGCGCCTCGTCGAGACCCATGTTGAGGCATGGGTGTCCGGCACCGGACTGCAGCACACGCAGCGTCCCGCGACGTTGGTGGCTCAGTCTGCCTCGTTCTTCAGGCACTCCTCGTAGGTGGCGGCGTCCATCAGGTCCGCCGATTCCTCGGTGAACTTGACCTTCAGCATCCACCCCGTGTCGAGGGCGTTGTCGCTGTTGAGCGACTCGATGTCGTCAACGAGAGCTTCGTTCGTATCGACGACTTCGCCCGAGACGGGCGAGTAGAGGTCCGAGACGGCCTTCACTGATTCGATTTCGCCAAAACTTGCCCCGGCGCTCACTTGCGAGCCCACCTCGGGGAGGTCC
Source organism: uncultured candidatus Brocadiaceae bacterium (assembly GCA_964469555.1). Lineage (GTDB taxonomy): Bacteria > Planctomycetota > UBA1135 > UBA1135 > UBA2386 > CAYYAQ01. The sequence goes on along the minus strand of CAYYAQ010000118.1, from coordinate 9,124 downwards.
AGGAAGACGATGTCCTCAAGGTGCTTTACCGCGTGGTCGGAGATGCCGATCGTCGCTATGCCATCTTCAACAACGCACCACTCGTGGGACTTCAGGTACTTGCGATCGTTTGGACGCATGGTTCTCCGGCTATCTTTGTCTCTTGTAGAAGGGTAGGTGGACGACAGTGGCGCTCTCGCGCTTGTCTCGGATTGCGAATTCGACCGTCGTGCCAACCTCGGCGAGGTCGTGCGGCAGATAGGTCGTCGCGATATTGGTATCCAGGGTGGGGGACACCGCACCCGACAGGATGCAGCCGACTTCGTTGTCGCCCGACATGACGGGGTAGCCTTGTCTCGGGACCCGCCTGCTCTCCGTCGTGAGTCCGACGAGTCGACGCTTCGGGCCACCCGCGGCCTGGATCTTCTCGAGCGCTGCACGCCCCGTGAAGTCGTGGGTGAACTTGACGCCGAAGTCCAACCCGGCATCGAGCGGGGTCGTGGTCTCGTCGATCTCGTGACCGTAGAGCGGCATCCCGGCTTCCAGACGCAGGGTGTCCCGAGCCGCGAGACCGATCGGGCGCAGCTCGTGATCCTTGCCGGCGTTCAGGAAGGCGTCGAACAATTCGACAATCTTCGCCTGTTCGGCGTACACCTCGAAACCATCTTCGCCGGTGTAGCCGGTGCGCGAGATCTCCACGTGATGCCCTGCGACGTCGCCCTCGGTCCATCGGTAGTAGCCGATCGCCGACAGGTCGATGTCCGTGATCTCTTGCACGATGTCCTGGGACGCCGGCCCCTGGATAGCGAACATCCCGAGTTCCTCCGTCTGGTCGACGACCGAAACATCGAAGCCCGACGCGGTGTCGCGCATGATGCCGAGATCCCGCTCCGAGTTGCCCGCGTTGATGACCAGGAAGAAATCTACGCTGTTTTGGTGTCGGTAGACGAGGATGTCGTCCTGGGTCAACCCGTTCTCGTCGAGGATCATCGCGTAGCGGATCGCGCCGGTGGGGATCTTCGCCGCGTCGTTGGTCTGGAGTTTCTGCAGGAAGTCCTCGGCCTGCGCGCCCTTCACCCGGACCCGGCCCATGTGGCCGAGATCGAACAGGCCGGCGTGCTTCCGCACGTGGGCTGCCTCCTCGCGGATCCCGGTGTAATGGACTGGCATCTCCCACCCGGCGAAGTCGACCATGCGGGCGCGGTGGTGGACGTGGGTGGATTTGAGGGCGGTTTCCTTCATGGCGGGGTCGCGGAGCGTAAGGATCCGTCTCCACCCAGTGAAGGCGCCGCCCCTTTTCAGCCCAGCCTTTTCAGCCCAGCCTTTTCAGGCCAGCCTTTGGAGGGTCGGGCTACAGGGACTCGGACAGGGTGTCGAGGTCGACTCCCGCCAGATCGTCCAGGCAGATCGGCGGGAGGTCCGAGAACCGCTCGCGCTCTTGCGGCGAGGAGAAGTCGTCACCGTAACGGCGCAAGTCCCCACCAGGGCACGACGTCAGTCCTCGCTCCCCCGGCACGGGGTTGTTGCCGCCGACGGAACTCATGCGGAATGCCCGCCAGGTCGCCCGCTCGCCGGTCTGTTCCCTGGTGTCGGCGAACAACGAATCGTCCGCGGGGGTCGGCTCGAAATAGTCGAACAGGTAGCGGATCCGCGCCAGCCGCTCGGGGGAGGTGCGTCGGGCGTGGGCGAGTTCGCGGTGGTAGCTGATCATGTCGCCGGCGCTGAATGCCAGCCGCGCGAGGTAGAAATAGGCCGCGAAGTCGTCGCCCTTGAGCAGCAGCACTTGTTCAAAATGACGACGTGCACGCTCCTGCCGACGCAAACGGAAGCAGACCTTTCCCGCCATCCGATGCCAGAAGGTACGGAGGAATCGGGTCGAGCTCTTCAGCAAATCGACCATGGCGTTGCGGGTACGGCAATCTGCACGACCACTAGAAGTTAGGCGGATTCGCACCGCCCCGCAAGGCTCTCAACACGTGCCGACCGAAATGCCGATAGCCAAGGCACGGGAACACTTTGTGATGCCGAGGTCCACGGGGTGTTCGGAGGGGTCAGGCAGGCCGGACGAAACAGTTACATGGCGCTTAGGGGAGATTTGGCGAGTGTTGATCTGGCACAAGTGTTCCAGATGCTCGCGCTTAATCAGAAGGTGGGGCTTTTGTACATCCAGTCCCCTGCCAGCTGGAAGGCGCTGTACTTCAATCAGAACGGCGTCACCCTCTACTTCAACGAGCACACGATGCTCGATCGAGTGCTCTCGAAGCTTGTCCGCGGTGGACAGATTTCCGCGAACGGAGTGTTGGAAGCGCGCGAGCACGCGGCACATCAAGGCCATCAAGTCATCGATAGCCTTCTCGCCGGCGGTTACCTGACGGAGGAGGATCTCGACAACAGCGTTCGCACCGAGATCGAGGAAGAGATCTACGAGCTCTTCTTCTGGGGTGACGCGAAGTTCGACTTCTACGAAGGCGCGACGGAGCACGCCGGTCGCGATGGCGTCATCCACGACCAGTTCTTCTTCGGGACGGACGCCATCATCATGGAGGCCGCCCGCCGCATCGACGAGTGGGCCCACATCCAGACCATCGTGCCGACCGGTTGCGAAGTGTTCCGGGTCGCCGCCAAGGACTCGCGCGCCTTCGACCTCCACGACGATCTCTTCCAGGTCTTCGAGCTGATCGACGGCATGCGCAACGTCGACCGGGTCATCGAGATCACGGGTCTGCCGTCATTCCATGTCTACAAGATGCTGTCCACGCTCCTGGAAGATCAGGTCATCGAGTCCCTGCCGCTCCCGATGCTGCTCAGCGCCGGTCGCGAGTGCCTGGTCGAAGGCCGGACTCAGGACGCGATCAACTTGTTCGAAAGGGCAGTCGAGATGCGCGTCGGTCTGCCGGGGGTTCACTCTCAGGCTGCCGAGGTCTACCGGTCGACCGGAGAGTTCGAGCGGAGCTGCTCCCACACGAAGTGCGTCGCTGAGCACCACGCCGCAAACGGCAACCTGCGCAAGGCGATCGTGCTGTTCCGTCTGGTCCTCGAGACCATTCCGACCGACCTCGAGGCTTACCAGCGGGCCATCGAACTCTCGATCGATCATCCGGAACTCGCGACAGACGACTTCGATCCGCTGAACGTCGGCAAGGATCTCGTGGATCTCTTTCTCGAGATGGGGGAGATCGATCGCGTCCGCTCCCTGCTCGAAGAGTTGATCCGTGAGCATCCGTCGGACATTGAGCTCAAGAAGAGCCTGATCAACGTGCACACGAAGGTCGGTGACACCAAGCGCGTCATCGAGCTCTACGAATCGATCGCCGAGGACCTCACCCGGAGTGGCGATCCGATCCAGGCCATCAAGTACCTGCAGAAGGTCCTGCAGATGGATCGGGCCCGCACCGACATCTCCGAGTGGATCAAGCGCCTGTATCAGGTCGACGAACGTCAGAGGACTCGCCGGCGCAGCATGGTCGCGCTGGGAATGGTGTTCACCCTGCTCGTCGTCGCGAGCATCGGGTACTACCTCTACAACGGGACTGCCCGGAGGGAGCTCGAGGGCCTGAAGGTCTCGGCGATGATCGAGCAGAAGGACTTCTCCGGCATCAAGGTGCAGCTCCTCCAGTTGATCGAGTCCTTCCCGTTCACCATGGCGGCGGAAGACGCGCGTGGAGAGTTGAAGCGCGTTATCGCGATCGGGGCCGCCGCCGGACGCGTGCGCGACGTCAAGCTTCGCGAGGAACAGAAGAGACTCGAGAAGATCCGGTTCGACTATCGTCTCCGGTGGCAGCAGCAGGAGGCCCACTTCGAGCACAACGAACTCGAGAAGGCGCTCCGCGACATTGAGGAAGTGCGCAAGCTCGTTGTCGAGGCGGGACAGTCCAAGGACCAGCAGTGGTCGGCGGAGAAGAACGTGGACAGGAGCCACATGGAGCTCCTCACCTATCTGACTACGGCGAAGCGGCTGGAGAAAGAGGCCCGTGAGGCCCAGGATCGCGGGGACTGGAAGACGCAGCGCAAGCTCGTCCTGAACCTGATCAAGGACTTCCAGCTGGCCTCCGTCGCCCGTCGCGCTCAGATCCCCGTGATGTTCGTCACCCGCCCCGCGGGCGCGATGATCTACTACGAAGGCAAGCCGCTGACACGCCTGAACAAGCGAGGACAGGCTGAGCCGCTTCGGACGCCTACAGTAGTCCTCTGCCCGGGCGGGTCATCGCCGAGGTACTCGATCCAGAAGGCTGGTTTCGAGAACTTCCTGACGACGGTGAACCCCATTCGGACCGAGGGGGTCCACGCCGTGTTGTCGATGCTCCCGATGAGCACCTTGAAGTTCGGCGCGGCAGCACTCGGTCAGCCGGGCGTGAGTCGCACTGGAAAGGTCGTCGTTGGCCTGCGAGACGGCAAGCTGGGAATCTCGACGAATGGGGTCGATCGGACGCGCATCATCAAGTTGCCTGGGTTGAGCGAGATCGCCGGCGCTCCGTGCGTGACATCGTCCCGCATCTACTTCGCCACGAACGAGGGCCAGCTCGTGTGCCACGACATGGCTGATGGCCATCGACTGTGGAACATCAAGCTCTCATCGCCATTGGTGTTCGATCCCGTTCTCGCGAACAACCGCATCTACCTCGTGGATCGAGACGGGCGGATTCTCTGCCTCTCCGCAGACCAGCGTGGCAAGGAACTCTGGCGCCAGCAGCTCAAGGGAATGGCAGCTGGCAGGCCCGTCGTGTTCGGACGGAGCGTCGGAGTGGGATCTCAGCTCGGGACGGTGCTCGTTCTCGACGCGCTGAAGGGAAAAATCACCACGAAGGTGCAGTTGAAGGTCGGCGTGACAACCGACGTCCAGATCAACAAGAGTCTCGTCGTGTTCGGCACCGAGGATGGCAGGCTCCACGCGTACCGGCGTGGCATCGTTGGTCGGCGACCGTCATGGGTCATTGAGGTCGGTCGGGCGATCCGCGAGGGCGAGTTGGTGATGGCGGAGGACTACGAGTCGGTCTACCTGGTGGGCAACGACAAGCTGCTTCAGCGCGTCAGCCTTCTCAAGGGTCGCGTGTTGTCCAGCCGGAAGATGGTCGACCGTCCGCGACCGGGAATGTTGGCGATGCTCGGTCGGTTGTTCGTCGTCACACAGGTCATGCAGAGGGCAGAGAATTCGAAGGTGAAGCAGTGGGATGTCCTACTGGCACTCGACCCGGACACGCTGGAGATCGAGTGGCGCTTCTCCGATGGTGGCGCCTCGCGGGGCCGCCTTGCGCGGGGATCCAAGCGCCTCTACGTCACCGGATCTAGAGGGGAGGTCTACAGGCTAAAGTGAAACTCATCCGGCGAATGAAGATCTGGAAAGAGCTACGGCGCTTGGAGGCACGCGCCAAGGAAGCTCTCTCGCCGTCCACTCTTGTGGACCTGGGACAGGTCTACATCAACATGGGCATGATCGACCACTCTCTGCGCGTGGCCGATGAGGGGCTCGCCCTGTTCCCGCAGTCCGACGCGTTGAAGAAGCTGAAGAAGTTCGCGAAGAAGACGCAGCTCAACAAGGCGATCAAGGGCCTTCGCGTTCGCCTGAACAAGGGGCCCACGCCCGTCCTCTACAAAGAGATCGCCGACCTGTATCTCGAACTCGGAGACTTCGGTGCCGTGCACGGCACCGCCGAGGAGTGCATTCGACGGTTCCCGGACGATGCTGGCGCCTATCTGGTGCTCGCAAAGGCGCGGTTGACGAACTTCTACCGTGACATCTCCGCGCGAGACGGCATCGAAGCGGTCCGTGGCCTCGAGAAGGTCGTCGAGCTGGATTCGGAGAACGTCAAGGCTCACAAGTTGCTCGCCGAGGTGCTGTACCGGGTCGGCAGCGTGAAGGTCGCCGTGAAGCACCTGCGCATCGCGCTGGAGTTGGCACCGGGTGATCGCGAGGCCGAGACCCTGATGCGGGAGACGGAGGCCAGGAAGAACGTCGAGGCCACGCTCGAAGAGTTGTTCCACAGGGTGGAGACCAATCGGAACCTGACCCACGCACAGACCCGGTCGAAGCCAGGATTTGTCAGCGAGGACGCGATCGGACCGATTCGCGACTCACTGGCGCAGTTGGTCGAGCTCGATGGCGTCATCAAGGCCTGCTACATCAAGGGCTCCAAGGCGATGGTCAAGGGCGAGATCAAGGACGGGAAGGACGTGTTCATGCGCGTCGTCCGCGTCGTGACCAAGGCCGCGCGGCGCGTGTGCCGACGGATGGACGTCGGAACGTTCAGCAAGGGGTGTATCGATGGGGACTTCGGGCACATCTGTCTGTGCTCTTTCGGTGAGGTCGTCGCCGCCGTTCTCTGCGAGCACGGTACGCCGGTGGATCGCATTCTCGCGGACCTGCAAGAGCTGGTCGCGGGTTCCCTGTACATGACGGGAAGGAGCTGACTAGATGGCATCGATCAAGGACATCCTCGAAGACCTTCTGGTCTCGGTTTCCGGCAAGGGTTGCCTGTTGATGATCCACGACGGCACCGTCGTGTCGTTCGCCCTCGAGGAAGGACTCGAGCCCGACTTGGTGTCGGGTTTGACATCGTTTTTAACTTCGACCCTCGACCGTGGTTTGACCGAGGGGGGAATGGGTGGATTCACCAGCTTCAAAATCCACTCCACCCATGGCAAGGTCCTCGTGGTGGACCTCGGTGACGCGTACCTGGTCGTACTCACAAATCAATTCGGCACGCTGGACAACAGCATGCCGGAGATACAGGAGGCGGTTCTCCAACTGCGGAGAGCGTC
>CAYYAQ010000118.1:0-2379 GCA_964469555.1 uncultured candidatus Brocadiaceae bacterium | reverse complement strand
GAGAATCTCAATTTGAGTCACACGAACCGTGGACTGGGGAAGATTGGCTTCAGACCACGAAAGTGGACCGCCGATGATGGGTTAGCCCGGTCACGGAAACGTCGGATGGGCTTATTGCTCGCGTAGGAGCTTTGTAGAAATGGTTCAGATCAACTTCGCTCTCAAAGAAGTCAATTGCAAGATTGTCTTCTACGGTCCGGGAATGAGTGGCAAGACCACCAATCTCGAAATCGTCCATCAGAAGGCACCCGAATCGAACAAGGGGACGCTGACGTCGATCTCGACAGACGGCGACCGCACGTTGTTCTTCGACTTCATGCCGTTGGATCTGGGAACCGTCGCGGGTATGCGAACGAAGTTCCAGCTCTACACGGTGCCGGGCCAGGTCTACTACAACTCGACACGCAAGTTGGTGTTGCAGGGTGTGGACGGCGTCATCTTCGTCGCGGACTCCGATCCCGACAAGCTGTCCGAGAACATCGAATCCTACGACAACCTCATCGAGAACCTCGCGGAGTATAGCAAGGACGCTCGCGAGTTACCGCACGTCATCCAGTACAACAAGCGCGACCTTCCCAACGCCATGACTGTCGAAGACCTCGACAAGGCGATGAACAAGTTCGGCGTTCCGACTTTCGAAGCCGTGGCGCACACGGGCGAAGGCGTTTTCCCGACCTTGAAGACCCTCGCGGGCATGGTGCTGGAGAGCATCGACCGCATGGATCATCGGCGGAAGTCACCGGCGCAGAAGGAGGCGGCGCGTACGCCTGAGCCGCAGCGCGCTCCCGCCGTGCGGCGTCCCGCGCAGCCGGGCGCAGCACAGCGCCAGCGCCAGGGGCAGGGCAAGCCGAAGCAAGGCGGGCCGCGCCGCCGGGCCGCGCGTCCCAACGGCCAGAAGAAGGGGCAACAACCACGACGCGGTCGCGGTACCCCCTCGGGTTCCCGTCCGGCGTTAGCCCGTCAGCGTAGCGTCGCACCTCGTGAGGACGCTCCGCTACGTCGGGGCAATGGCGGCGGGATGAACCTGCTGATCTTCCTCGTCGTGCTACTCGCGGCAGGAATTGCTGGCGTCGTCTACTTCATCATGAACAACCCGGAGCTGTAGTTGAAGTCTGGCGGCGGGAAGATGTCTGCAAACGAGAAGCTTCGCTTCGACCGGATGCAGTTCTACAAAGAGGACATCGAGAAGATCGACAGGATCTTGAGCGAGTTCCTCAGGCTGTCCGGTGCGAAGGCCGCCCTCTTGATCGACAAAGAGGGTCACATGGTGACCAAGCGCGGTGAAGTTCGCACGATCGACATGGACACGATCTCCGCGTTGGTCGCGGGTTCGTTCGCCGCGACGAAGGAGATCGCGCGGCTGTTGGGTGAAGAGGAGTTCACCGCGCTGTTCCACCAGGGCGCGAGGGACAACATCCAACTCTCGCTCGTCGGGGATCGCACGCTGCTGACGATCTTGTTCGACGACCGGACGACGGTCGGCATGGTCCGGTTGTACGCGGGAGAGACCGCCAAGAAACTCGGCGACGTCTACGCGGAGTGCCTCATCAAGAACGAAGAGGATGGTGGGCCGGAGTTGGATCAGGCCTACGGCGACTCGGCGAAGGCGCAGCTGGATTCACTGTTCGACTAGCCGTCCGCCCGCTCCCTCTCCTCTCACGATCGGACCAAAATCCGCTCACAGCGCGGTGTTCTAGAGAACGCGCAGGCTCGAGACGAGACGGCACGTACCGCGAGGGCGTCGCGCAAGAAATCGGCGAGCCGACACCGGTACTCTCGTACTCTCCCGGCGCGATCCGCACTCTCTACCCGCCACTTCCGTTTCGTTCATCGCGTCCGCCACCTGCATCGACCGCGTTGTTCTCGTCGCGTTTCGTCTCTTCATCAACGCTTCATCGACGCCGCATCAGTCCTCTCTTCGTGCCCTGCGAACGGAACTGTTCGATGCCGTCGTCGTCTCGGTGCCAAAAAGCGCATCTCGAGCGCGTGTTTTCCAAGACTTTTGTAGAACGCGCAAGATTGTCCTGAAGTCTTGCAAAACGCATTGCCATCGACCACAGCGCCCGGCATACGTAGTAGTTCGCAATTGCGTAAGTTGCCGTCGAGTTGCGGTATCTCCTGATGGCTAGGGGATTTCGGTGAATTCCTCAGAACGGGCGGACGATCTAAGTGGTGAATCGAAGTCGCGCTTTCTCGTGGCTTTGCCTCTGGTCCACCCAGGACCACATCGAGAACTCAAACAAGGAAAAACAGAATGGCTGCAAAGAAGAAGGCCAGGAAGAAGGCTGCCAAGAAGGCAACCCGACGCAAGGCCCCCAAGCGGAAGGCCAAGAAGAAGGCCGCCAAGCGGAAGGCACCTAAGAAGAAGGCCAAGAAGAA
>CAYYAQ010000117.1:0-16302 GCA_964469555.1 uncultured candidatus Brocadiaceae bacterium | reverse complement strand
CGTTCGCTGGCTAGCTGTATTTCACCGGACGTGCTCGTGAGCGCGAGTCCCAACAACCCGGCGCCACAAACAGCAGCCAGAATCAGGCGCGGATGACCCGCCAGTACACCTTCGATCCCCAATATACTTGCCACTTTTCCCCGCAACCGCCCCCGCGATTGCCTGTGCGACTATCGGACAATCCGAGGGGAGACGTTGAGGATTCCGCCAGACCGGCGATGCCAGCGTGCATTTTCCACCACCGCTAGCCCGAGCCGAGTGCGCGAACCATCAACGGGAGAGATGTCTCGTAGCGGTAGCTGGTGCCGAAGTGCCCACCATCAAACTCTTCGTATTCGTGGTCGATGCCGAGGGTGGTGAGCCGGTCGCGCAGCAACCGCGCGCCGAGCTGCAGGTGGAACTCGTCGCGCTTGCCGGCATCGATGAAGAGGAGGGCCTTGGACTTCAGCGCCTCGACGTAGTGCTCGACCATGCGATACGGGTCGTGATCCAACCAACGCTCGAACACGTCCGACCGATACGCGCCTGTCTCCACGTCGAACGGCAGGTCGAAGCCGCCATCGGGGCTGGGCGAGTAGCAGGCCGACATCGCCAAGATGCTCAGCGTGATGATCTGTTCCGAAGACTTCGACTCGCGAGAGTGGAACTCCTCGAGAAACGCATCGACCGAACCGGCCCGCGTAATCGCTGCCGCCGCCTTGGGAATGTCCGGCAAGTAGCCGTAATCGAAGTAGCAGTCGCCGCTGTGGCAAGCGACAGCGGAGAAGATGTCCGCGGCCTCCATGCCGAGTCGAAGTGCGCCGTAACCACCGCTGCTCTTCCCCGCGACGCCGGTGGACCCGGTGCGCAAGCGTTCGCGCAGCATCGGCACCAGGTCGAGGGTGAGATAGTCGCGGTAGTTCCCGACCGCGCTCGAGTTGATGTACTGGCTGCCGCCGAGCTTCGTGCTGCAGTCCGGCAGAGCCAGCACCGCGGGTGGACAACCGTCCTCGATCAGAGCGGTCATGCGGTCGTCGATCGCCGGCGAGTAGAGATTGTCGGAGAGCATCCCGCGCCCGCGCCCGACGAATCCGGGCAGCAGCAGGATCAGCGGCAGTCCCTCGCAATCCTCGGTGGATCGGCCCGGGGGAAGGTAGACGTAGACCCGGCGCGTGGCAGGGTCACCGAGTGGGTTTCCCGCGAGCGCCGTGCTGTCGTGGGTCCAGCAGAGGACCGTGGCTTCAGACAAAGCGAACTCAGTAGACGAGTTGGAAGATCGCGCCTTCGTTCTCGCGGATGTATCCGGCCGAGCTTCGAGATACGTTGCCGTAGGCGGAGATGACAGACATGCGAAGCGTGTTGCCGCCGACCTTGGGGCCGATCTTGATCCGCACGCCGTCGGACATCTCGAATCCCATGGCGGGATTCACGCGGTCACCGGCGACCGCCCACTGGTTGTAGATGGCGGCGCCGATGTAGGCGGAGTTCGCGGGAACCGGGAGGCTGAGCGAGGCGATGCCAGCCAAGTCGGTCATCATGTTGATCGGCAAGCTCAACCCGGTGTAGATGTTGCAGGACGCCATCGAGAGGACGGAGAGGTTGATCGGCAAGGGGCTGCCGTTCCACGACGTCGAGGAGGCGCCGAAGAAGGAGATCGCCGGCTTGTTGGGAGTTGCCCCGAACAGGTGCAGCTTCACGCTACCCGCGCCAGGGTTCGGCGCGGTACCGTAGACGCGGTTGAAGTTCTTCGGGCAACCCAGGCTCGTCGGGCTGATCAGATCGACACTGCCGCCGTTGCTTTGCTGGGTTTGGATGGAATCGACGAAGTAGACGTGCGTGCTATTGCGTGTCGCGTAGACCTTATGGTTGACGCAGAGCCCCAGGCCGGAATACATGACGGTCGTCACGTTGAACGGGAACAGCATCGCGAAGGGCGCGGGAGTGCTCGCGTTCGCTGGCGCGGTCAGCGTCGGGCAGTGGGTCGTCAGGTTGAGTTGCGCGGCGAAGACGGTGGTCATCGTGACCTTGTTGGCCGGGTTCTCGTAGCTCGGGCTCAGGGCGTCGTAGCTCCCCGCGAAGTTGCCGACCCGGATTTCCCAGTTGGGAAGCGTGGTGTTGGTCCGGCGCCTCATCGGTTCCCACGAGGAGTAGATCTTGTCGAGCCGCTCGTTCTCACGCCGGTAGCGGATCTCTTTCAGTTTCGAAGCGGTCGGCAGGCCGCTGAGTTCTGCCTTGTCGACAAACTGGCAGTAGCGCGACTGATCGAATCCGAAGACGCCCTGCTCGAGGCCGTTGCCGGGAATCAGCGCGTAGGTCGGTGGCACGACAAAGGTAGATGTAAGTTGCGCGGAGAGAGCGGTAGCGAGGATTGGGATCGCAACGAGGGTTCGTGGGGACATGATCGCAGTCTCGGTTTTTGAGGTGGCGTGGGGGCGCAAGCGTGAGCCCATATCTGAGCGTAGGTCAGTGTTTGTCCCGCTGCAAACCGGTCGCCGGGACCGCTGTGGTAAATGTTCGCCGCAGGCCGATGGCGGGAATCCTGTTTGGGTAGGGGGTTTGCGGGGCAGGGAGGCGGAGATAGTCCCGTCGCCATCGATGAAACCGCCTCCAATCAAATTGTACGGATTGACACAATCAAATTGACACGGACAATCCTTAGCGGTTTCGAAGCCTTTCCGCCCATGGATATTCCCGACCTCGACAAGAGCAGCCCACGACCGGTGGTCGATCAACTGGTTTCGCACTATCGGTCGGCGATCGAACACGCCCGCCTGCGGCCCGGGGATCGGCTGCCCACGATCCGCGAGGCCGCGGTCCAGTCCGGGGTGACGCGGAGCACGGTCCAGGACGCGTACCGGCGCCTGCGTTCGCTGGGACTGGTCGACGCGACCGTTGGGCGGGGCACCGTCGTGATCGGCGAGGGCACCGGCGAGTCGGCGCTGAGCCCCGGTGCCCACGCGGCATTCCATCACCTCCTGAATCTGCCCCAGTCGCCGGCAGTGCGCGGGCCGGTGGTGTGCAACTTCGCAGAACTCAACCCAGACCAGGCGCTGTTTCCCGTGGCGGAGTTCGGCGCGTCGCTGCAGCGGGTGTTGTCGCGGCGCGGTCCGGAGCTGCTCGGGTACGGATCGCCGACCGGTGATCCGGAGCTGCGGCGCATCCTCGCCCGAATGTCGAGAGACGACGCGGATCCCGATGAGGTGCTCGTCACCAACGGAGCGCAGCAGGGCATCGACATCGTGCTCCGCACGTTTACGCGTCCAGGCGATGGGGTGGCGGTGGCGATCCCGACCTATCACCACCTCTTCGGCTTGCTGAAGGCTCACGATCTCCGCGTCGTGCCGTTGCGCGGCGAGGGCGGTGTCGTCGACCCCGACGAGCTCGCGCGGGTCCTGAACCGGGACGACGTGCAGTTGCTCTACGTCATGCCGACGTTCCACAACCCGACCGGATGCTCGATGAACCTGGCGCAGCGCCAGGAGCTGATGGAGGTCGTCTCGCAGACGCGGGTCCCGGTGCTCGAAGACGAGTTCGAAGTCGACCTGCGGTTCCGCGGCGAGCCACTGCCCAGCCTGCAGAGCATGGACGAGCGGGATTTGACCGTGACGGTGCGCACGTTCAGCAAGGGACTGTTCCCCGGTGTGCGTCTCGGCTGGGTGCACGCTGGGAGCGAGGTGCGCGGCCCGATGGCGGCGCTCAAGCGGTTCATCGATCTCGAGACGAGTCCGCTGTTGCAGGCGGCCCTCGTGGATTTTCTCGAGAGCGGCGCCTTGGCAGACTACTTGTCGGTGTTGCGCGACGCGGTGAGGAAGCGCCACACCGCGGCGGAACACGCGCTGAAAAAACACATGCCCGACGTGTTCGCGTGGACCGAGCCCGACGGCGGCTTTCTGCGTTGGCTCGAGGGACCTCCTGGTTTCGACGCCGACCGTCTCGTGGAAGAGGCGGCCGCGCAGGGCGTCCTCGTCACGTCTGGTCGGCTGTTCTACTCCGCTGACCATGCGAGCAAACCGGTACCCGGTGTCCGCCTATCCCTCTCCCGGGCGGACGAGCACCAGGTCACCGAAGGCATCCGCATTCTCGGACGAAGCGCCGGCGAGCTGCTGACGTTCGCTGGACCATCCGAACGACCTCTGATCCTCTGACTAACCAAACTCAATGCGATGAGCATCACTACTCAAATACCCGGATTCACTACCGAAGAAGTGCGCAGCAAGATCGGCTTCTGCGAACAACTCAAGGGCGGCGTCATCATGGACGTCGTCAACGCCGAACAGGCCGCGATCGCCGAGGAGGCTGGCGCGGTCGCGGTCATGGCGCTCGAACGTGTTCCGTCGGACATTCGCACCGACGGTGGCGTCGCGCGGGCGTCCGACCCCCAGATGATCCGCGAAATCCAGAAGGTCACTTCGATCCCGGTGATGGCAAAGGTGCGGATCGGGCACTTCGTGGAAGCGCAGATTCTCGAAGCCCTCGAGGTCGACTGCATCGACGAGAGCGAGGTGCTCACCCCGGCAGACGAGGAGTTCCATGTCGACAAGCGCGAGTTCAAGACGCCGTTCGTCTGTGGTTGTCGGAACCTGGGCGAAGCGCTGCGTCGGGTGAACGAGGGTGCGGCGATGATCCGGACGAAGGGCGAACCAGGGACGGGTAACGTCGTTGAAGCAGTGCGCCACATGCGGTCTGTTCTCGGCGAGATCCGCGCTCTGCGAGGGCAGGACGAGAAGTTCCTTTCGAAGAAGGCCGTGGAGTACCGCGTGCCGGTCGAATTGGTCTCATGGGTCGCGGAGTCACAGCGCTTGCCGGTGCCGAATTTTTCGGCCGGCGGGATCGCGACGCCGGCGGATGCCGCGCTGATGATGCAGCTCGGCGCCGAGTCGGTGTTTGTCGGCAGTGGCATCTTCAAATCGGAAGAGCCGTCGACGATGGCCAAAGCGATCGTGCAGGCCGCGACGAACTTCGAGAATCCGAAGGTGCTGGCGGAGGTCTCCGACGGCTTGGGCGCTGCGATGCGTGGCCTCGAGGTCACGAACATGCCCGAGGAAGAACGCATGGCCAGCCGCGGCTGGTAGTCGCATGACGGATTCGGGACCGATCGTGGGCGTCCTCGCCGTGCAGGGGGACTTCGCCGAGCACGAGGCGGCGTTGCGGGCACAGGGCCTCGCGACGCGGCAGGTGCGTCGGCCTGCGGACCTCGAGGGTGTCGCTGGCTTGGTGTTGCCGGGTGGCGAGAGCACGACGATGTTGAAGCTGCTCGAGTTGCAGGGTCTGACGCAACCGCTCCGCGAGCTGTTCGCCGGCGACGTGCCGGTTCTGGCCACGTGTGCCGGGCTCATCCTCCTGGCTCGCCGGGTCGTCGACCCGGAACAACCGAGCTTCGGTGTTCTGGACGTCGAGGTCTCGCGCAACGGCTACGGTCGCCAAATCCACTCCGGCACGATCCCTTTAACCGGCGACGATCTCCCCCCAGGCGCATCGGGCGTCTTCATCCGCGCCCCGCGGGTTCTCTCCGTGGGCGAGGGAATCGAAGTCCTCGCTCGACGCGACGAGGACGCGGTGCTCCTGCGCAGGGACAACATCCTCGCCGCCTGCTTCCACCCCGAACTCGACCCCGACCACTTCGTCACCAAGATATTCACTGCCGAGGTTCGGGCCGCGACCGCGGAAGACTCCCCGCGGTAGCTGTTGCCCGCCTCACTTTCGTTTGGCGAGGGCTTCCTTGGCGCGGGTGTAGACGCGGGCGTCGCGCTGTCCGTCGGCGGGGACGTAGTGGACCGCCGCAGCCAGGAGTCGATTAGCGAACGATGGGTGGCAACGGCGCGCGTCTTCGAGGACTGCGGCGGTGTACTTGTAGAGGTGGTGCTCGGTGCCCTTCGAGAACACGTTGCGTCGAATGAACTCCCCGAACGCGCGGAGCTTCCGCGTGGGGAGTGCGAGCACTTGCCGCGACGCCTGCAACTTGCTCTTCGTCGCGGTGCCCAGGATGACATCCGGCGCGACTCTCTCGGTCGCCGCCGGGATGACCTCGATGATCGGTTTGTCGAGCTTCATGGATAGGAAGTTCCGGTAGAGCAGGAGCCAGGTCGCACCCTGCAGTAGCAACACGCGCTTCGTCGTTTCCCGCCGTGACGTCTGGAACGCGAACTGCAGCGAGTTGATCGCCGTCGTCGGGTGCACCGGCAGGATACCGGGCTTGATGATCAGCATCTCCGCTGCGAGCAGTCGGTAGGCGTCCCAGACCGACCGCGGCGCGAGACCGCGTCCGATCGCATCCACCACCAGCGCCGAGGCGTGGTCTACTTTCGCCGAGCGCAGATCTTGCAGAAGGGCGACGCTGGCGGCGGGATCGACCTTTCCTTTCCTCCACGTTGTCGGCAGCCCGCGGCTGAGCTTTCGGTTCGTCTCGTAGTGGGCGATCGACGGATCCTTGCCCTTGCCATCCAGCAGTCCGAGCATTATCGATCGCAGAACCGGCAGCCCGTGCTGCCACCCGATCCGCGTCAGGGTCCGATAGGCCTGTGCCGTCCAGATGGCCTTGTGACCGATGTTCGTGAAGTCCCGTGCGCCGAGAGGCCACAGGATCTCGAACAGTTTGTTCTTCGGCATCGACGCGTAGAGACTCGCGATCGCGCGGTCCGCGAGTTCCTCATCCCAGTCCCGCACCGCCTTCTCGAGGCACCGCTCCGCGACCTCGGGACGCAACGTCGCCCGATCGGCCCGCGGCTGCATCGCCCAATCACCACGTTGCGCGTTGCGCGCCTGCGACCGCTTCATGTCGTCGATGTTGAAGAGCACCGGAAAGAGACGGTTCTCTTCCTTGGTCTCGGTGGCGAGCTGGAACGCGGACTCGACCATCATCACTGCGTGAAACTGGAACCCGACTGGCTGCGGTTTGACTTCCTTCACGCCGGCGAGGAAGGAGCCGCCCAGCAGGTCTTTCCAATCCGCGCCTTCGCCGATCAGATCGATCGCGACGGAGAACGCTGCATCGCGGGAACAACCCGCGAGCTTCTGCGCGATCACGCCGAGAGTCGGTTTGCGAGGGGCCCACAATCGGGCGGCGGACGCACTTCCCGTGAGAGCCGTGCTAACGCCGATGCTGGAGACGAAAGTGCGACGATCGATGCGAGTCATGTTTCCTCCATTCGAGAAGAGCGCCGAGCATAGCGAGAACTCGCGAGCTACTGTGTGCTCCCCATGAATCGCCGCCACTTCCTCACAGGTTCGGTCGGAGCGGCGGGTGCTGCCGCGCTTTCACCATTCGCCGAGACGCGCGCACAGTTCGCCGCCGCGCTCGATTCCCAGCATCCGCGCGCCACGCTCGACGATTACACGTTGTCGCCCGGTCTGACCTACTTCAACCACGGGAGTGTCGGAACGACGCCCCGAATCGTTCAGGAAGCGCACGCGAAGTACCTCGCCACCTGTGAAACCAATCCCTGGCTCTACATGTGGGGCGGCGCGTGGGAAGAGGCGAGGGAGTCTACGCGCAAGCAGGCAGGCGACTTCCTCGGTTGCGAGGCGTCCGAAATCGTCATCAACCGCAACACGACCGATGGGTTCAATCTGCTCGCTGCCGGGCTGCCGTTGAAGCGTGGCGATGAGGTGCTCTTCAGCAACTTTAATCACGCTGGCGCGAGCATCTGCTGGCAGCACCGCGCGGGCGAACGTGGGTTTGTCGTCCGTCATCTCGAGATTCCATTCGGTGAGATCGGCGAGATGCCCGAGGCGGCGATCGTGGACCGACATCGCCGGGCGATCACCCAACGCACCAGAGTCCTGGTCCTTCCGCACATGGACAACACGCTCGGTCTACTGACCCCGATCCGGGCCATCGTGAAGGTCGCTCGTGAAAAGGGCGTGGATTACGTGTTCGCTGACGGCGCGCAGGTCGTCGGCATGTTGCCGGTAGACGTCCGCGCGCTCGGCGTGGATGCCTACTGCATGAGTCCACACAAATGGCTGCAGGCGCCCAAGGGCATCGGCCTGATGTACATGAAGAAGGATCTTCAAGAGCGCGTGCGACCGCAGACCGTGACGTGGGGACAGAAGCGGTGGAGCGACTCCCGCGTCTTCGAAGACTACGGGACCCGCGACGTCCCGGCTCTCCTCGCTCTTGGCGACGCGATCGCGTTCCACGCCAAGGCCGGCATCGAGAAGACGGCCAAGGTTCGTCACGAACTCTGGCGCAAGGTTCGCGCGAAGGTGAAGGCCGATGATCGGATCATCTGGCGTTCCCCGGCGAAGTGGGAGCTCGGCGGGTCTCTCTACGCCATCGAAGTCAAAGGCAAGGAGAGCAGCAAGCTCGGCGAAGCGTTGTGGAAGAAGCACAAGATGGTCGTGCGCGCGTTCCACTCGGACAGACTCAATACGCTCCGACTGTCACCAAACGTCGCGAACACCGAGGCGCAGATCGACGCGTTCTTCGAAACGTTGGTCAAGCTCTGATTCTGAGAACTCTCCGGAGTCACGGACATTCGATCCGACGAGTCAGGAGGCGTGGCGCCCTCGGCCGAGGCGTGTTCCGCGTGAGGTTCATCGCGTCACCGTGGCACGGATCGGGCCAAACCCCGTTCTTGTCAGGGCCGCCATCAAGATGACGACCCAATGACCAACAAACCGATCTGGATCAAGCGATTCGCCCTGGTAGCGACCGCTGCCATCGCGCTCCTGACCCTGCCCAGCTGCATCCACCACCGCGGCCACTTGCACGGCCCCCGGTTGTTCCCTTCCCTCTCCCACCACGGCGGCCATCACCACAGCAGCTACTCTCGCAGCCACAGCAAGACCCACCGCCGGTCTCCCCGACGCCGCTCCCGCCGCTGACGGCTCGCTATTCGTGGACGAACTCGGCCTTGGCGCGGGGACCGTTCTTCAGGAAGTTCTCGACACCGATGTGCATGTCCTTCGTGTCGCTGACTTCGCCGAAGCACTTCGCTTCCAAGGCGATGCCGTTGCGCAGAGTCATCCTGGCACCTTCGAGGATCGCCTTGCACATGATCGCGTCGACCCGCGTGCTCAGGTGGCCCAGGTCGACTTCAGGGAGAGCATCTGGGACGTCGGTCATCGGTTCGCGATCGATCGCTGGTCGCTCGATCGAACCGTCCGCGAGTTTCTGCGCGAGCTCGATCGCGCGCGCCACCAGGTCGCCTTCGACCTCCTCGGAGATCAAGCCGATGGCTAGCGCCTTCTCGGACGAGATCGGTCGACCGGTGCGCAGCATCGTCGCCGCCGCCTGGAGGCCAACCAACCGCGGTAGCCGCTGCGTTCCGCCGGCTCCCGGGATGATGCCGATGTTCGGCTCTGGCTGACCGGCGAACACCCGCTGTCCCTTGCGCGCGATGCGCATCGTGCACGCCATTGCGAGTTCATTACCGCCGCCGAACGCGAGCCCGTTCATCGCGCACACGATCGGCTTGTTCGCATCTTCGACCGCGTTGAGCGCGGCTTGCGAGCCGGTCGACGTTGCCTCTCCCTGAACGGCGTTTTCGATCTTCGCGAGGAAGTTGACGTCGGCACCAGAGACGAACGCCTTCCTGCCGAATCCCGTCAGCACGATCGCTTCGGTGGCGCGGTCGAGGTCCGCCTCCTCTACACGGCGTTGGATCTCGTCGAACACCGCTTCGTTCAGCGCGTTGAGCACCTTCGGTCGACGAATAGTCAACACGGCTACGTTCTTCACGTCTTTCCGGATCACGCTCGCGACTTCGAAAGGCTGGTTCTCCTCGCCGTGTATCTCGAGGCAGTTCGGCACGGGGAAGCCCTCGTGCTTCGCGGCGTACAAGCGGACCAGGCGCAGCGCTTCGCCCGTTCCCAGTTCGTTCATGAATGAGAACGGCCCGTTCATGACCAGCGCGAGCGCCACCCCCATGTCCATGTCCGCGACCGACGCAAGCCCCGCGTCGACGATCTCGCCGCAGATTCCGAAGAACGCTCCGCGCAAGTCGTCGGTGATCTGTTGCCGCAAGTCGTCCGGCACGTCCACCTTCTCACCGCGCTCCGGCGTATCCCAACCCGCGCCGCTCGCAACCTGATCCTTCAAGCTCTGCGGCGACCGATACCACGAGTGGATCTTGGACGTGTAGTTGTCGAGCCCGACGTTCGTGATCGGGTTGCCGCCGGTCAGGTTCATCGCGGTGAAGGAACCGATGCCGAGTCCCAGCGCCTTTTGCGCGACGGTGTCGATCTGTTTCGTGGTCGCAGAGCCGGACTCTGCGATCAGCGCGGAAGCGAGGAACAGACCTTCGAACACCGGGTCGATTGCGTAACCGTAGCGGCTCTTGACCTTGATCGGCACCTTGCCCATCCACTCGTAGACCGACATGAGCCAGTCGACGATCTCCCCGTCGGTGTCCTCCCCCGGAACGATCTCGACCATCAGGTTGCGCTCGGCTGGGAAGAAGTAGTGGATGACGAGGGTGCGGTTCTTGAGCTTGGCGTCGGCGAAGATCACCTCGGGTTCGAGGTGCGACGAGTTGCTGGCGAGGATCGCGTCGTCGGCGACGAGCCCTTCGATCTGGCTGAAGATCCGGCCTTTCAGCCCCTTGTCCTCGGTCGCCGCCTCGACGACGAATTCGGCGCCGCGAACCGCGTCGTAGTCGCTGGTGAAATCGACGTGCGAGAGCATCGCCGCCTGCTGTTCTTCGGAGAAAGCGCCAGACTCGACGCCCCTGGCGATCTTCTTCGCCAGCTTCGTCTGACCTTTTTCGAGGGCTTCGTCCGACACGTCGACGACGACGATCTTCACGCCGAATGGCGAGAAGACCTTGGTGAAGAACAGGGCGATGTCCGGTCCGATCTGGCCAGATCCGATGACGGCGATTTTCGAGAGCGATCGACCGCGGTGCGAGAAGCTCATGAGTGTGTCGGGGGAGGGGGGTTGGGAAAAAGTGTGCGGGAGTATAGCGCGTCGGATCGGGGTCCGATCCAGCCCGAAACTCCCTGGACCGATGAGTCTTTCACCCCCCTGACCCTCCGAGCCAGAGCTCGCTACACTCTGGCCATGAATAGGACCCCAATCGCTCTGCTGCTGTCATCCGCGGCAGTCAGCCTGCTGGCGACTCCGACGTCAGCTCAAAATGACGACCTGCTCGTCGTCGAAAAGCGCAAGGACCTCGCGGCTCGCACCCGCATGGTCAACCAGTTGCGCAAGATCTGCGTCACCGTGAATTTCGAGGACGCGACTGCCCGTGAGGTCGCCAGCTACATCCAATTCGCTTCCGGCAAGTCGGTGAACGTCATCGTCTCGTCCAAGACGATGAAGCCCGACGACATGCCGAAGACCACGCTGGCGCTGAAGTCCATCAGCCTGGCCAACTTGATGTCTGTCATCGAGCAACAGACCGGGCTGCGGTTTACCTTCAACAGCGGGATGATCTTCTTGAAGCCGAAGGACGAGGTGAAGGCGTTGGCGTATCTGCGGATGTACGACGTCCGCGCCGCGGTGTTCGCGGCGACCGAGTTCATCCCGCCGAAGCTCGGGCTGCGCCCGCCGGACAGCGAGGGTGACTTCGCGGCGACCGAAGGGGAGCCAAAGCCCATCAACGGCTACGACATCGACAGGCTCGTGGAGTTGATCCGCAACAACGCCGTGTCGGAGACCTGGGACACCGAAGGCGTCTCGCTCGACGCCCTCAACGGGATCCTGCTCGTGCGTCAGACCGTAAAGGGTCACCGGGCCGTTCGCGAGATCCTCGTGAAGATGGGCGCGGTCCCGGCGAAGCGTCGGATCGTCCTGCGCCGTCCCCGGGTGCGTCGCAAGGCCGTGAAGGGCGGCAAGAAGTAACAAGCTGTTACGAGAGCCCGGCCCGGGGCTATGTGACGGGCTGATGAACACAAAACGCGTCCCTGGCCACTCTCCCCTCCGAACCTCCTTGAAGACCCTCTCCCTCTGTCTGGCGGCGACACTCCTCGGCTTTGCCGAGTTGCCCGGGCACGGAGGGCGGTACCGCGGAGCGCCGGTGGGTAATCCCGGGAACCCACCGCCTCCTTCCAAGGGTACTCCGGCGCCGCCGCCCAAGCCCTACGTTCCGCCGCCGCCGGTCTGGACGCCCACGCCGGTGGTGACGCCGTCTGGCAGGAACACAGGACCGAGGACCCCGCGTGGGATCAACCTCGCTCCGGACCTCAGCCAGTGGCAACTCTGGTGGGAGATGAACAAGGACCAGTTCCTTCTCATCAAGCAGTCGGTGCACGACACCGGTCCGGTCACGGGTGGCGACGAGTACTACCTCGGCGCTCACCGACGCAAGGGTGCTCCGATGAGCCTTGCGCCGGACGCCCGACAGATCCGCGAGAAGATCGTCCCCGCGCTGCACCGCGCGCTGGCGGACACCAACAACCCGGACCTCGTGACAGCGTGCCTGCTCGGTCTCGCCAAGATCGGTCGGGATCACCGCAAGATCGACTTGCTCGCGGTCATCACGAGATACCTGAGAGCGAAGAACTTCGAGATCCGCGAGACGGCGGCGTTGGCCCTCGGGGTCTCCCGCAACGTCCGTGCTCTACCGCTGCTCCGTGACCTATTGCTCGACAACGCGGCGGGACGCCACATGGTGAAGCGCAGGGAAGTCGGCAACCGGGTGCGCGCATTCGCGGCCTACGGCCTCGGCATTCTCGCGAATCGCGGAAGGGCTGACCTGCGCGCGCAGGCCTTCGCGGCGCTCCGCACCGTCCTCGAGGACGAGGATCAACGCAACCGGGACATCCAGATCGCCGCGATCAGCGCGCTAGGTGTCATGGGTCTCGAGCCGACGAAGAGCAGCAAGGAGAAGCGGCTGCTTTGGCAGGCGCTGCCGGTGCTGATGGACTTCTACAAAAAAGACCTCGGTCGAGGGGCGCAGGTCGTCCAGGCCCACGTTCCCGTGGCGATCGGCAGGCTGCTCGGGCGTGGCGATGGCTTGGAGCAGGCGAAGTACCGGAAGCTGTTCACGAGCGAGTTGACCAGAAAGAAGTGTCGTTCGAACGAGATCGTGCAGTCCGCGGTGATCGCGTTGGGTCTTCTCTCCACGCCAGATCACAAGACGGCGTGCGACGAGCTCTACCGCTACTACCAGAACGGTCGCAATCAACAGGCGCGGTACTTCAGCCTGATCGCGATGGGCGAGATCGGCGGCGACGAGAATCGCACCCGATTGCTGCGCACGCTGCACAAGGGCAAGAAGGCACTCGAACGTCCGTGGGCGGCGATCGCGCTCGGCTTGATGACCTATCGGGCGCGGCTCGACGACGGCGGCAAGGTCGATGAGACGGTCGGGCGCGCGCTCGAGCGGCAGCTCGTCAGCGTGAAGAACAGGAGCGCGGTCGGTGCGTTCGCCGTCGCACTCGGACTCAGCGGCTTCACTGACGCGACGCCGCGCATGCGCAAGCTGCTGGAAGAGAATCGAAATCACGACGAGCTCGCGGGATTCCTGTGCGTCGGGCTGGCGCTCGCTGGTGACCAGAGGGCCGTCGACCAGATTCGCACGGTGATGCACCGATCCGTGCGGCGACCGATGTTGCTCCGTCAGTCAGCGATCGCGCTCGGGCGACTCCACGACAAGCTCGCCACCCGCTACCTGATCGAGATGATCCAGGGCGAGGACAAGAACATGGCACGCATGGCGGCAGTCGCCGGCGCGCTCCAGTTCGTCGGCGATAGTGTCACGGTCGACACTCTCCTGAAGAGGCTCCACGACGACGAGCTCACGAAGCTATCGCGAGCGTTCGTCGCGGCGGCGCTCGGCGGGATCGCGGACCCGATGCTGTTGCCGTTCAGCGCGCGCTACGCCATGGACTGCAACTACCGTGCGGCGGTCTCGACGTTCACCGACCAGGCGACAGGCATCCTCGATCTGCTCTGATCTTCGAGAGATTCGTCAGAGTAGCTTCTGGAGGATGACCTCCGACTCCGGGAACTCGTCGCCCATCTGGAGTTTGTGCCAGAGTTGCTCGCCGTCGGCGATGACGATGAAGTTGCCGCCGCCGCCTGGGATCAGGTCGAGCGTGGCGTCGGGGAATTCGGCACGAATCGCGGCGGCCAGACCGGTCGCCTTCGGTTCGTAGTTTCACTGCATACAGTATTCGATGCTGATGTGCATGGGCTAGGCTGGCGGAATCGAGGGAGAATCGCGGCGCGCAGTTTACCCGTTCGGCGATCTGGTCCAGTCTATTGTCCACTTGTCTGGACTCCCGGACAAAGCCCGTCGATGACGTCCCCCACAGATCCCGTCGTGAAGACCAAGGCCGACCGTTCGATCGCGACGGTGATCGGCCTGGGTGTCATGTTGACGCTGCTGCTCCTGCCGATCCGGTTCGACATGATGGGGTATGGGATATGGGCATACCTCCACCCCCTCTACCTGTTCGATTTGCTCCAGACTGCGTACTACGATGTCTGCACGGTCGGGATCGCGACCGTGATCGGCTCGATCCTCGTCTGGATGACCCGCGGTTGGGCACGAAGTACCGCGCGGTTCCTGTTCGTCGGTTTCGCGTTCTTGGTGTTGGCGTTCGCTCTGGTCAATCATCAGGCGGTCGGCATGCTCGGCGCTCCGGTGAACTATCAGTGGCTTGAGTACTCGGATTTTCTCACCAGCAAGGACGCCAAGGATGCGTTGTCGGCCGACTTCTCCTGGTGGAAGGTGCTGGCCTTCGCCGGGCTCATTCTCGTCTTGTTACTCGGTGGGGGAGCGCTACGTGCCGCGCTAATGAACGGCGATTGGCGTCGAAGGCTGATCAGGGTCGGCGTGGCGTGTTGCATCGCGTACTTCCCTTTCATGACGTGGTGGATGTGGGGGAACAGGAGCTACTACAAGCAGGCGAATGGTCTGGTCGCGTTCGTCGAGTCGTTCTTGATCACGGAGGATCCTTCGATCTTCACCATGTCGACGGACGTCGGGAACGGGGACTTTGCCGTCGTCGCCGAGAGGAAGCCTGACAAGGCACCGACCCCGACTCCGGGAATCAAGAACGTGATCTTCTTCGTGCTCGAATCGACCGCTGCCGAGTACGTCTCGACCTATGGAGGCAAGTATCCCGTCACGCCTTCACTGGAACGGGTGAAGAGTCGATCGCGTTGGTTCACGGCGGCATACGCCCACGCCCCGACCACCAACAAGTCGATCGTGTCGCTGTTCACTTCGGTCTATCCATGGGTGTCGAATCACGCTCTGACGAAGAAGCATCCCAATAACAACCTCGCATCACTCCCGAGGGTCCTCGGCGATCGTGGCTATCGCACGGCATTCTTCAACTCCGCGGACGTCCGGCATCAGGGCGCTGGCAAGTTTCTCAAGGGCCTCGGTTTTCACCTCATCGAGGACTACCGCACGAGGCACACGGATATCGAGGGGTTCAAGGATCCCGACGGCCATGATCTGATGAACAGCTCGGATGATCTGGCGACCACCCAGTCCCTGATCTCCTGGATCAAGGACGGGTCAGCGCAGCCGTTCTTCGGCGTGGTCTGGACAATGGGGACGCACTACCCGTACTACTATCGGGGCGAGGAGGTCGACTACGGGGCACCGAAGAAGAAGTGGCTCGGCAAGATCGGCTTCAACCGCTACCTCAACGCGATGCGCCACGCCGACGAGTGTCTCGGTCAGGTGATCGACACACTGGAGGAACACAAGCTCACGGATTCGACCCTGGTGGTGGTTCTCGGGGATCACGGCGAAGCGTTCTGGCAACACCGCAATCGCGGGCACGCCCCGCACATCTACGAAGAGAACGTGCGCGTACCGTTGGTGTTTATCAATCCGCGTCTCTTCAAGGGCACCCAGAACGGATCTCTGTGTGGTGTCATCGATGTCGCCCCCACGGTGCTCGACGTGCTCGGGATCCCCTTCCCGGAAGGTTGGCAGGGTCGCAGCCTCCTTCGCGAACGGAAGCGGAAGCGGATCTACTTCTTCTCCCCGTGGTCGCACATGCTCTTCGGTTTCCGCGAGGGCAACATGAAGTACATCTACCACATGCGGGAGGATCGAAGCCGTGTCTACGACTTGGCCGCTGACCCGCACGAGAAGAAGAACATCATCTCGTCGTTGTCGCGACGCGACCGGGATGACATCAAGCGCAAGCTCGCCGCCTGGGCTCAATACCAGGCGAGGCTGATGGAAGAGCGCGTCCTCATCAAGAAGTAGACGCAGGGATCGAAAGCGCTACTTCGAACCGGCGGCGATCTCGTCGACGATTCGGTGGGCGTCGTAGATCTTGGACATGGCTTCGATGATCGCCTGCGAGTGCACCGACACGGAGCGCGGGACGTCGTCCTTGTAGAGGAACCGGTTGCCGAGCATCTCGATGTTGCCGTCGAAGATCAGGCCGATGACTTCGAGGTCC
>CAYYAQ010000116.1:0-16329 GCA_964469555.1 uncultured candidatus Brocadiaceae bacterium | reverse complement strand
TCCGGCTTGCCCGATCTGCCAAGGGATTTGTTTGCGCGACCGGTGGGGCCGTCAGAGTCGACCCAGCCGGACTCGGTTCGCGAGGCGTTGCCGGTGGATTCCGTTCCGGCCACCGGCAGCGCGCCACGAGAGGAAGCCAGGCAGCGTCCGAGTCCGTTTGCCACGCTGCGCGAGCGCAGTTTCTTGCAGGTGCACGACCTCTATCTCGTGTTCGAGGGCGACGAGGGGATCATTGTCGTCGACCAGCACGCCCTCCACGAACGGGTTCTCTACGAGAGATTCCGCGCGCGGCACGACGCCCGTGCGATGAAGGTGCAGCGTCTGCTCATTCCCGAAGTCCTCGAGTTGTGCGAGGCCGACAAGGAGTGGTTGCTGGCCGGGAAGGATGCGCTGGCGGAGCAGGGTTTCCTGCTGGACGACTTCGGGGGCGGATCGATCGCCGTCCACGGCGTGCCAGCGGTGCTCGGGCGCGCGGACGCGCGGACCTTGGTCGAGACGTTCCTCGCGGGTGACGGCGAAGTGCGTCCTTCCGCGCGCGAGGCGATCGTCGAACGCTTCCACTCGATGGCGTGCCGCGCGGCCGTGATGAGCGGCGACCGCCTCACCGAGGAGGAGATCCGGTCTTTGCTCGTGGAGGCGCAGACCTTGGAGCACCCGCACAACTGCCCGCACGGTCGCCCGACCGTCCTGACGTTCACGAACAACGAACTCGAGCGCTACTTCCGGCGGAAGGTCTGATTTCCTGAGCGGTGTGCCGCAGAGACTACCGCGAGGGCCTGCACCGACGTGTTGAGCCTGCGCACTTCCGGACCCGCCGAGCGGAGAGCGTCGGCGCGTCCCGAGCGGGCGGACGGCTAATCCGGGCGCGCGAAGTTGGCCTTCGTCAGCTTGGCGTTCAGCTTGAAAGTCAACAGCTTGACCATGGCCCGCTCGCGGAGCGTCTTGCCGTTCTCTTCGAAGATGAGCAGCACCTGAGGCACCAGCACGCCCTTCGACTTGCCGTAGTTTCGCAGCACGATGAACTCGCCGTCGTCCCGGCGCGTCTTGCCGTTCGTCGCGATCGGGAAGATCTTTACAGCCGCGAGACGGGACGTCTTCTTGTCGACCCAAGCCTCCATGAACACGGCCCGCATCTTGACGGACTTGTCCTCACCACGGAACACCGGGAAGCTTGCCAGGCGACCGCTGATGAACTCCGTCTCAACCTTGCCGAACTTGCGCCCGAGGTTCAGCGTCGTCGTCGTGACGGGGTCGTCGCCGCGCAGACTCCGGAGGATCGCGCCGGCATCGAGAAACTGGAGCATCTGCCGGCACAGCCTCGTGTGCGAGTCGAGGAGCGCCCGACTCTCGGGATCATCGCGGCCCAGCAGTCCTGTCACGCGGTTCCCGATCCGCTGCCACGGTCGGGGATCCTTGCCCCTCTCCAGAGGCTTGTCGCCCTTTCCCACCTTGTAGCGGATCATCTCCACCGGATCGGCGTCCTTCGCTCGGATGATCTTGGCGCCGTACTGGACCTCGAGTTCCACGTCGACGTTCTCCGCCTTCTTGCCGAGTGGCTTGATCGTGATCGTCGTCGTGTAACGGTCGATGACCTCTTTGTTGTCGCCGCGATGCGCCTTCGCGACCCGCGCCGCCAGGGCCTTGCGCCCTTCCTGGACTTTGTCTTTCGCCGTCGCTGTCACGGGTGACTGCTTAGCGGGCGGTTGGGGGTCGTTTGGCTTGGCCGCTTGAGTCGACAGCGTGAACAATACGACAACGGGAGTAATCATCATGGTCACCATACCCATCCCCACGGTCACGATATCCTAGCGAGTGAGACAACCTGCGACGATGCGTTCGCCATCGCCTCCGGTATGCTTCGGCGATGGACCAGCCCTTCGCGGGATTCAAACGCACGGAAGTGGCCGGCGTGCCGGTGCTCTGGCTGCCCGATACGCGTTTCAAGACGTTTTGCATCCACCTCGCCGCCCGCCGAACTCTCGACGAACGGGCCGCAGCCAGGTCGGTTCTTCCCGTTCTCCTGATGCAGGGTACGGCGAATTATCCGGACGGGCCGGCGCTGGCGCGACGGATGGAGTCCCTCTACGGCGCGATGGTGGCGCCGGGGTCCAGCAAGGAGGGCGAGGTGCACGTCCTGCGATTCGGTCTCGACTGCGTCGCCGGCGACTACCTTCCGGATCGCCCGGACCAACTGGCCGACGGCCTCGGTTTTCTCGCCGAGTTCCTCGCCCATCCGCGACTCGACGGCGACGGATTTCCCGATGAGATCTTCGCCCGCGAGCAGCGCCAGGCAGTCCACGACGCCCGCTCCGTGTTCGACGACCGGGGCGCCTACGCAGCCCAACAGTCCCTGGCCCGCGCCTGCGAGGGCGAGCCGATGTCGATCCCCGAGCACGGTGGCGTCGCGGCGATCGAAGCGATGGACCGGGCGATGCCGGAGCAGGCGCGCCAGGACTTCTTGCAGCGCGGCGAGCTGCTCGTGATGGGGATGGGAGCCCTCCCCGACGACGAGCAGTTCCTCGAGCGCGTCGCCGGATTCCTCGATCACCTTCCCGATCGGCAACCCGAGCCGGTTCGGAAGTCGATTCAGCGCGAGGTCCAGGCCCGACGTTCCAGTGTCGAACGGGTCGACTTGCAGCAGAGCAAGATGGTGCTGATCTTCCGCCTGCCGATGACCGACGATCCCAAGGTGTGGATGGGGCGCGCGGTCTTCTCGAACATGCTCGGCGGCGGCCCGCATTCGCGGCTCTTCCGCGAGGTGCGTGAGAAACGCTCGCTCGCCTACTACGCCCAGGCGGCTCTCGATCGCCACAAGGGTCTGCTGACCGTGAACGTGGGTCTCGACGAGACCGCGGGGACAGCAGTGGAGGAAGAGACGCTGCGCCAGTTCGCGGCGCTGGCGTCCGGCGACTTCACGACCGAAGAACTCGCGACTGCGCGCGCCGGCATCCTCTCGTCGATCACGTCGCTGACGGACACGGTCCGTTCGCACGTGCGCTTCGTCGAAGACCAGTGGAACCTCGGCTTGGATCGCACGCCGGCAGATCTGTTCGAGAGCTACGAAGGCGTCACCGCGGAGCAGGTCGCGTCGAGCGTGGAAGGGATGCAGCTTGACTACTCGTATCTTCTGGCGCCGTCCGAAGTGCCCGCGCCATCCGAACCGGAGATAGCCCGATGAGTGATCGATTCCAGAAGATCGAAGATCCGGTCCTGGGCGAGGAGGTGTGGCTCGCGGAAACGAGCCATGGGCTGCCGGTTCGCGTGGTCCCGACCGACCGGTTTCACGAGACCGCCGCGGTGATCACGTTCGAGTACGGCAGCACGGATCTCGGATTCGAGGTCGATGGCGTGTTGCACCGCAGTCCGGAGGGCGTCGCCCACTACCTCGAACACAAGCTGTTCGAAGATGAGGAGCTTCAGGCCTTCGATCGGTTTGCGCGACGCGGCGCGCGGGTCAACGCGATGACCGGTTTTGCGCAGACGACGTACTACTTCACCGGGACCGACCAGTTTCGCGTGAACCTCGACGACCTCGTGCACCTCGTGAGCAATGCGCACATCACGCCCGAGAACGTCGAGAAAGAGCGCGGGATCATCGAACAGGAAATCCGGATGTACGAGGACAACCCGGACTACCGCGGGTTCTTCGACTTCCTCGGCTGCCTCTACAAGGAGCACCCCGTGCGCCATCCGGTGGGGGGGACGGTGCCCTCGATCCAGGAGATCACCGCCGAGGAATTGCTCGCGTGTTACGGCGCGTTCTACTGCACGGGCAACGCAGCGATGGCGGTGGCCGGACCCGTCGATCCAGAAGTGGTGCTCGACGCCGCCGAGGCGTGCACGCTGCCCTCGAGGAGTGCTCCGCAACGGCGGAGTCCCGAGGATCTCGGTCCCGTGGATGGATCGAACAGTAGGCGTGAGCTCGAGGTGTCGAGATCGAGGGCGTTGCTCGGCTTCAAGGACCGGACGCTCCTGAAGAATCCCGAAGCTCGTCTCGAACGAAACCTGCTGAGCCGCATCCTCCTGGACAGCCTGTTCGGTTCGTCGAGCGACCTTCGGGAGGAGTTGCGCCGCCAGGAGTTGGTCGACGACACGCTCAGCGCGAACTACATGTCCGAGCCCAACTTTGGCGTCACCGCGGTTGGTTGCGAGTGCGACGATCCCGACGCAGCGGTCGAGGCACTCAAGGGCGTGATGTACGACACAGATCGTGCGGAGATCGGCGAGGACCACCTGCAACGGGTCCGCCGCAAGGTCCTCGGCGGCTACGTGCGTTCGTTCGCGTCCGTGAAGGGCATGGCTTTCCGCCACGCCAAGGAGGCGCTCGAGCGCATCGCCCCGTTCGGGAATCTCGAACGCGTCCAATCGGTCACCCTCGAGCAGCTCTGCGGTCGCCGCGAGGAGCACTTCGTCGACGACGCGTTCGCCACCGCGACCATCCGACGCGCCTGACGTCTCGCTGTCCGTCAGACGGCGACCCGAAAGATGGTGTAGCCGATGGCGGCGAACAACGGCGCGACCAACACCCGTGGCAGACCCAGATTGATCGAGATGTGGGTGATGTGGCGACGGTCGCCGAGCCAGGGTGGAATGCCGAGGACGAGCCTCGCGAGGATCACCTGGGTGAAGTCCAGCGCGAAGAGCGCGATGGGCGCGATGGCCAGCCAGGTGAACGGGTGTTCGACCGTGCGCAGCGTGGCCCACCCGAGGCAGAGACCCAGTCCGAGAGAGCCGCTGTCGCCCAGGAACACCCTCGGTCGCGGCCAGTTCGCCGGAACGAAGCCGAGGAAAGCAAAGCCGACGAACGCCAACACGCCTTCGCCCTGACTGATCAGCAGCAGGCCCATGGATCCGAGCGTCACGGATACCCCGTTGGTGTTGTCCATGAAGTTCACCGCGTTGGTCACGGCGAACAGCCAGAGGAACGCGACGATGAGCGAAACGGGGTCCGGCTGGAGTTGTTCCGCCGCGCCGACCAGTGCGAGCGCCGTCGCCGCGGCGAGTACTCCGCCCTTCACCCGCCAGGTCATCTCCCGCCCGATCGACTTGCCACGATCGTCCAGGTATCCGGTCAGGCTTGCCAGCGCCACGCCGCCGGCGATCCACTCTGATTCGCCGAAGTACGCGAACGCCGCGATCGCTACGACTGTTGGTACCCACCCGGCCATCGGCATCGGAACCACGTGCTGATGGCGTCCGGTGCCCGGCGGATCCTCCGGAAACAACGCCAGCCAGTTGCGATGGCAGTACACGCCGAGCACGAGCAGGAGGAAGCTTGCGGGTGCTGCGAACCAGGGTTCCATCAGGAGGTGTAGAGACCCAAGGCGCGGATCCGGTCTGCCACCCTTTCGTCCAATTCTGCAGGATTCTCGCCAGCGTGCACCGCGGCGCGGATCGCGGTGGCGGAGACGTCGTCCGCGCCGGCGTCGATGGTCCAGGAGAGCAGATCATCGATCTCCGTCGCTGTCAGATCCTGCGCTTCCAGGCTCGCCCGATCGATGGGCTGACCGCTCCGCAGGACCGTGACGACCGTCGCGAGCTCGAGCAGCGCGTGATGGTCGTGCCAGTGGTCGAGGATCCGCAGGTTGTCCGACCCGATCAGGAGGAACAACCGTCGCCCGGGAAACTCCGAGGCGAGTTCCCGCAGCGTCTCGACGGTGTAGGCGACGCCCTCGCGCTGCATCTCCAGGTCGCGCACCGTGACCCCCGGCAGGTCGCCGAACGCCAGTTCGCACAATTCCAGCCTCGCGGCGTCCGGGGCGGTGATCCGGTCTCCCTTCAAGGGGTGCCGCCCCGCGGGCAGCACGACCGCACGATCCGCGGGCAGAGCCGACAGTGCCGCCACGAGAATCTTGCGGTGGGTTCGATGCGGCGGGTCAAATGCCCCACCGAACACCAGCAGACCGGTTTGAGTCGGCGGTCCGTCAATCCGCGGGGCACTCATGTTCATTCAGCGTAAGCGGTGATGAGGGATGGAGTTGTCTGGGGGGCTCCCGGGGGGGGCCGGGAGCATGCCAGGGCCTGGGACGCCACGCTACAAAACGGTCGCGGCCATCTCCAGGCCCGTCGCCGCTTTCCTCGCGTCGTTCCCCCTGGCTCGTGAAAAGCCGGTTGCGAAACCGACTTAGGCCCGCTACTTTGCCCCGCCCGGTCGTGACCGACGGCTCTGTTTGGTCGCTGCGATCGGCTGATCGTCCCTCTTACGTGTCCCCCCTCACGTCATCCCCTCCCGCCGGGGTTTGGCTTTGCAGACCCCGAACTTCGCACGAAGGAATCGCCGCAATGCGTAATCTCGCACTCCTCCTGTTGCTCTGCTGCCTGCCCGCCTGCTCAGTCTCCTGGGAAGGCCAGGGCTCTGGTGTCACCTCCGACCAATCTTCCCGCGACATCGTGGACGTGGCCGCTCTCGCGAACAGCTACGAGGCCAACGCCTACTTCACCGACCTCCGCCGCCGCCAGTCCGGTCGCGCGAATGCGTTCGGTCGCGACCTGCGCAGCGTCGGCGTGTTCATCGACCGCCACTTCTTCAACTACTCACCGAGCGACCCGTACGTCAACTACGAGTCCGACACCGGCTACGCCGACCACCTCCTGCGCTTCGCTCTGACGACCGTCGCGCGCTAGCGTATCGCGGTCCGGAGGAAACTCTGGAACAATCGAACGGCGAAGAGGCTCCCGAGCTGGACCGTCGGCCCCCGTTGGGGCAGGCGGTCGCGTCGTTTAACCGGGGGGTGCTCTGATGACCAGCGGCGTCGCGGGGTATCCTGGCAGCCCGATGCCTGCCCCCTTGGATGAACTTCTGCGCACGCTTTCCGCACTGGTGTGCGTTGCGTCAGTGGCCTCGGCGCAGCGACCGGTTCTCGACGAGCGACCGCGTGCGCCGGGCGAATGGGGACAGCGTCCCGTGGATGGAGCGACCATCAACACGAACCCTCCGGCATTCGTGTGGCGACCGCACAAGGGCGCGAGGGAATACAAGTGGCAGGCCTCGCTCAGTCCGGCGTTCACGATCGGCATGCAAAACGCGACGGTGACGTACCCCGTGTACTGCCCCGCCGCGGATCTCGCGCCCGGGACGTGGTACTGGCACTTCCGCGTCACGACAAAGGACGGGACTTCGGATTGGAGCAAGACGCGCAGGATCGTGATCATGAAAGACGCCAAGGTCTTCGTGATGCCCAGCCGCGAGGAGATCAAGGAGCGCCTGCCAAGAGAGCACCCGCGGCTGTTCGTGCGGCCTGAGGGAGTCCCCGCGCTGAAGAAGAAACTCACGGATGAGAAATCAAACTCGCCTGCCCGCAAGGCCTTCGTCGCGCTTCTCGAGAGATGCGAGACCTTGCACGCGGATTCGCCCGCTACGAAGGAACCAGATGGCTACCCGAAGGGCACCATTCCGAGGAGCGAGGCCTGGCGGAAGATCTGGTGGGGCAACCGGGTCAAGACGATAAGGGCGTTGTCGGCGGCTGCCGACCTCGCGTTCGCCGCGCACATCACCGGTGACAAACGTCACGCCGAGGTCAGCAAGCGGCTTCTGCTCGAAGTCGCGAAGTGGGATCCGAAGGGTTCGACGGGGTTCAAGACCAACGACGAGGCGGCGATGCCCTACGCCTACTGGTTCGCGCGGACCTACACGTTCCTGCACGGATCGCTGACCAAGGCGGAGCGGGCGACTTGCCAGAAAATCCTCTCGGTGCGGGGTGGGGACATGTACCGCCACCTCGCGCCCGGCCACCTCTTCCGACCCTACGGCAGCCACAACAACCGCGCCTGGCACTTTCTCGGCGAAGTCGGCATCGCGCTATTCGGTGATGTCGATGCGGCGGAGGAGTGGGTGTGGTTCGCGTCGCGTGTCTTCGGCGCGGTCTATCCGGCTTGGAGTGACGAGGATGGCGGCTGGCACGAGGGACTGGCCTACTGGCGCAGCTACCTCAACCGGTTCATGTGGTGGGCGGACGTCCAGAAGTCTGCGTACGGTGTCGACAGTTATGGCAAGCCGTTCTTCAGCAAGGTCGGGGATCTGATCCTCTACCTGCAGACGCCCGGCACGACCGGTGGGGGGTTCGGCGACCAGACCGCGAAGTTGGGCTCGGGGAGCTACGGCGCGGTGATGCGTCGCTTTGCCCAGGCCGCGAAGAACGGGCACTGGGAGTGGCACGCGAGGCAGGGCGGGATTCCCTCCGAGCCGGGGTTCATCGGCGTGCTGCGCCAGATGACGGACCTTGTGAAGGCTGAAGAACCCAAGGGGTTGCCGACATCGAAGTTGTTCCGCGGGACGGGACTCGCCGTGCTGAACCACACTCTTCTCGGCGCGAAGGACAACGTGCAGGTCGTGTTCAAGAGCAGTCCCTTCGGGACGCAGAGTCACGGCTACGAGGCGCAGAATTCGTTCCTGTTGTACGCGTTCGGAGAACGCCTGTTGATCCGGACGGGGAAGCGCGACATCTACGGCAGCGAGCATCACACGAAGTGGATGTGGAGCACGCGGTCGACCAACTGCATCACGGCCGACGGCGAGGGCCAGCTCGTGCACTCGGCGAAGGCAAAGGGCGCGATCACAGCGTTCTCGACGAGCGCGGAGTTCGACTACGTCGTCGGTGAGGCGGGAGAGGCCTACCCTGACCTCTCGCGATTCACGCGCAGGATTCTCTTCGTCAAACCGGACTACATCGTCATCCACGACACCCTGAACAGCGACAAGCCGCGAAAGTTCGAGTGGTGGTTGCACGCCATCGATGAGATGAAGCTCGAGGACGGATCCGCACGAATCGTTCGGGGCAACGCGGCTTGCACCGTGAAGTGGCTCGTGCCGGAGAAACTCGGGTTCGCGCAGACCGACAAGTTCGACCCGCCGCCGCGGAAACGGGCCGCGTTGACCGAGCACCACGTGACGGCGACGACGCCAACGCCTACGAAGGAGATGACCTTCGTCACGGTGATCCGCCCGCATCGATCTGCGGACACCGTCGAATTCAAGGCTGTGGTCGAGTCGATCAAGGGCGGCCACCGCGTGCGTCTCGATGATGCTGTGGTGATCGAACTGGTCGGTGACCGGACGACGGCCACGCGGGGCGAGGCGAAGTTCGACTCGGCGCGGCGTTAGATACCGGGCGAGAAACGTCCGTGCATCCCATTCGAACGGTGGGTCGTGCACGTTCAGCTCTGTTGAATGGTGAGAGAACCCTTCGGGGCCCGTCATGCAACCTCTTCGCCGTCTCGTCCCCTTCTGGAACTGGTTGCCGGCCTTTCGGGCGGTGGCCGAGTCGCAACACCTGCCGACCGCGTCCCGCGAGCTCAACGTTACCGCGCCGGCGCTGTCCCGAAGCGCACCTGGGTCAGAAGCTCTTCCGGCGCGAGGGTCGTCGCATCAAACTCACGGACCAGGGCGAGGATTTCCTCGCTGCCGTCCACGATGGCATGCGGCTCGTCCACAAGGGTCTCGCCGACCTGCAGGACACGACGCCCCGAGGATCACTGTTCATCCTGAGTCCCGGATTCGCGACGCACCACGTAATCGACGGCCTGAAAGAGATCCATCGGCGGCATCCCGGGCTGCATCTTCACGTCGGACTGGACCCGGTCGAGGACGCGCCGCATCGTCTCCTGCGGTCCGGGTCATCCGCTGTACGGCAAGCGCAAGGTCACGCCGGAGCAGATCATCGAGCACGAGTTCGTGGCGCCGACGGTCTCGGGTGGTTACGAGGGCTGGCCTCCCGACCTTCCGCGCTCGATCGGCATGCGCGTCTCGCACATGCATCTCGGTTGTGAAGTGTGTGCGCAGGGTCACATGCTCGCCGCGTTGCCCGACGTCTTCGCGCGCCGGTTTGGCGACGGGTAGGTCTTGAAACGGCTGCCGTTCGAGTTGCTGCCGCCGACCCCGTTGTTCGCGACCTACCGGGAGCACCTCAGTGTTTGGACGCATGTGGAGGCAGTGCTCGAGGCAGTGCTCGAGGCAGTGCGGACGCAGGTCGTCAAGGCGAGCCGGCGCGAGCGAAGGAAATAGCGGCTCGTCAGCGCGCGGCGTAGAGAGCGAGTCGTCGTCGCCGCGAAGCGGGCTGGGGCAACTCGTAGTCGTGTGCGGCTACGAACGCGAAGTCGGGAAGCGTTTCGGGGGGCTCGGTTCCCTCGTCGAGCCACAGCACCAGCTGGCCATCTGCGGTGGACAACGGGGCGGCGAGCGCAGCGACCGCCGCAGGGCGACCGACGGCGCGTACAGCGATCAGATCGAACCGCGCGAGGAGTTCGGGGTGGGTGCGTCTTGCGATCGCGGCGTCGACGTGCACCGTGCTGATGCCGCGGAGCTGAGCGACTTCGAGGGCCCGCTGGATGGCGTCGAGTTTCTTGGCGGTGCGGTCGATGAGCGTGACTTCGGCGTCGGGAAAGAGCACGCGCAGCGCGACGCCGGGGAAACCGTTTCCCGTCCCCAGGTCCAGGCAGCTTGTCGGAGCGAGGCCCAACCCGGCGATCGCGAGGCTGTCGAGGACATGCAGCACCCGGGCCTGCTCGAGATCCCGGATGCCGGTCAGGTTGAGTTTCTGGTTCTCTTCGAGCAGGGCCCGCAAGTACGGCTCGAGAGCTTCGGTGCTCACGACGCTACTTGTAGGCCTTGAACTCGTCGTTCCGTTTCTTCTCCTCGTACTCCTTGAGGTCGGACTTCACGAGTCCACCGAGGAAGTAGAGACCGAGGATGTTCGGGAACGCCATCAGCAGGATCATCACGTCACCGAATTCGAGGACGTTCGTCGCGGTGACGACCGACCCGAGGACTGTGAAGGCCAGGAAGATGATCTTGAAGTAGATCGACGACTTCTGGCCGAACAGATTCGTCCAGCACCGCTCGCCGTAGTACGACCACGAGATCATCGTCGAGAACGCGAAGAGGATCACCGCCACCATGAGGACCCACGGGAACCAACCTGCGAGGAGCGGCACTGAGTCGAACGCCTTCGCCGTCAGGCCGGCGCCGTTGTTCCCCGCCACCAGGTCGGCGTACTCCGGGTTGGCGTAGACGCCGGTGATCACGATCACGAGCGCCGTCATCGTGCACACCACCACGGTGTCGATGAACGGCTCGAGCAACGCCACGATCCCTTCGCGCACGGCATACGGTGTCCTTGCGGCCGAGTGTGCGATCGAGGCCGAGCCGACGCCCGCTTCGTTTGAGAACGCAGCGCGGCGGAAACCCAAGATCAACGCGCCGAGGGCGCCACCGTAGACCGCGTCGCCGCTCAGCGCGCTGCTGAAGATCGTGCCGAACGCGCCGGGGACCTTGTCGATGTTCATCACGAGGATCGTCATCGCCGCGAGGACGTAGACGCCGCACATCGTGGGGACGATTTTCTCGGCCGTCTGCGCGATGCGCTTGATGCCGCCGATGATCACGATCCCGACCATCACCGCGAGGATGACGCCGTAGACCCACGGGTACTCGGCGAAGAACGGTACCTGACCCTTCAGGATGTCGCCGGACTGGTTGACCTGGAACGCGTTGCCGCCAGCCACGCTGCCCCCGATGCAGAACACCGTGAAGATCATCGCGACCGGCACGCCGAGGACGCCGAGGCCCTTTTGCTGCAGCCCTTCCTTCAGGTAGTGCATGGGGCCGCCCGAGACGCGACCCTGGTCGTCGACCTTGCGGAACATCTGACCGAGCGTGCACTCGGTGAATTTCAGCGTCATGCCCAGCAGGCCGGCGACGATCATCCAGAACGTCGCGCCGGGCCCGCCGACCGAGACCGCGATCGCCACGCCGGCGATGTTGCCGAGGCCGACCGTCGCGGATAGAGCCGAGGACAGAGCCTGGAAGTGGCTGACTTCGCCGGTGTCTTCGGGGTTGCTGTACTTCCCGCGCACGACCTGGATGGCGTGGCCGAACATCCGGAAGTTCACGAACTTCATGTAGATCGTGAACAGCACCGAGGCGATCACCAGCCACAAGACGACGAACGGGATGTCCGTGGAGACCGTGTTACCGCCGGGGCCGCGTATGAACCACTCCCAGATGATGGCCTTGCCGTCGTCGGATGTCGTCACCGCCCGCGTGCCGTCAGACGAGAACGAACTGGTATTGATCTTGCCCGAGTGGCCCTTCAGGACCCACACCTTGTCGCCGTGGAGGCTCTTCAGGGTGACGGAATTGACTCCCTCGCTCGTGTCGAAGTAGAAGCCGTCGCTGATGGTTGTGGCATTCTCGGCGGAGCGGAGTTGTTTGCCTGCCACGTCGAACCAGCGCTTCGTCCCCTTGTCGTCGAGCAACTCGACCTCGACGCCGCTGTCACCTTCGATCATGCCCTTGCGCACGACGGTGACGTCGCTCGGCAACACGACCGTGCCGGTTTCCTTGCCATCGATCGTGTAGAGCTTGAACTCACGGTCGCCGATCTGCACGAGGATGTGCTTGCCGTTGGGACCGATCTCCATGTTGCGGACAGACAGCCCGGTGATCTTCTCGCCCGCCCAGCCATCCGTCGTGAAGATGTGGATGGTGTTGGCGCCGTCGAGGATCAAGACGAAATCAAAGAGCCGGTTCGCGATCTCCGTCGACTTGAAGATCGCGATGTTGCGGACGCCCTGCTTCGCGTCCGTGAACTCACACTCCTTCTGGCCCATCTTGTCCCAGAGGCGCACGACACCGTTTTCTCCGGCGGTCGCGAGCCAGACGCCGTCGGGTGAGTACACGACCGCCACGATCTGGTCGTCGTGGGCCTTGATGTTGATCGTCTCGCTCCAACTCTTCTTCCCGTTCTCCGTCTTCTCCTGGAAGATTCGCAGTTGGCCATTCGCGGTCGTCGTCACGAACTCGCCGCCGCCCGGATAAATCGCGGCGCCGGTCAGCGCGGCGTCGTGGGGCTGCGAAAGGATCTCCTTCCCGCGCAGGTCGAACAATCGGGCGGTCTTGTCCGCCCCGAGCGTGAGCACGCGAGATCCGTCGGGAGTGAAGATCGCGCTCTGCACCGCGCCGGTGTGTCCCTCCAACGTGGTGGGCTCTACGCGCGGGTCTCCGCTCTCGCCGACGCTCAGGTACTGCGGGTCCGTATCGAGTCCGAACCACGGCGCGATGTTGTGGAACGGGTAGAGCGTGAGCAGGCGAATGATCTCGCCGAACACGTCGTCGATCTTCTCTGACGTTCCCGGTTCCTTGAGTTGCTTGCGGACCGGTTTGTCCGCCCCGTCGTCTTGCGCGAAGCCCGGTGCGGTGGTGATCCCAAAGACGGAAAGGAATGTCAGGGCAGTGATCAGTCTCTTCATGCGTTCCGTTGCGGCAATAGCCTTCAGAGTGGAGTTGGATCTTGTCGCAGGGGTCGATCTCGATCAACTCTTCCCGCCGATTGGCAGGAGGATCGTGCGGAGGGCCTCCGCTCTCGTGTCGGCCTCGATCCACTGCACTTCCGGGATGCGCCGCAGCCACGTCGTCTGCCGGCGGATCAACCCGTGCGTGCTGCGGCGGATCATGTTCCGCAACTCCTCGAGGTCCTTGTATCCCACGTCGAGGTGGCGCAGGCACTCGGCGTAGCCGATGGCCGCGGCCGCGGTCTTCGAGAAGCCGCAGTCGTCGCGGATCGCGGTGACCTCGTCGAGCAGTCCGTCGTCGAGCATGGTGATGGTGCGGCGTTTGACGCGGTCGTGCAGCTGTTCTCGTTCCCGCCGCACCGCAGCGATCCGGCACGGGACGCGCCAATCGGGTGAGTCGAATTGCCCGCGTCGGCTGGATATCTTCTCGCCCGTCACCTCGTGGTATTCGAGAGCGCGCACCAGTCGCTTGAGATCGTGGACGTGGATTCGCTCCGCGGCCTCGGGGTCTTTCTCGATGAGTTCTCGGTGGAGGCAGCCGGGGGTCTCCTGTTCTCGAGCCGTCAGCCGATCGCGGATCTCGGGCATCGCCGACGGTCCCTGCACCATGCCCTTGAAGAACGCCATCAGGTAGAGCGGGGTGCCACCGACGAAGAGCGGCCTCTTGCCGCGAGAGCGAATGTCAGCCACCGCCGATTGTGCGGCGGCGCACCAGCGATTCGTGTCGAAGTCCTCGCTTGGTTCGACGAGATCGAGCAGGTGGTGGGGGATTCGCGCCCGCTCCGCAGGCGATGGTTTCGCGGTGCCGATGTCCATGCGGCGGTAGACGGCCATGGAGTCCATCGACAGGATTTCGAGGTCCTCGATCTCCGCCAGTTCGAGGGCGAGACTCGTCTTCCCGGCTGCTGTCGGTCCTGTCAGGATCCAGACCGGAGGGTCGCAATCCGCTATGTCGGGGGATGTCGGTCTCAACGTGGTCGATCGGGGCTGATCATGAGGGCTGATTATAGTCAGTGCTGCTTTGCCACCGGCGGTGGAGCCCGGTACGTTCCCCCGCCGATGTTCGCCTTCATATCCGATATCCACAGCAACACCGAGGCTCTCGGGCAGGTCTTGCAGAAGGCGAGGGAGGTCGGGGCGACCCGCTTCCTCTGCCTCGGGGATGTGATCGGGTACGGCCCCGAACCTCGCGACACGCTGCGCACGATCATGGAAATGTGCGAGTTCAGCATCATGGGGAATCACGAACACGGGTCGATGTTCTACGCCTCGGACTTCAATCCGAGGGCGCGGGCAGCGCTCGACTGGACCCGCGATCAACTGAACCGCAAGGACTGTGATCGCGTGGAGAACATGACCATGTGGAACTTCGTCGGCGACATGAAGGAGCGATACCGGAAGGACAACTTCCTGCTCGTTCACGGCTCGCCGCGGGACCCGATCAAGGAGTACATGGTTCCTCAGGACGCAGAGGACCGGGAGAAGATGTCGGGCTGCTTCGAGCTGTTCGATGGGGCGCAGGTCTGCTTTGTGGGCCACAGCCACGTCCCAGGTGTCTATCCCGAGAGCGGAGGATTCCTCCCGCCCGACCAGATCGGCGGTTGCTACACCCTTGGCGACGAACGAGCTATGGTCAATGTCGGCTCGGTGGGGCAGCCCCGCGACGGAGATCCGCGTGCGTCGTTCGTGACCTTCGATGGCTCGACCATCGGATTCCATCGGGTGGCCTACAATATCGAGGCGGTTCAACGAAAGATCTGGGCCGTCCCCGAGTTGCCCGACTACCTCGCGGACCGCTTGGCCGTGGGTCGATAGGCACTCCCCGCGACGACGACACTCATGGAGCGAAAGTTTACAGGGTTTCTGATCCCCATCCTGATCGCCACCTTGGTGTATCTGCTCTTCTTTGCGAACGGGCCGGACGACGAGAAGAAGGCGTCGGTGCCGATCGCGGATCCGAGCTTGCAGCAGCCCGACGTTCAGGCGGCGATCAAGGCCCAGGAAACGCACGAATTCGATTCGAACGTCGAGCCGATAAGGCACACGTTCGGCACGCTGCCGATGGATGGCGAGCCCGATGGATTCCAGGTCTACTTCTCGCGTTACGGCGCGGGGATCATCGCCGTCCTGATGAACGACCACTTCGCGACGCCCGCCGCGGCGAAGCTGGCGAAGGAGAATCCAGCAGCCCTCGAGGACAGGGACTACTACCCGATCGTGCCGGCGTATCCCGACGTCCAGCCGGGCAAGAGGTCGTGGGACTACGGCCTCGTCCTGGAGGGGCGTGGCAAGGCGCGCTTTAGCAAGGCGATCGATGACGGCGACAAGCACCAGTTGTGGGAGTGCGTCACGCCCCAGCCGGGTGATAGCGAGGTCCGCTTCACGCTGAACCTCCCGAAGGACAACCTGGTCCTCGAGAAGGTGTTCCGCTACGTCCCGGGCGCTCGCCATCTCGAAATCGACATCAACCTCAGGGTCGCCGGTGATCGCGTGAACGCGCCGTCGAGCTACGACGTGCGGATACGCGGCGTGCAGCTCTGGAATCCGAGGCGCGCGCGTGTGTTCCAGAACCCGGCAGGGGCCGTGGGCATGCTCGTCGACGTCGGGGGTGAGCAGAAGCTGAGAATGATCCAGGCCTCGGGCGCCATGAACGCGACGCTGCTCGCCGTCGGCATCAGCGACCGGTTCGAGTTCGCGGGCACGACCAACCGGTTCTTCGGCGGTCTGCTTCTTCCGGCAGACGAAGACACGCGCAGCGCGGTGAAGGGTGTCGCGACGACAAACTGGCCGTCGACCGAAAGGGTGATCCCCTTCGAGAGGGATGGCAATAAAGACGCCTACATCATCGAGCAGGACTCGGTTCCGGAGATCCACTGCGACCTGACGCTCGTGGTGCCGGTGACGAATGAGGTCGAGAGCCTGAAGTTCCAGCTGTACCTGGGCCCAAAGACTTCGACGTTGTTCGTCGATGACTACGCGCCGCTGCAGGCGGTCATGGAATCGGACCTGACTTCGTCGTGCTGTTGCCCCGTGCCCGGCGTC
>CAYYAQ010000115.1:15885-16792 GCA_964469555.1 uncultured candidatus Brocadiaceae bacterium | reverse complement strand
CGTCGGTGTTCCTTTCAGGAAGTAACCCGACAGGAAGACAGGAAGACTACCCATGGCCAAGAAGTGCCTGATCAACAAGGCTGCGCGCAAGCCGAAGTTCTCCACCCGGAAGATCAACCGGTGTGGTCTGTGCGGCAGACCGCGTGCGTTTTACCGCAAGTTCGGGATCTGCAGAGTCTGCTTTCGGGATCTCTCCCTGAAGGGCGAGATCCCCGGCGTTCGCAAGGCATCCTGGTAGCGGAGACATACAGATCATGAACACTGACCCGATCGCCGACCTGTTGACCCGCATCCGCAACGCAAACCGTAATCGCGCCGAGTCCTGCGTCGTTCCGGCGAGCAAGATCAAGGTGAACATTCTCGATACGCTGAAGCGCGAGGGTTTCATCGAGAAATACACGGTGCATTCCGACGGTGCCAAGGGCGTCGTCGAGATCGGCCTGAAGTACGGGCCGGAGGGCGAACACGTCATCACACACATCAATCGATTCAGCAAGGTCGGTTGCCGCCGTTACCGCGGCATCGACGACTTGCCTGAAGTCTGCGGTGGTCTGGGCATCTGCGTCGTCTCGACCAACCAGGGCGTCTTGTCCGACCGGGAGTGTCGGGAGAAGAAGGTCGGGGGCGAAGTCCTCTGCACGGTTGAGTAGGCACAGTCTGAGTAAGCACAGTCGAGTATCACATGTCACGCATCGGAAAATCCCCAATCGCCATCCCCTCGGGCGTCACCGTCAAGGCCGCCGATGGCAAGGTGTCCGTCAAGGGACCGAAGGGCTCGCTCGAGATGTCCCACCGACCTGAGATCGGCGTCGAGGTCGAGGAGAAGCAGGTCCTCGTCAAGCGCCTACGCCCCGACACCGACCGTGAGGCTCGTGCGTTCCACGGTCTGACCCGTGCCCTGATCCAG
>CAYYAQ010000115.1:945-15875 GCA_964469555.1 uncultured candidatus Brocadiaceae bacterium | reverse complement strand
CGGCTACAACTGCAAGGAGCAGGGCAACAAGCTCGAGTTCAACCTCGGCTTTGCCCACACGGTTTCGCTCGAAGTGCCCAAGGGCATCGAGATCGAGCTCAAGAATCCCACCAACATCGCGATTCGCGGTTGCGACAAGCAGATGGTGGGGGAACTCGCGGCGAGGATCCGCAAGCTGCGCCCGCCCGAACCCTACAAGGGCAAGGGCATCAAGTACTCCGACGAGACCATTCGTCGGAAGGCCGGCAAGGCGTTCGGTTCCGCTTAGTCACAAGAGCTGAGTAAATCAGAGAAGCAATCATGGCATCCCTAGGAAAGAAGAAGGCACGGTTGAGACGACGCAAGTTGCTGCACGTGCGCTCGCGCCTGCGCGGCACCTCGGATCGTCCGCGGTTGACCGTGTTCCGCAGCCTGTGCAACATCTACTGCCAGGTGATCGACGACGAGTCCGGCAAGACCCTCGCCTCCGCGTCTTCTCGCGACAAGGCAATCCGCGAGTCGCTGACCGGTCTCAAGAAGAGCGAGGTTGCATCCAAGATCGGCGCCGAGATCGCAACCAAGGCCAAGGCCGCGGGCGTGTCGAAGATCTCGTTCGATCGCGGTTCCTACAAGTATCACGGCCGGGTTCGCGCCCTCGCCGACGCGGCCCGCGAAGGCGGCCTGGAGTTCTAAACCATGGTCAAGAAGCAGTATCCCATCGTTTATCTCGACGAGGCGCTCGCGCTCGATGGC
Organism: uncultured candidatus Brocadiaceae bacterium; assembly: GCA_964469555.1. Lineage (GTDB taxonomy): Bacteria > Planctomycetota > UBA1135 > UBA1135 > UBA2386 > CAYYAQ01. The sequence goes on along the minus strand of CAYYAQ010000115.1, from coordinate 15,143 downwards.
GTCGAAGACGACATCGTTGCGATCAACCGCTCGGCCGCCGTGGTCAAGGGTGGTCGCCGGTTCTCGTTTAGCGCTCTCGCCGTCGTCGGCAACCGTGACGGCTACGTCGGCATCGGCTACGGCAAGGCGAAGGAAGTACCGTCCGCAGTCGAGAAGTCGATCAAGAACGGTCGCCGTCGCCTGATGAGGGTCGAGCGCGTCGGCACCACGATTCCCCACCAGGTCGAAGGCGTCTTCTGCTCATCGCGAGTGCGCCTCATCCCGGCGTCCCCCGGCACCGGGATCATCGCCGGCAAGGCCGTCCGGAAGATTCTAGAACTCGCAGGCATCCGTGACATCCTCACGAAGAACTACGGTTCGACCAACGCCCTGAACGTGACCAAGGCCACGCTTACCGCGCTCTCTCAGCTGCGGACGAAGGAAACCATCGAGCGGCTTCGCGGAGTCACTCTGGATCAAGCGGAGTAGCAGACGAATGAACCTCGAAGACGTCAAAGCCGGCGGGCTCAAGTACAAGAAACGCAGCCGCGTTGGTCGCGGTTCTGGATCCGGCCATGGCAAGACCGCTGGGCGCGGACAAAACGGTGCGAAGTCACGCTCCGGTTGGTCCATTCGCCTGGGCTGGGAAGGTGGGCAGATGCCTCTGTTCCGCCGCCTGCCGAAGCGCGGATTCAACAACAAGAACTTCAAGAAGGTCTACACGATCATCAACGTCGGCGAGCTCAACGGGTTCGACGACGGTGCGACCGTGGATCTCGCGGCCGTCCTCGCGGCGGGCCTCGTGTCGAAGGAAAAGTCCAACCTGTTCAAGATCCTGGGCAACGGTGAGCTGACGAAGAAGCTGACCGTGAGGGTCGACGGCATCACCGCCTCGGCTCGCCAAAAGGTCGAGAACGCTGGCGGCACCGTGGATGTCATTCCGCAGCCGACTCGCCGACCGAAGTTCGTGAAGAAGGGAGATACGGCGCCGTCGGCCTCACGCAACAAGCCGGCGCCCGGTACTGCCAAGGCAGTCGAGACGTCTCCTAAAGCGGCACCCACAGCCGAGTCCGGAACGGAGACCGACGAGAGCTAACGGATGAACATCTCCCTGGCCAACCTGATTCGAGTGCCCGAGATTCGCAGCAAGCTGCTGTTCACGCTCGGGTTCCTTGCTCTCTACAGGATCGGGTTCGCCATCCCGCTTCCTGGGGTGGACTACCAGGCGTTCGTTGCTGCTGCCGAATCCGCGGGTGGTGGCTGGCGGAACATGATGAGTCTGATGACCGGGGCCCAGCTGCAGCAGGCCACGCTCTTCTCACTCGGAGTGATGCCCTACATCTCGTCGAGCATCATCTTCTCTCTGCTGACGAAGGTCGTGCCCACCCTGGAGAAGCTCTCCAAGGAGGGTGCCGCGGGTCAGCGCAAGATCAATCAGTACACCCGGCTGACGACGATCCCCATCTGTCTCGTGCAGTCGATGTTCGTCGTGTTCGGCGTTCTCGCACAGAACGCCCCGAACACCCAGATGCCGATGCTCTCGGCCGCCGTGCAGAACAACTACGCGATCTACATGATCGTGGTCATGGTCTCGCTGACCGCGGGCACGATGTTCATCATGTGGCTCGGTGAACAGATCACCGAGAACGGCGTCGGCAACGGGATCTCGCTGATCATCATGGCCGGTATCGTCGCCCAGATCTGGCCGACGATGTACCGCCTCCTGACGTCGAACAAGAACAAGACCGAGCAGTTCCAGAGCTTGCTGATGTTCCTTCTGACGTGGGGGATCATGGTCGTGGCGGTGGTCTTCATGACCAAGGCCCAGCGGCGGATCCCGATCCGGCAGGCGAAGCAGACGAAGGGTCGCAAGGTCTACGGCGGGCAGGCTCACTTCCTGCCGCTCAAGGTCAACAGCGCTGGCGTCATGCCGATCATCTTTGCCTCCGCGCTCATGATGATCCCGATGATGATCGGGAAGGGCCTCGGCTGGAACTGGATGGAGGACACGTTCGGTCGCCAGCAGGGCTTCTGGTACGTCGCCACCTTCGCCGGGATGATCTTCTTCTTCTCGTTCTTCTGGACGTCCATGATGTTCCAGCCCGCCGACATGGCGAACAACCTGAAGGAGTACGGATCGTTCATCCCGGGCATCAGACCGGGCAAGAACACCGCCGAGTTCCTCGAGCGAACGATGGAGCGGATCACGCTCGTCGGCGCTTCATTCCTCGCGGCGATCGCCGTGTTCCCGACGTTCATGCAGGACGCGGGCACGTTCACCGGCATGGAGGGCCGCCTGATCTACTTCATGAGCGGCACGTCCATCCTGATTGTCGTGGGCGTCGCCCTCGACCTGGTCGAGAAGATCAATGCGCTCCTCGTGATGCGCAACTACGAGGGTATCGAGCCGTCTGGCCCGGCAGCTGGTGACGCACCTCGCGCCGCTGGTGGCGGTGGCGGTGGCGGTGGCGGTGGCGGTGGCGGATGGGGGCGTCGAGGCTGAACGCGATGTCGTTGGACCTCACAGGTGGCATGGTGTTCATCGGAGCACCCGGAGCCGGCAAGGGCACCCAGGCCAAGCTCGTGGTTGAGGCCCACGATGTGCTCCACATCTCCACCGGGGACATGCTCCGGGAGCACCGAACCGCAGGCACCGAACTCGGTCGCGAGGCGCAGGTGTTCATGGACCGTGGCGACCTGGTTCCGGACGGCGTCATGATCGCGATGGTCGTCGAGAGAATTCAAAGATCCGACGCCGCAAAGGCTTGGATCCTCGATGGCTTCCCCCGTACACCCCCCCAGGCGGAGGCGTTGGACGCATCTCTCTCGGAGTCCGGGACGGAACTGCGTCACGTCATCTCCTTCCAGGTGCCCCAAGATGAGTTGGTTCAGCGGCTTACCGCGAGATGGACCTGCTCGAAGTGCGGGGAGATCTGGAACGTCGTATCCAAACCACCGAGCCAGGCTGGCGTCTGCGATGCGTGTCAAGGCGAACTCGCCCAGCGCGCCGACGACCGTCCAGAGGCCGTGATGGCTCGACTCGAAGTCTATAGAACCCAGACGGAGCCCCTTCTGGGATACTACCGTGCCAGGGGAGTCCTGCGGGAGATCGAAGCCAATCGTTCCCCCGAACTAGTCCAGAAGAGCCTGCTCGACCAGCTTGGCGAGTTGGCTGTGTAGTCGTGATCCTGAACCCCCTCTCAATTTTCCCCGGAACCATCTAAGTCACCATCATTCAGAAAGCCACAGTCCGACAAGCCCTGCCCAACGCCCGCTTCCGCGTGCAGTTGGAGAACGGAAACGAGATCCTCGCCCACGTCAGCGGCGCGGCGCGAATGCACCTGATTCGCATCCTCCCCGGCGACAAGGTGTCAGTGGAGGTCTCACCGTTCGACGGGACCAAAGGACGGATCACGCTACCCAATCGAGATCGAACCCCAGAGAAATCACCATGAAGGTCAGAAGCAGCGTCAGAAGAATGTGCTCGAACTGCCGGATCATCCGGCGGCGCGGCGTTCTCCGTGTGATTTGTAGCAACCCGCGCCACAAGCAGCGCCAAGGGAAGTAGAGGAGAACCATGCCACGTATCGTCGGAGTAGACATTCCCAACGAGAAGCGCCTCGAGATCGCGCTGACCTATATCTACGGCGTTGGCACGACGACCGCCCGAAAGGTCGTGGCTGATCTGGCCATGACCGCAGACATGCGGGCGAAGGACCTGTCCGACGACGAGGCCGCTCGCATCGCCGCGCACCTGCAGGAGCACTACGTGGTCGAGGGCCCTCTCCGCCGTCAGCTACTGCAGAACATCAACCGGCTCAAGGAAATCCAGTGCTACCGCGGACTGCGACACCGTCGCGGTCTCCCCGTCCATGGTCAGCGCACCCGCTGCAACGCGCGCACCCGCAAGGGCCCGCGGAAGACTGTCGCCAATAAGAAAATCCTGAGGAAGTAACCTGTGGCAACCAAGAAGAAACCGACGCGCAAGAACGTGGGCAAAGCGATTGCTCACATCAAGGCGACGTTCAACAACACGATTATTACGATCACCGACACCGCTGGCGCCGTCATCGCCTGGGACTCGGCGGGCACGATTGGCTACAAGGGCAGCCGCAAGAGCACGCCCTTCGCCGCTCAGCGTGCTGCCGCCAAGGTCGCGGACAAGATCCGCAAGATGGGCGTGCACGAGTTGGCCGTCAAGGTTCGCGGACCGGGCTCGGGTCGCGAGTCGGCAATCCGTGCGCTCTCGAGCGCCGGCGTCGAAATCAAGGTCATCGAGGATGTCACTCCTCTCCCGCACAACGGCTGCCGGCCGCGCAAGCGCCGTCGCGTCTAATACACCACCATGGCAAGACTGACTGGAAGTGTCTGTAAGCTCTGTCGCCGCGAGGGGATGAAACTCTTCCTCAAGGGGCAACGCTGCTTCTCCGAGAAGTGCGGGATCAATCGCCGCGACTACCCGCCGGGCATGCATGTCCGGCCCCGCAAGACCACGGACTACTGTGGTCAGCTGCGTGAAAAGCAGAAGGCGAAACGGATCTATGGCGTTCTCGAGCGCCAGTTCCGCAAGTACTTCAACGAGGCTGTGCGCCAGAAGGGCAACACGGGCGAGAACCTGCTGATCCTCTTGGAACGGCGGTTCGACAACGTGCTCCTGAACCTGGGGCTCGCCCGGTCGCGCTTCGACGCCCGGCAGATGATTGCCCACGGTCACGTCCAGGTGAACGGCAGGCGTTGCAGCGTGCCGAGCTACCTGGTCAAGGCAGGTGACGATCTCCAGATCGTCGGCAAGGAGAAGATCACGAAGAAGGCCCAGGCGGCCATCGAAGTCAACAAGGGCCAGGCGATGCCGTCTTGGCTCGATGCGAGTCCCGCGGAACTGCGCGGGAAGGTCGTACAGTTGCCGCAACGCGCGGACGTCCCCCATCCGATCGACGAGCAGTTGATCATCGAACTCTGCTCGCGATAATCGCAAGAGAACATTCAGGAGAACCCATTCATGCGTATCCGCTGGCGCAATTTCGAACTCCCCTCCCGAGTCCAGATGGACGAGTCGACCGCTACCGACACGTTCGGGAAGTTCATGGTCGAACCGTTCGAGCGCGGGTTCGGCACCACGATCGGCAACGGTCTTCGCCGAGTCCTGCTGTCTTCGATCGAAGGCACCGCGGTGACGACCGTGAAGATTGAAGGCGTCGTCCACGAATTCTCGACGATTCCGGGTGTCCTCGAGGACGTCACCCAGATCATCCTCAACATCAAGAAGCTCCGCGTGAAGATGCACACGGACGCGCCTTGCACGCTGCGCATCGATGTCGCCGAGAAGGGCGATGTCACGGGCGCGAGCATCGAGACCGACCACAACGTCGATGTCGTGAACACCGACCTCAAGCTCGCGACGCTGACCGACGACGTCCGCTTCCACTGCGAGATCCAGGTCAAGAAGGGGCGTGGATACGTTACGTCCGACGACAACGTCACGGACGACATGGAAGTCGGCATCATCCCCGTCGACTCGATCTTCAGCCCGGTCTACCGCGTCCGCTACGGCATCGAAGCGACCCGCGTCGGCAAGTTCACGAACTACGACCGCCTGGTCCTCGAGATCTGGACGGACGGCTCGGTCTCGCCCGAGATGGCGCTCGTCGAAGCCAGCAAGATCTACCGCAAGCACCTCAACCCCTTCGTTCAGTACTTCGAGACGAAGGAAGACCTCGCCGTCGAAGGTGGCGTGCTTGCGCCTGAGGGCGATGAGGGCGCGAAGAAGCGTGAGATGGACGACCTGCTCTCGAAGTCGGTCGACATGCTGGACCTCTCGGTCCGCTCCAAGAACTGCCTCGACTCCGAGGCCATCCTGACCATTCGGGAGCTCGTAATCCTCAGCGAACAAGACCTCCTGAAGGTTCGCAACTTCGGCAAGACCTCGCTGAAGGAAGTGAAGAACAAGCTCTCCGCCCTCGGTCTCGGCCTGGGCATGTCCGCCGAGGACGCGACCCCCGCCTAGCCCTCCGGGCGCCGGCTGGGACAACGACAGAGAAACGAACGATGAGACACCGGAACGCAAAGAAGAGGATGAACCGCAGTTCGAGCCATCGGACTGCGATGCGGAGCAACTTTATGTGCTCGGTCATCATGCATGAACGGGTTGTCACGACCCTCGATCGGGCCAAGGCTGTCCGCCGCAACGTGGAGAAGATGATCACGCTGGGGAAGACGAAGAACCTTGCGAACATCCGGCGCGCGATGTCGATCCTGAGAGACAAGGAAGCCGTGCGCAAGTTGTTCGACGAGCTCGGACCGCGCTACGCGAACCGTCCGGGTGGCTATACGCGCACGCTGCGACTCAGCGGCTACCGCATCGGTGACGGCGGCAAGAAGGCGATCTTCGAGTTGGTCGACAACAATGTCCTCGCGTCGCAGCTCAACGCTGGCGAAACCGGCAACGACGACAACGACGACGACGACGACGACGAGTAGGGCCTGGCCCGCTGTATCGAGGTTTCCGCGTGTCCCGTCCCGCGGGAATCTACCGTCGCGTGAAGGACAGTTGGTTCGCGCCGACCACCTGGACGAGTTCCTCGAGTAGATCCTGGGTGATCTGCACCCCGAATCTTCCGTCCGCGCGGATGACGACCACGCCGTCGTCCTCCTCGATCTCCAACAGGAGCTTTTGGGGGCCGTGGTGGCGCTCGACGGCTTGACTCACTGTGTCGAGGATCTCGCCGCTGACCCGATCGGCGGGGAGGCGTACGACGATCGCGTCGAGCTCGGAGCGGATGACCGACTGGAATCGTTCGACCCCCTCGAGGAGCAGCGCCGGGTCGTCGCTCTTGGTGTCGCGGCGACCCTTGAGGAAGACGATCTCGTCGTCCGCGAGGATGTTCCCGAGGCTCTCGTACGCGCGGGCGAAGCATGTCACGGGCAGGATGCCCTTGAGATCCTCCAGCTGGAATCGCGCCATCTTCTTCCCGGCGTTGCGTCCCTGGCGAATCTGCATGATGCGCAGCCCGGAGATCATGCCGGCGATGCGAAGCGTGTCGCCGGACTCATCCGCGATCACGCTCTCGGAGTCATGGCCCGCGATGCTGCTGAGCAGCCCGCCGATCTTGTCGAACGGGTGTCCGGACAGGTAGAAACCGAGCGCGGCTTTCTCGCAGGCCAACCTCTCGGCGTCTGACCATTCGTCCTTCTTCGCCGAACCGTTCGCGCTGCCATCGTCGTCGTTTTGGGCCGAAGAGCGCTCGTCCGGCAACCCGAAGAGTTGCCCCTGTCCGCGCCGAAGATCTTCCCGGGCTTGTGCAGACGACCGGAGTACGACTTCCAGGCTGGCGTGCGCTGACTTGCGGGTGTCCCCGAGGCAGTCAAAGGCACCGCTCTTGCACAGTGCCTCGAGCGCCGTCTTGTTGAGCATCGTCGGGTCGTGGCGTTCGCAGAAGTTGACCATCGACGTGTAATCACCATTCGCGAGCCGCTCGTCGCCGATCGCGTCGGCGATCTTCTGGCCGACACCCTTCACGGCCCGCAAGCCGAAGAACACGGTCGTGCCTCGCGCGTCGAAGAACCCGCGGCACGCGTTGATGTCCGGCGGATGGATCTTGGTGTCGCCGAGCCGCGCCTCATCGATGAACTCCTTCACCTTGTCCGAGTTCGTGCTTTCGATCGTGAGGTTGGCGGCGAGTGTCTCCAGCGGGTAGTGCGCCTTCAGGTAAGCAGTCTGGAACGTCAGGAGCGCGTACGCGGCTGAGTGTGACTTGTTGAACCCGTAGCCCGCGAAGAACTCGATCGTCTCGAACAGATCCTGTGCCCATTTCGCTTTGTGACCTAACTCGACGGCGCCGTCGATGAACTGCTGCTTGTACTTCAGCATGACGTCGAGCTTCTTCTTGCCCATCGCCTTGCGGAGGTTGTCTGCTTTGTTCATGGAGAATCCCGCCACCACGTTGGCGAGACGCATCACCTGTTCCTGGTAGACGATGACGCCGTACGTGTCCTTGAGGATCGGCTCCGTGCTCTCGTGCGGGTATTTGACCTCCTCGCGACCGTGCTTGCGGTCGCAGAACATGTCGACCATGCCCGAGCCGAGTGGGCCGGGACGGTAGAGGGCGAGCACCGCGGTAACGTCCTCGAAGGTATCGGGCTTGAGCTTCGCGAGTAGTTCGCGCATGCCGGACGATTCGAGCTGGAACACACCGAGCGTGTCCCCGTTGGCCATCAGTTCGTAGGTCTTCTCGTCGTCGAGCGGGATGGCGGCCAGTTTGATCTCGACGTCGTGGACCTCCTTGATCAGGCGGACGGCTTCCGTGAGGATGGTCAGCGTCTTGAGGCCGAGGAAGTCGACTTTGAGGAGTCCCACCTCCTCGAGCTCCGTCATCTGCCACTGCGTGACGATGTCGTCGCCACTACGGGCGAGCGGGACATAGTCTGCGACCGGCTGGTCGGAGATCACGACTCCCGCTGCGTGGATCGAGTTGTGCCGCGCCAACCCCTCGAGTTGGAGACCGAGGTCAAACAGTCTTCGGATGGATGTGCTCTCGTTGCGGACCGCCTGGAGTTCCTTGTCCTCGTCGAGTGCCTTCGCCAAGCTCGCGCCTGGTCCTTGTGGCACCTTCTTGGCTATCCGGTCCACGTCCCCGAGGGGGATCTCCAGCACGCGACCGACGTCGCGCAGCACGCCGCGGCTGGCCATCGTTCCGAACGTGATGATCTGGGAGACGTTCTCGGGCCGGTACTTCTCCCGGCAGTACTCGATGACTTCATCGCGGCGATTGCCGCAGAAGTCGACATCGATGTCGGGCATGCTGACCCGTCCCGCGTTCAGGAAGCGTTCGAAGATCAGCTTGTGCTCCAGCGGGTCCAGGTCCGTGATCCAGGTGCAGTACGCGACGATCGACCCCGCCGCCGAGCCACGGCCCGGCCCCACAGGAATCTCGATCGAGCGCGCGTACTCGATGAAGTCCGCCGTGATCAGGAAGTAGCTCGCGAATCCGAGTTTCAGGATGACGCCGAGCTCGTAGTCGATCCGCTCCCGAATCTCGGTCGTGATCTCGCCGTAGCGCTTCACCGCCCCCTCGTTCACGATCTCGACGAGCAACTCCTCGGGCGTTTTCTCCGAGCCCGTGTTGAAGACGGGGAGGTGGTAGACGTTGAATTCGATCTCGACGTTGCACTGCTCCGCGATCGCCATGGTGTTCGACACGGCATCGGGCACTGAAGCGAACGCCGCGGCCATCTCCGCGCGGCTCTTGAAGAACAGCTCGCGCGACCCCATCTTGAAACGCTTCTGGTCGTTGAGAACCTTGCCCTCGCGGATGCAGAGCATGATGTCCTGTGCGATCCAGTCTTCCTTCTTCAGGTAGTGGGCGTCGTTTGTCGCGACGACGGGGATCCCCGTCTCCTCGTGAATGCGCAAGAGCCCGTCGGTGGCACGGTCCTGCGGCTCATAGCCCGTGCGCATCAGCTCGAGGTAGAAACTGCCCGCGCCGACGATCTCTTGCAGCTCGAGGGCCTCCCGTTTGGCTCCTTCGTAGTCGTTGCCCAGGATCTTGCGCTCCACTGGACCGTTGACTCCGCCGGAGAGGGCGATGATCCCCTCGGCGTGGGTGCCGAGAATCTGCTTGTCGATGCGGGGGCGGTAGTAGAAGCCGCGCAGGTATCCGTGGGTGCTGAGTTGTCGGAGGTTCGTGAAGCCCTCCTCGTTTCGAGCGAGCAGCGTCAGCTCGCACGTCGGGTTGTTGACCGCAGCGCCGCCCTTCTCGAGGCTGCTCCTCCCTGCGAGGAACGCGGTCATGCCGAGGATCGGTTTGATCTTGGCCGCGGTGCAAGCCTTGTAGAATTCGATCGCGCCGAAGAGGTTGCCGCTGTCCGTCAGCGCGAGAGCGTGTTGGCCGTCGGCGACGGCTGTCTCGACGAGCGACTTGATGCGCGCGGGCGACGAGAGCAGCGAGTAGTGAGAATGCGCGCGAAGATGGACGAACGCTGGGCCGGGGTCGGGCGCGTCGTCTCCGGTTCTCGAGTCGCTGTCTCCCATCCTCGCCTTGATCGGTCACAAATCCCGGTTGCTTGCGATCACGTAGCCTGCGATCAAGCTACCAGTGATCCGTGCCAGCGATCGCGCCAACCGGCTCGCGATCACCCAGCGCGGGATCGTACCAGCCGTCCAGCTGTTCCGAAACAACCGTCATGTGGATGCGAGTCGCTGGAGTCGGCGGACCTTGTTGAAAACAACTCACATCCGTTTCGAACGACTACTGCAGCAATTGCACGAGCAGTGCTTTCTGCACGTGCACGCGATTCGCGGCCTGCTCGTAGATCACCGACCTTATCCCATCCAGGACGTTGTCGGTGGCGACGACGTTGCGTCGGACCGGCAAGGAATGCATGAAGATCGCGTTGTTCGTCTCCGCCATGATGGCCCGGTCGACGCGCCACGACTGCAGCGAGCGCTTCACCATCACCTCGCGCTGGGAGTCTTCCCAGTACTTGGAAGAGCCCCAGGAGCGTGAGTACAGCACGTCTGCGCCGCGTGCGCCTTCGATGAGGTCGTTGACGATCCGTACGCTTCCACCCGACGATTCGGCGCGACTCTTGATGGTCTCGATGACCTCGGGGTCCAGATCGAATCCGAGGGGGTGGGCGATCGTGACGTCCATCCCGACGGTGGCGGCGACCGTCGCCGCGGAGTGCGCGACCCCCATGCTCTTGGACTCCGGGTGGTTGGACCACGCCAGGGTCAGCTTGCGACCCGGAGTGCGCACGAGGTGTTCCTGGATCGTCATCACGTCTGCGAGCGCCTGGCAGGGGTGATGTTGCAGGGACTCGAGGTTGATCACGGGAACCGAAGCGTGCTCGGCGTAGCTGTGGAGCAGGAGGTCCTGCCGGTCGTGCTCCCAGTTGCCGGTCTTGTGCACGTGGCGGACGCCGAGGATGTCGACGTAGCTCGAGAGCGTGCGCGCAGCGTCCTTCACGTGCTCCTCGGCAGCGCCGTCCATGATCACCTGTTCCTCGGGTTCGAGGTCATAGATCTCGCGGTCTGCGTCGATCTGGATGCAGTGGCCGCCGAGTTGCTTGATCGCGACGTCGAAGGACACGCGAGTGCGAAGGCTCGGATCGAAGAACAACAAGCCCAGCGTCTTGTTCGACAGGACCTGCGTCGTGTGTCGATTCTTGAACTGGGCCGCGAGATCCAGGAGGTTCCCGAGCTCCTCGGGGGTGAGATCGTCCGGCGAGAGAAGGTCGCGCTTGCTCAAGGGATCAGTTAGGTCTGCGGGAAAAGGTGATAGAAGAGCACCATGGCTACGTCGATCAAGGATGACGATAGGCGGACCGACGAGAACTACATGATGCGGTGCCTGGAGTTGGCCCGGGACGCCGCGGCGGCGGGGGAAGTCCCCGTCGGGGCGGTGGTCGTGGTCGGCGGTCGGATTGTCGCGGAGGGGCGTAACCGGACCCGTGAACGCGGCAGCGCCCTGGCCCACGCGGAGATGATCGCCCTGGAGGCGGCCATGCAGGCCGCTCTCGAGGGGGCCGACAGCCCACCAGCCAGCCGACCGGGGGGTGATCCGGGGCCCGCGGCCTTCGGTCGGCTCAATGGGGCGGTCCTCTACTGCTCCCTGGAGCCCTGTTTCATGTGCGCCGGAGCCCTCCTCCACGCCCGGGTCGACCGGGTGGTGTTCGCGACCGCCGATCCCAAGTTCGGTGCTTGTGGCTCGTTGGCGCACCTCCCCTCGGATCCGCGGCTGAATCACCGCTGTCCGGTCGATGCGGGGATCCTCGCGGAAGAAAGCGCCATCCTGATGCGCGAGTTCTTCCAAAGGCTGCGTTGAAAACGATTTCGACCCTGGCAGAATCCACGCCCCGCCATTGTCCAAATACCCCTGTGGAGAGGTGCCGGAGTGGCTGAACGGGCTGGTTTCGAAAACCAGTGTAGGCCTTGGTCTACCGGGGGTTCGAATCCCTCCCTCTCCGCCATTTTCCGCCGTGCGCAAGCGTGGTGGATTGACCCTTGGCACCGGTCGCACTGCTCTGTAAGAAAATCAATCGCCGGACGCCGAATACCATCGGAGTGCAGCGCCTCCGTTCGGAGGACGACCCTCATGCGGAGGGGTGACCGAGTGGCTTAAGGAGCTCGCTTGGAAAGCGAGTGCGGGCGAAAGCCTGCCGCGGGTTCGAATCCCGCCCTCTCCGCCATTTTTTGTCGTGCTCAGGACGTGGCGTTTCCTTTCGGGCGCGGTGCGGCTCTTTGAGGTGTAGATCAGCGGGTCCCTGGCAAGGGCACGGTGCGAATCTGGTCAGGCCGGGAACGGAGCAGCCATAAGCATGCAGTTCCCTGTGTCGGGAACGCCTGTTGGTCTATACCTTTGAGTGCCGCACCGCGTCCGGTGCGCGTCGTGACGATGGCCGCCCAGAAGACAGACAACACCGAGAACTATCAGGTCCTCGCGCGGCGGTTCCGGCCGAAGACGATGACCGAGGTCGTCGGTCAGGAGGCGATCCTCGAGACTCTGCGCGGCGCTCTCGATTCCGGTCAGGTGCCGCATGCGTTCCTGTTCTCCGGCAGCCGCGGCGTGGGGAAGACCACGCTCGCCCGCATCCTCGCCCGTTGCCTCAACTGCGAGAAAGGAGTCTCGTCGGACCCGTGCGGAACGTGCGCCATGTGCACGTCGATCCTGGACAACAGCAACGGCGACGTGATGGAGATCGACGCCGCGTCCCACAACCTCGTCGACGACATCCGCGAACTGCGTGATCGCGTCGCGTTCGCCTCGATGGGCGGACGGTACAAGGTCTACATCCTCGACGAGGTTCACATGCTCACGCGGAGCGCGTTCAACGCGTTCCTGAAGACCCTGGAGGAACCGCCCCCGAACGTGGTGTTCATCCTCGCCACGACGGAACTCCACAAGGTTCCGGACACGATTCGATCACGCTGCCAGGTCCTGCTGTTCCAGACCCTGGACGAGACCGACATCACGGGCCGATTGGCTGCGATCGCGAAAGAAGAGGGTCTGGAGATTCCCGATGCGATCTACCTCGAGATCGCCCGCGCCGCCCGTGGGGGCATGCGGGACTCGGAAACCATGCTCGAGCGGATCCTCCCCGTCGCGCGGGAGAAGGGTTCGTCGTTCAGCATCGAAGACTACCGCCGGCTGGTGCACCGCACCGGAATGGAGGAGGTCGTCGAGGTCGTCGCATCCTTGGTTCGCGGCGAGGCCGCGCCGGCGATGCACTTCGTCGCCGGGCTGGTTGCGACCGGCGTCGACGAGCGCGAGGTCTTGGGCGAGATCCTCGAAGTACTGCGCGCGTTGCTTCTTCTGAAGGTCGACGGCCCAGATACCGGGCTCGTCACGTTCGGCGGTGAGCTTCGCGCGACCCTGCAAGGACTCTCAGCGGACGCGGACCTCGCCCGTCTCGACGCGATGGTGCATGCCGGTCTGCTCGGTCGCGAGCGCATCCGCCGCGTGGACGATCGGCGGCTCGTGCTGGAAGTCAGCCTGCTGCGCATGGCGGAAGCGGGGCGATTGCCACAGCTTGCCGAGCTCCTCGAGCAGGTCGGCAGTGGCGCGCCGCTCTCGGCGGTGCTGTCACGTTCGTCAGATCGTTCACAGAAGCCGGACGCCCAACGGTCGCGTCCTGTCTCGCGCGTCGCCGTGACGGGCACGCTCAAGGAGCGCTTGCTCGCGACCTGCCAAGAGAAGCGCGGCGTGCTCGCGCCGACGCTGAAACTATGTTCCATCCATGATCCAGATGCCGAAGGCCTCGTGCGCATGGTCGTCGACACCCAACTGAAGCTCCACCGAGACCGGATGGGCGCGAAGGGCGTGCAAGACGATCTTCGCGCGATGCTCGGGGAGATCCTCGGGAAACCGGTGCGGGTCGAGGTTACCCTCGGCGGCGGAGCCAAGAAGCCCCAGAAACCGGTGCAACCATCCGAGCAATCAGCCCGAAAGGGTTCGCGAACCAAGCCGGGGCCGGCTGCACGCAAGGTCCTCGAACGGTTCGATGGTAGAATCGTGGAACCGGGCGCGAGCGGTGATCCGCACGCGGACGAGAGTTCCGACTGACGACACACACCAACAACTGAAGCCCCCAGAAACCGGAGAACGACGTCATGGCCGCAGGATTCGGCGACATGAGCAACCTGCTCAAGCAGGCACAAGAGATGCAGAAGAAGATGAAGTCCGCGGAGAGCGGGCTTTCGGAACGCATCGTGGAAGGCACGT
>CAYYAQ010000115.1:0-935 GCA_964469555.1 uncultured candidatus Brocadiaceae bacterium | reverse complement strand
ACGCGTCGTCGGAGCTCCAAGGAGGGTACGTCGGCATCGTGGAAGGCACGTCCGGTGGTGGCGTGGTCAAGGTCTACGTCAACGGTATGCAGGAGATTCAGGGCGTGAAGATCCAGCCCGAGGCAGTCGACCCGGACGACGTCGAGGGTCTCGAGGATCTGATCATGACCGCGGTGCGGCAGGCGATCGGCGCCTCCCGCGAGTTGCGTGATCGAGAGATGGGCAAGGTCACCGGCGGGATGAACCTGCCGGGCATGGGTTTCTAACCTGACGCGAGGAGGTCACCGTTGGCGGGGTCGAAGGCCGTCGATCAACTGAAAGAGTGCTTCGCGCGTCTCCCCGGCATTGGACCGAAGACCTCTGATCGGTTGACGTACCACCTGCTGTGCGTCGACGAGCGGGAGGCGATCCAACTGGCGGACGCGATCCGCGCCGCCCGGGAGTCAACGAAGGTGTGTTCGGTCTGCTTCAACCTCGACGAGGTCGATCCGTGTTCGATCTGTACAGACCCGACCCGCGACCAATCCCTCATTCTCGTTGTCGAGGATCCGCGTGATGTCGGCTCCTTTCAGGAAGCGGAGTACCGGGGTCTGTTCCACATTCTGCAGGGCAAGGTATCCACTCTCGAAGGGATAGGCCCCGAGGACCTCACAGTCGCGCAGCTGCTGGCCCGGCTCGGTGACTCGAAGGTCACCGAGGTGTGTCTCGCCACGAACCCCGACCTCGAGGGGGAGGCGACGGCGCGGATGGTCGCTCTCCGCGTCGCCGAATCCGTTGTCACCGTCACGCGGTTGGCCCGCGGCATCCCTGCGGGCGCGAGCATCACCCAGGTCTCGCAGAGCATCCTCAGCGACGCGATCGAGGGCCGTCGCCCGATGGGTTAGGGTTTCGATCCTGAGCCTGGCACAGAATCGGAAGTTCCCAGCCCGACATGA
>CAYYAQ010000114.1:0-16874 GCA_964469555.1 uncultured candidatus Brocadiaceae bacterium | reverse complement strand
CTACGCCTCTAAATATGGGGGTCAACTCATCCAGACCAGCTGAGGGACGGGCCCTTTGAAGCTGGAGCAACCACCGCAAGACGGCAGGTGCTAATTCCCGCGGAGGCCAGCTGGCTGCCGAAAGATGAGTCCAGTAGTCCTCGGGTTTGAGGCGGCAATTGGACTCCTCGAGGCACCCCTGGTTCTCCGACCAGAACATTCCATCCACAGAATCTCGGAGAACCGGCATGACCGACACCGTTCCATTGTTCGACACAGCCGCCGACACCAGCGTCGGGGAACCCTTCTGCACGTCCGGCACCTCGCCGACCACCATCCACCTCGTGGGGCCGGGACAGGTCGGACAGGCATTCTTGCGGCTGTTGCCTGACACCTCCTTCCGCCTCGTCGGAATCACCGACACGAGTGCCACGCTGCACGCCCGGGATGGTCTGGATCCCACCGCGCTGGCCGAACTGAAGGCCAGACACGGCCGCCTGCGAGATGTCCCCAACGCCGAGTCGTTGCCCGTGGACCTCGCCATCGACCTGGTCGACGCGGACGTCGTCGTCGACGCGACGCCGACCGGGCTGGACGGCGCAGCCGCCGTCCGCCGCAACCTGCGCGTGTTGAACCGCGGCAAGCGGATCGCGCTGGCGTCGAAGGACGCGCTCTGTCTGGCGGCGCAGGACCTCCTCGCACAGCGCAACCGCGACCGTGTCGGTTTCCACGCCGCACTCGGCGGGACCGGAGCGGCGTTGCGGAGTGAACTCAGCGAGCTTCGCCGAGAGTGCCGCGAGATCATCATCGTCGGCAACGCTTCGACAACGGCCGTGATCGAGACCGTCGAGCGCGGCGGGTCGATCGAAGACGGCATTCGACGGGCGCAGGAGAAAGGGGTTCTCGAACCAGATCCTGAGCTCGATCTCTCTGGCGCCGACGCAGCGACGAAACTCATCGCCGTCGTCCGCGCGTTGTGGCAGCGGGACGTCTGCGTTGATGACGTGCGGCGGGAGCATCTGACCGGCCTCGCTGTCGATACGTTGCGGCGTCGGTTCCAAGCCGGATCCACGACGCGTCTCGTCGCGCGCGCCCGACCGGGTGGCGCACTGCAGGTATCATACGAAGCGGTCTCCCGCTCGTCGGTGCTCGCCGTGCCACCGACACACGTCGTCTACACATACGAGCTCTCGAGCGGGGAATCCCGCGTCCACGTCGGCCACGGCATCGGGCCGCGGCACACCGCCGAAGCACTCCTTCACGACGTCCGGGTCCTCTCGGCCAGGCTGCAACAGGGCAGCGCGCGGAGGGTGTCATGAGCAGCTTCACGATTCAAGAAGGGACCGGCGTGTTCTACCTGCCGTTGGAGTTCCAGCTCGAACACGGTGGAGTCCTGGTCGCTTCGCAACTCGCGTTCGAACGCACCGGGCCGGAGGACGCCCCGGTCATCGTCGTGCTCGGTGGCATCTCCGCCGGAATGGACGTCGTTGGTTGGTGGAGTGATATCGTCGGCCCCGAGCTGGCGATCGACACGTCAACGCACTGCGTGCTCGGTATCGACTTCCTCGGCGGCGCCGGGGTCTCGACTGGACCGAGCAACTGGCAGGGCGAGGGCTCGTTTCCCCTGATCACCTCTCGTGACCAGGCGCGCGCGATCGCTCTACTTCTCGACCATCTCGGCGTCGAGAGAGTGCATCGATTCGTCGGCTCGTCGTACGGCGGCATGGTCGGGCTCGTCTTCGCCGCGGAATACAGCGAACGACTCGAAGGGCTCATCGCGATCGGCGCTGCGCACGAGAGTCACCCGATGGCCTTGGCGTGGCGCAGCCTGCAGCGGCGGATCGTCACGTTCGGCAAGTCGAATGGTGATGAACGCACCGCGGTCGCGCTCGCCCGGGGATTGGCGATGACGACCTACCGCAGCCACGAGGAGTTCGGTCAACGCTTCGACAGCGCGCCGTCCTACATCAACGGTTGCGCCCACTTCCCGGTCGAAGAGTATCTCGACGCGCGCGGAAACGACTTCGCGGATCACTTCACATCCGACGAATACCTCGCGCTGTCGCAAGCGATCGATCTGCATCGGGTGGACCCCGCGGATGTGCGGGTGCCGACCCTGTTGATCGGCTTTGAATCCGACCAACTCGTTCCGATCCAGCAACTCGAGGATCTGGCGGAGAGACTCGGTGAGTGGGGGAGATTGATCGCCCTGCCGTCGCTCTTTGGCCACGACGGGTTCCTGAAGGAAGTCGATGCCTTGGGGCCGATCCTGCGCAAGGCGATCGCGGATCGCAGCGGGGAGGTGGCGTGATGGCGATCAAGAAACAGACTTCGACGGTGCGCTGCGGTCTCGAGAGCGACCTCCAGCACGGTGCTGTCGTGCCCCCGTTGTTCTTGTCGTCGAATTTTGCCTTCGCGGGATTCGACCAGAAGAGGCAGTACGACTACACCCGCTCGGGCAACCCCACTCGGGATCTCCTGGGCGAAGCGCTCGCCGGATTGGAGAACGGCGCGGGAGCGGTCATCACTTCCTCGGGGATGTCGGCGATCACGCTTGTGTTGCAGTTGCTCAACCCGGGCGACGTGATCGTGGCGCCGCACGACTGCTACGGCGGGACCTACCGTTCCTTGACCACTTTGGCTGCCAAGGGGCAGTTCGAGTTGGTTCTCGTGGACCAGACCGACGAGGAGGCGCTCGCTTTGGCGATGCGCAAGAACCCGCGCATGATCTGGGTCGAGACGCCGAGCAATCCGTTGCTTCGCATCACGGACATCGATGCGGTCGTCCGCGCTGCGGCGAAGAGCGACACGCTCGTCGTCGTCGACAACACGTTCTTGTCACCGGTATTCCAGCGCCCGATCGACCTCGGTGCGGACATCGTCGTGCACTCGACGACGAAGTACCTCAACGGCCACAGCGACGTGGTCGGTGGCGCGGCGATCGCCGCGACCGAGGAACTGCACGAGCAGCTGGTCTGGTGGGCGAACTGCCTCGGATTGACCGGCGCGCCGTTCGACAGCTTCCTGACGCTGCGCGGCGTGCGCACGCTGCACGCGCGGATGCGGGCACACGTGGAGAACGTCGAGGCGGTCGCCGCGCTACTGGTCCGACACCCCGCGGTCGCGCGGGTCTACTACCCAGGTCTCAAGGATCACCCTGGCCACGAGCTCGCGAAGCGCCAACAGTCCGGTTTTGGCGCGATGCTCAGCTTCGAGCTGCGGCCTGCGGATTCGGGAAGGAGCACCGACGTCGTCGAAGCGTTCCTCCACGGTCTGCGTTGCTTCTCGCTCGCCGAGTCCCTCGGTGGTGTCGAGAGCCTCGTGGCGCACCCCGCGACGATGACGCACGCCGCGATGGATGAGGAGGCGCGCGCCGTCGCCGGTATCTCCGACCAGCTGATCCGGCTGTCAGTCGGGATCGAATTGGCGCAGGATCTGTGCGCCGATCTGGAAGCTGGTCTCGACCGCGCGTCGGCCCTGGTGCGCTCCAGAGAACGCCGAACAGGCTGAGATCCGGAGTCACCCCCGCCGGGAACTGGTCCCCGCGGGGGTGATTCCCCGTGCGCTCCACCGACGGTTCCCCGGGTCGAGGTCGCGTTCGGCGATTTGAGGAGCGTGATACGGGATCGCGCCTGGATCAGGATGCGCCGGAAGGACGACCGCATCTTCGCGTTTCGGGGGAATCGACTGCACGTCGAGGACGCGTTCGACGTGCTCCTTTCGAGCGTCGACGAAGCCAACCCCGACTGCGTGACGTTCAACCGGGGGTGATGCTGGTCTGCCGGCTTTCGTCCTGATAGTTTCCCGTCGTGACCCGAAAGCTCATCCAGCCCCGCACGCTCAAGGGATTCCGCGACTATCTGCCGTCGACCATGATTCCGCGAGAGTGGTTGATCGACACGGCCAAGACCGTCTACCGGTCGTTCGGTTTCAGCCCGATCGATACGCCGGCGCTGGAACACGCGGAGATCTTGCTCGGGAAGGGTGGCGATGAGAGCGACAGGCAGGTCTACAAGTTCACGCGCGGCAAGCGCGAAGTAGCGATGCGGTTCGATCTGACGGTGCCGCTCGCGCGTTTCGTCGCCCAGCACGAGCACGAATTGGGTCTGCCGTTCAAGCGGTACCACATCGGCCCGGTGTGGCGCGGCGAGAACACCCAGCGCGGGCGCTACCGCGAGTTCATGCAGTGCGACTTCGACACGCTCGGGACCGTGAGCACAATGGCGGACACCGAGACGGGTCTGGTCATTCACGAGTTGTTCCAGGCGATGGGCTTTGAGAAGTTCGCCATCCATGTGAACAACCGCAAGATCCTCACCGGCCTTCTCACGGGGTTGGAACTACAGGACCAGGCGGTGCCCGTGCTCCGCGCGCTGGACAAGATCGACAAGATCGGACCCGACAAGGTGCGCGCCGAGATGGCACAGACAGCCGGGACGACCGACGCACAGTCCCAGGCCATCGTCGAGTTCTCGCAACTCTCGGGTACGAACGCCGAGGTCTTGGAGAAGGTCGAGCCAGTGGTCGGCGGAACCGAGTCGGGGAGCGAGGGGCTCTCGCAGTTGCACGAGGTGCTGGCCGGCATGGCGGCCGGTGGCGTGAAGGACGAGCATGTCCACCTGGATGTCTCGATCGCCCGCGGACTCGACTACTACACGGGGACGATCTACGAGACGTTTCTCGGCGAACTGCCGGACATCGGCAGCGTGTGTTCAGGAGGGCGCTACGACGATCTGGCCTCGACCTACACGAAGTCGCACATTCCCGGCATCGGTGCGTCGCTCGGACTGGACCGCTTGCTCGCGGCGATGGAAGAGCTCGGCAAGATCGACGCGGTCGCGACGCCGGCGCCGGTGTTCGTAGCGTTCTTCAGCAAGGAACGCGGCAACGACTACTGCGCGCTCGCGATGGACCTTCGCCGCGCGGGCATCGGCGCCGAACTCTACCCCAGCGCGCGCAAGCTCGGCGAGCAGTTGAAGTACGCCGACCGCCGCGGATTCCAGTTCGCCGTGATCGTGGGTGACAGCGAGTGGGAAGCCGGGACGTGTCAGATCAAGGAACTCGCCACGAAGCAGAGCCACGAGGTTGAGCAGACCGGACTCGTGGCCAAACTGCGCGAGTTGTTGCAGTGAGTCGTCGCGGGTGGTTGCTGTTGTTGGTCTGTGTCGGAGGATGCCAAAACATGGACGTGATCAAGACGATCGGAAGCGTAGAACGCCTGGACCCGGCGATCGATGCGCTCGTGCCGCAAGACGCGAAGCTCGAAGTGCTGGCGGAGGGGTTCGACTGGACCGAAGGGCCGCTGTGGATCCCTGAAGACGGGGGCTACGTGATCTTCTCGGACATCCCGCCGAACCGGGTCCACAAGTGGCAGGCAGGCAAGGGGACGAGCGTCTACCTGGACAAGAGCGGGTACCTGGGGCCGATCCCGCGCCCCGGCCACGTGAAGCCCGACGAGCCGGGGTCGAACGGGCTCGTCCTGGACCCGAACGGGCGCCTGGTGTTGTGCCAGCACGGCGCGCGGCAGGTGGGTCGGATGACCGCCCCGCTGTCCGCGCCCAAGGCCGAGTATGAGACGGTCGCCGGGGAGTTCGGAGGCAAGCGATTCAACAGCCCCAACGACGCTGCGTATCACGCGAACGGGAGTCTCTACTTCACGGATCCCCCGTACGGGTTGACGCAGAAGATGAAGGACCCCGACAAGCAGCTCGACTTCCAGGGCGTCTTTCGGGTGACGCCGGACGGGACGGTCACGCTCTTGACGAAGGAGTTGTCGCGCCCGAACGGGATCGCGTTCTCGCCGGACCAGAAGACGCTCTACGTCAGCAACTCCGATCAGCGGCGCGCGATCTGGATGGCGTTTCCAGTGTTGGACGACGGGACGCTGGGGGCGGGCCGCGTGTTCTTCGACGCGACGCCGATGATGGGCAAGCTGCCTGGATCGCCGGACGGGATGAAGGTGGACAAGCACGGCAATCTCTTTGCCACCGCGCCGGGCGGAGTGCTCGTGATCTCTCCCGAGGGCAAGCACCTGGGCACGCTGCTCACCGGGGAGAGGACGAGCAACGTGGCTTTCGGCGACGACGGCTCGACCCTCTACATCACTGCGGACATGTACTTGTTGCGCGTGCGGACGACGACGGTCGGCGCGGGTCGCTGAGCTGGTTGAGGTCGAGGGAGCGCCACGCGACGACAACCATCCGGCCAGCCTCTACCTCAGCGTCGTTCAATCGAGACCGCGTGAAGGTCGATCTCACACGGCCCGTTCGCGGGGTCGATGCGGAGGAACAGGATGCAGGCGTGTCGAGGCCAGTTCGGAGACTGGGAGAGATCGACCCGGTAGTCGTTCACCTTGTCTTCGTTGCGAACTGGAAACGTGAAGCTCCGATCTTCGGTGAGCGTGGTGTCCTCGTCCGTCATCCAGAAGACTTGACCGACTCCGGCGTCGACCGGGAAGCCGGGGTGGAACGTGCGCATGCGGATGTTCAGCACCGCGAACTCTTCGGATAACATCCGGAGTCCAGGGCTAGCGAACGAAGGGTCGTCATCCGTCGCAGTGAACGAAAAGACGTCGCCGTCGCGTCCAGTCATCGATTCCGCGGGCATCCATCCGCGTCGATCCTCCATCTTCGCGAATTTCCATTCCAACCTCTCGGGGTCGAAAGGCAAGACGAGCGTCGCGCGCAATGCCACGGCCCGGTCGATCCGTTGCGGAGCATCGGGCCACGTCGTCGCCAACCGTTCGCGAAGATCGGCCTCGGTGGGATCTGCGGCGGTGAGGTCGTAGAGCAACGGGATTCCGTTCCGGACGTCGTAGCGACGGCCCGCGTCCGTCACCAGCGCGCCGTCTTCTGCTTGCAGCGGCGCGCCGGTGATCGGGCACACGCAGCGTTTGACGAGTTCGGGCCTGACTTCGGCCCTGGCATCGGTCGACAGCGGCGCGTCTGGCACGTCGGACTGGCGGAGCATCCCGTCGAGGAGCTCCGCGTCGGAGCGAAGCGGCTGGGGACGTCGGCATCCCTCCGCCAGCTCGTACCGCATGACGACGCCGCGCCCCTCCGGCACGATTTCGTCCACCGCGGTGACTTCCGTGATCCACGCGCCGGCCTCCTCGATGCTGAGCTCGCCTGCCGGCACGCGGTCGATGAACAGCGACCGCATCGTGATGCCCTCCCCGAACAGCAACCGCAGGTCATCGGGGTGAAACAGGTTCCGCTCGTGGTGCGGATACCCGCACCGCCGGAACAGATGGCGTTCGATCTCGGCGCGGTCTTGCTCGAGTTCTTCTGTCGACAGGATCACCGCTTTGCGCGCGACTCTCGAAAGTTCCAGCAGGCACTCGACCGCGAACTCGACATGTTCGACGACCTCACTGCAGATCACGACGTCGAACGAGTTGTCCGGGAAGGGCAACCGCGCGCTGTCGATCGCCACCGCGTCGACCTCGAACAGGTCCCACGCCCGGGTGCACGCCTCGGTCGACAGGTCGCCGCTGACCACGCTCGCGCCAAACGTCTGCCTTACCACGTGCGACAGATAGCCCTCGCCGCCACCGATATCGAGGCAGGACTCGAAGTCGATCTGGTTCAGTTCGCGGAGAACCTGGAACAGCCGGGCGAACCGCGCCAGGTGCCCGTTTTCGCAGCACGGGTGATTCAGACCGTAGATCGGCATGTGGGCGTAGTACCGCCCCTGATCGTCGAGTTCCGCGTAACGGCGGTCGAGCCAGCGCGTCGTGTAGTCGGTGTAGTAGCCCATGGGCCGCAAGAGATTGCTCGTCCGACTCTACGCCGGGCGTCGCGCATGGACCAGGGAACGGTTTTAGAGGCGGCGAACGTCGACGTTTCTGTTGACCGCTGGCCGGAGAATCCGTCCAATGGTGCATGGAATTTGTCAGACAGGCCACTTGGAGGTTTCCCTTGGTTCTACTCAGCAGCCCGCTCTCCGTATCGACCGCGATAGCCGCGGCTTTCTTGCTGGCGAGTTGTTCGTCGACCCGGGTCGATCCCCTGGAGTTCGACTACTACTCCGGCAACGGTGACCCGATGGAGGCGTCGGCACCGATCGTGCCGCGACGGCCCGAACGGGATCCCATCGTCCCGATCTCCGATCCCGTCGAAGCGCCGCCGACAACGGCTTCCCGCGTGCATCGGATGCAGAAGGGCGAGAGTCTCTATGGGCTCAGCGTTCGGTATCTCGGCGCTGGCAAACGGTGGCGCGAAATTGCTCAGCTAAACGGCCTTGCCGACGCCCAGGTGCGGCGGATAGCCGTCGGTCGCGAGATCAAGATCCCGGCACGCTAGGAGAGGCTCTCAGACAGCTGCGGGGGTGGGATTCGCCGGGGGCAAGGGCGATACTGGGTAGCTTCCCCCGTTCGAGGTCACCCGCTCTCTCGTTTCGAGAGGTGTCAAGATGAGACTTCCCGTATCCCTCGCCGCGATCTTCGCGGCAGCCGTGCCCTCCTTCCTGCCCGCTCAGTCCAAGGCGGACTTCTACGATGAGGGCACGCTCCGCACGATGTACTTGACCTTCTCGTCGAGTTCGTGGTACGGCGATCTGGTCGCGAGTCGTCTCTCGGGAAAGATGGTGAAGGGGAACCTCGCCATCGATGGGCAGCTGTTCCAACAGATCGGTGTCCGCATGACGGGCAACAACGCGTTCCTCGGCACGACTTCGCAGAAGAAGCCGCTGTCGATCAGGATGGACGAGTTCATCTCCGGTCAGAGCCTGAAGGGTTACGACAACATCAACCTGCACAACGGGTTCAACGACCCGACGCTCATGCGGGAGGTCATCGGCTACTCGATCCTTCGAAATTACATGCCGGCGCCGAAGTGCAACTTCATGAAGGTGTACATCAACAACACCTACTGGGGCCTGTACGTCAACATCCAGCAGATCGACAAGAAGATGATCGACGACTGGTTCACGGGGAACGACGGCAATCGGTACCTCGCGGAAGCGCCAGTTCCGACCGGGCGGGGCAAGTCGGCGTTGCAGTACCAAGGGGCGACGCTGCAGCCCTACAAGGACTCGTACGATCTCAAGAACAACGCCACGACTGCGGTCAAGCCGTGGGAGGACGTGCGCGAACTCTGCAACGTCTTGAACAACAGCACGCAGCTCTCGACGGATCTGTCCAAGATCTTCGATTACGACCAGGCCCTCTGGTACCTGGCGTACTACAGCGTCATCGCGAACCTCAACGGCTACAACACGAACGGCTCCGACTACTACATGTACCACGACGAGGAGCACGACATCGTGACCATCCTGCCGTGGGACATGGCAGGGGCGTTCGGCGCCTCTTCGAACCAGACCGTCAAGCAGGCGACGGATCAGTCGCCGTTCCTGGACGAGGGCAAGTCATCCCGTCCGTTGTTGGGCAAGACTTGGGGCGTCACGGAGTGGCGGTCGCGCTACATCAACCACATGAAAATAGTGCTGGACGAGAACTTCACGTGGGCGAAGGTCGGTCCAATCGTCACGACGCACGGGAAGCTCATCGACGCGGCGCTGAAAGCGGACACCAAGAAACTCTACACGTACCAGAACGCTCTCGACAACGTGACCAAGGCGGTGACGATCAATGCGGGGACCTACCTGAAGACTGTCCCCGGACTGAAGCAGCTCTGCGACGATCGGAACACCTATCTGCGCGGCCTGGCTGAGTTCAAGGCCGTGGCCCCCACGATCAGCAATGTCGTGGTGACACCAATCGAACCGAAACCCGGTGTGCAGGTCACGATCACCGCCAAGGTCGCGAATACCGTCACGAAGGGGCCGGTGACGCTCTACTACCGCGTATTCGGTGGGTACATCGCGGCGCCGATGTTCGACGACGGCAACCACGGGGACGGCTCCGCGAATGACGGGGTCTACGGCGCGTTCGTTCCGAAAGCGGTGCAAACACCGGGCGCAAACGTCTACTACTACGTCGGCGCACAGAGCGCGGCTAGCGTCGGCGGCGCCGTGACGTACGAACCGAAACACGGGCAAAAAGATAGTCCGAAGTACATCACTCAATGGGCGATCGGCAATTCGCCGGTGAGCGTCAACGAGTTGATGGCAAACAACACCAACACCATCAAGGACTCGGCCGGAGAGTACGACGACTGGGTCGAGCTCTACAACTCCTCGGCGAGTGCGGTCACGATTGGCGGCATGTATCTGACCGACGATCCCCTCAACTCGATCCGTTGGAAGATTCCTGCAAACACCCAGATTGCAGCAAAGGGCACGCTGCTCATCTGGTGCGACAACGACACGGGGCAAGGACCTCTGCACGCGAGCTTCAAGCTCACGTCGGCTGGTGAAGAAGTGCGGTTGTTCGATACGGACGCGAAGACGCAGCTGAGCATCTTGAAATTCGGTGCGCTGGCGGCGGACGTCTCGAACGGCTGGTTGCACGATGGCAATCCGTCGCAGCTGGTCGCCTATCGCCCGTATAACAGTACATACGGCAAGGGTGCATCGCCCAACGCGGTCAACGATCCGGCGTTGGGGACGCGAGAGTACTGGCCCCTCGACTTCTCCAACCAGCGCATGTTCGTCGAGTGGGTTGGGACTCCCAGGATCGGCGGAACGTGCGCGATCCGTTCCCTCGGTGGTCCCCTCCGGGACAAGGTCGGGATGATGTTCGGCACCAGCCCGCAGGTGGCGCCCTTCGCGTTCGGATCCTATTTCATGATCGGCGGTCTGATGAGCGGGCCCTACTTCATGTCGACCGACAACACCGGGCAGGGCGTCGCGGTGATCAACATCCCGAACGACACCAAGCTCATCGGCCTGAAGGCGTACTTCATCGTCGGCGGCAACGACGGCAAGGGATTCACCCTCAGCAACGGTTCCCAGGTCGGCATCTCCCGATAGCCGCTGCTCTCTCTCGTCGCGACCTACGATCTCATCTGGTCGCGAGTGCGGCGGTTCTCGTCGCGGACGAGTTGGCCGCAAGCCGCGGTCACGTCCGCGCCGAGGGAGTACCGAAGCGTGACCTTGAAACCGCGCGCCTTGAGCGCGTTCGCGAAGGCCTCGCGTCTCGGCTTGGGCGTGCTCCGCAGCTCGGGAGCGTCGGCGATGGGGTTGTACGGAATCAGGTTGATGTGCACCGACAGGCCCTCGGCCCATTCGACCAGCGCCTGCTGATCCAGGTCGCCATCGTTGGTTCCTTCGAGCATCAGGTACTCGAGCATGACGGGTTGTCCTTGGATCGACGTGACCTCCTCGACGGTCGCACGGAGCTCGGCCAGGGAGACGCGCAACGCGTTTGGGATGATCCGCTGACGGACTTCTTCGCGTGCGCTGTGGAGGCTCAAGGCCAGGCGGACGCGGGGGAATCGCCTGGCGCAGCGCAGCATCCCCTCGGGAATCCCGACCGTCGACACGGAGATCTGGCTCGGAGCGTGATGGAAGCACTCGGGATGTGAGAGCGCGTCCAGTGTCTCGTACAGTGCGGGTTCGTTGTGGAATGGTTCGCCCATTCCCATGAACACGATGTTGCGCACGCGCCGGTCTTCGGTGGCGAGCAGCCGGTTCGCCTGGACGATCTGATCGAGGATTTCGCCGGACGTGAGGTTGCGGCGCAGGCCGAGCGTACCGGTTGCGCAGAACGCGCAGTCCGCACCGCAACCCACCTGGGATGAGACGCACAAGGCCGTGCGGCCCGATCGCACGCGAAGGACAACGCTCTCGAGCCGCAGGTTGTCGTGGGTTTCGAAGACGAGTTTCGTCGCACCGTCGATCTTGGAATCGAGAGACTCGACCATTTCGAGGTGGTGGAAGCGAACGGCGCCGCCAACACGGTCGCGGACTGCCTCGGGAAGCTCGAGTAGCGCGGCCTCCCGATTCCTACAGTTCTTGTAGAACGCGCGCCGCAACCGCTTCACGTGATGCGGATCGATGCGCAACTCGCGTCGGAGCCGCTCGATCCCGGCGATGTCATGCAGGTCAGACATTTTTCTGTTCGATACTGAGCCAGCCACAGCATCGAGAGTCACTTCGACAGCGCTGCCTTGAGGGCCTTCATCTTCTGTTGGAGAGGAGGGAGGATGTTGGCGTCCTCGATGTGTTTGTCGAGGATGCTCAGTGCTTGTTTTGTTTGGCCGAGGGCCGCGAGGGACTGGGGGATCGCGAGCCAGACCTGAGGCGGGATTGCGTTACGGAACCGGTGAAGCACGCCACGGATCTTGTGTAGCGCGGACGCGTGCCTCCCCGTGCTGGACAACCAGACGCCGCGAAAGGCGAGGATGTGGTGGTTGTCGGGGTGCTGCCGTTCCCCTTCTGCGAGGACCTTGTTGAAGGAGTTGTAGGACCCGGCGGTGTATGTCAGGTCGAGGGCGCGCACTCGGAGCGACAGGCTGTTGGGGATCTCTCGTACCGCGTTCGTCATCACGTCGGCAGCGCGGCGGTACTGTTTCTCCTTCACCAGGAACTCCGCGAGCCGGACGTGGGACTGCGGCATCTTGGCGTCCGCGGCGAGCGCGAGCTCGAGCGAGCGACGTTGGTTCTCCACCTCGCCCCTGCGTTCGAAGATCCTGGACATCAGGAAGTGCAGCGTGCTGCCGTGCCGTGGTTCCAGCCACGGACTGGCCAGCGCCGTTTCGAGGTAGCGCTCTGCCTGGAGTTCCTGCTCCAGGGCGCCGGCGGTGTCATCCTGATCCAACATCGCGTCGCGCCGACCGATGTGCATGTATGCCAGATCGTTGAGCGGCAATGGGTGATTCTTGTCCGCGTGAACGGCGAGCGCACGGTTGAGATGTACAGCCCACTTCTCCAGGCACTCCTGCCCGCGGAGTCCCTGGAATCCGACGGCCTGTCCCTCCCGGCGATACTCGCGGGCCGCGGCCATCTGGATTCGCTGTGAGCCCGACTGCGTTTCGGCTTCGTGCAAGTACAGGGTCTGGTTGTCCTGCCAGATCGTGCACCGGTGCACGATCACCACGGCGTTGGCGACGATCCAAATGGCCAGCAACCCGAGCAGAACTCGGGACCGAGCGCGCTGGAATACGAACGCTACCACGAGACTGAATCCCAGCGCCGGCGTGTACATCATCCCGTCCGAGTAGATCGTCTCGACGAGTACGGGGATGTTCGATGTCGTGAAAGCGAACGCGGCGAACACCGCTCCGCCGAGAGCCAAGGCGGGAGCTCGACGCGCGCAGACGACCGCGCCGCCGATGACCACCGCGAGGGCCGCGAACGAGAGGAGGAATCGGTAGTCGTACCAGTGCACAACGGTCGGAAACGTGTTGAACCCGTAGTCGATGTGCAACCAGAACGGCACGACGGTGTGGACCAGTCCGTGCCCGAGAACCATTACGGCCGTGTACGCACGTTCGAGGAAACCGAGTTGTTCCAGCGGGTTGTCGACCGGCACGGCCGCAAAGTCGCTACCCGTGAAGACCGGATACCAGAGTGCCACGAACGCGATGATCGGAGCGACTGCCGCGAACACCCAGGGTTCGACCTGCTTCGCCAACCCACGGTCCCGGTCGCAGGCCGCCGCGAACAACGGGAGCACCACTACCCAGGCGACCGCGCTCTGTTTCGAACCGAACGCGGCGAACAAGGAGATTGCGGTGCAAGCGAGCAGGCCGACCTTCGCCGAGAGCCTGCGCCGGAGAGCCGCGACGTACAACAACTGCGCCGCGATGCCGAAGATCAACGCCAGGATCTCTGCGCGCCCGACGATCGAGATCACCGCGTCACTGCGTACCGCGTGCAACCCGAACGTCGCGGTGGCGATCAACGCGGGCCATGGTGTCTCGAACAACCTTCGGACCAACAAGAAGACAAGCCACGTCCCGATCAGGTGAAGCAGGATGTTGACGAAGTGTTGAGGCCCCGCGGTTGCCACTGGAGCGACGTCGGGCGCCGGCGGAAAGACCGCGTGCACCAGGGCGAAGCTCATCACGGTGATCGGTCGGTATTGCCGACCGCCGTCGACGGCGCCCTCGCCGTAGAACGACGAGAAGTACCTCCCGAATCCCTGCCACTCTGCCACGAGCTCGTTTGGTTGGCCACGGTCCGACGGCACCATCGCGTAGTGTCGGTCGTCGTGCGCGAATTCATTCGCGATACTCGACGCGTACACGGCGAAGACCACGAGGAGAATCGCACTCAGCCAGACCCGAGTCTTGGGGCGGTTGTCGAGAGTCATGGAGTGCCGAGGCTAGTCGATCACGGAGTCAGATAGGCGCGTGCTCTCAGCGCTGAAGCGTGACGACCACGCTGTTGCTGATCCCCTTCACGGATGAGGGCCAGGAGCTGTCGATCGTGATCCCGCAGAAGTGGATCTTCAACCCGGCAAAAACCAGGATGTTGGGGATGACGAAGTCCATCGTCGCCTTGCCCGTCGCGGATAGCGTGCCTAGGGCGTTCACGAACACGCTGGTCATCTTGTAGCTGTTTGCGAGCAGCGCGTCGGCATTGAGCGGGACGTTGCGGGGACCGATGTCGATGCCGGGCGTGCTACCGAATGCGGCGCCAACGAAGTAGCCGCCGTTCGCGTCGTCCGGGCTCGACACGTCGAGGAACATCGTCGTGCCGAGTCTCGGTGTGCCGCGGGAACTGAGAGCCGCCGGTCGCAAGCTCGGCACGAGCTGTACGTCCATGTCCAGTGTCTTGCCGTCGACGAGCGAGACCTTGACCGTGCGCGATACGTGGCCCGGAGCCTTGAACAACAGGGAGTAGGTTCCCGTCGGTAGCCACATGGCGTACCGTCCGTGGCGCGGCGACGAGCGGCGCTTTTGTCCGTCGCGCAGCGGTTGGCCGACAACCTCGATTTCTCCGCCCAACGGTTTGTTGCCGGCGAGAGAGACGACGTGACCGCGCAGGGGCACCGTGCGCTCGAACATGAAGCGGACGCCGGCCCACGCGCGCTGGATCTCGATTTGTGTTTGCGACCACGCCGGTTGGAATGCCGTGTCCATCTCGGCGAGGTATGAGAGCGTGCCGTTCTCCGCCAGGTGCCAGTGCTGGTCGCCACCGCAGCAACACGACGAATTCGTCTTGTAGCGCATCGCGTTCGCGACCTCGGCCTGGATCTTGTCCCAGTAGGCTTTCAGACTCGAAGGCAGACGCGGGCCGGTCAACGCGTTGTAGCCGAATCGGACGTCGCGGCTGTAGCTGTGCATGTCGAGCATGCGTTCGAACACTTCGGCTGTGCCGAGCGCGATCATCACTCTCGTCTCGGGTTCGGATCCCGCGGATGGGCCGTGATAGATATCGCTCCCCGGATTTGTGCTGCTTCCGCATCGGCTCCAGAAGTACGGATAGTTCCGGTTCAGGTCGACGCCGTATCGATTGCTGCCGTTGTCGCGGCGGTTCTTCCGCCACAGGTTGTTGTTGCTCCAGACGTAGGCCAACCCATCCGGATTCAGCGTTGGCACGATCCATATCTCGTTCTCGTCGACGAGCTCCTTGATCTTCGCATCCGTGGCGTAGAGACCCAACAACCGCTCAGCGCTGTAGAGCGCGAGCACGGTCGTGTTGAGCTCCCGCGAATGGTGGTTGGTCGCCAACAGCATCGCGGGTTCGTCTTCGGACTTCGATGGGTTGTCGGAGATCTTCAACGCGTAGATGCGCCGGTTTCCGTGGGTGAGGCCGACGCTGTATCGCGCGTTCAAGTCCACCCGAAGTGCGATCTTCGGGTAGGCCTTCTCCAGCTTGAGGAGCTCGGCGGCGATCTCGGTCGGTGTGTGGTAACGCGCGTCCGGTGGCAGATCGACGCCAGCCGCGCGTCGTCGCGCCTCTGCGATCTCACGGAAGGGGCGCGATCGCTCCATCACGATGATCGGTCCGGCGACCCTCCGCAGGAGGGGCACGTCGCGCTCGTCGAGAATGACCTGGGCAGCGGTGTAGTTGCGACCGATCGCGGGGTGCGACGTGGCGTCGAACCCGCGCTGGATCAAACGGCTGACGAGGTCTTTCTTGCCGTGGACGACGACGCGCAGAAAGTCCGGTTCTTCGATGGAAGCGAGGTTCTGGGATTGCGGCGTCTGCAGTAGCAGACACACGGCGAGACCGAACTCGAGCATGATGTTCGTGGATAGGAGTGGCGAGGCAGGTCAGTATTGTATGGCGTCGAACGGATTGGTTGTCGCTTCCGCGTGCAAAGCGACAACAATTGGTCCGGCGCGTGTGCCGACTCCTCTGACATGTCCCTCAAGTCCGCTCTAAAGCTCGCCATCTTCGGGACCTCGGGGTTTCTCGGCGTGCAGGCGTGGGCCCGCTGGTCGCACCGTCGCCGGTTGATGGTGCTCTGCTATCACGGTGTCGTCGCCAACGAGTACTCCGGCGGCGACGAACTGCGGCGTCACGCCTACCGAAACACCGTGTCCGCGTCGGAGTTCGAGCGGCACATGAGCACCTTGCGTCGGAAATTCACTCCGGTTTCGCCGCGGCAGGTCGCCGATTGGGCCGAGCGGGGATCGAGGCTCCCGGAGCGGGCCGTGCTCGTCACGTTCGATGATGGCTATCGCAACAACCTGACGCACGCCCTACCGATCCTTCAGCGCCACGGGATCGAAGCTCTCATCAGCGTGGCGACGGACTACATCGGCACCGATCGCCTGCTCTGGCCGACAGAGGTTGAGGTGCGCGTCGGACAGGCCGCGGGAGGAAGTGGGATTCCAGCGCCGGACGGCGAGGGCGACTGGACCATTCCCGGCAATGCCGTCGATCGCCGCGTGCAACTCGACGGCATTCGCGCTGCGTGCAAGCGGATGCCGGCTGACCAGCTCGCATCCTACCTGGACCGCCTCCGGTCGGCGACCGAGGTGCGCGAGGCGGACATGGACCCGGAACTCGCTGCGTTCTTGAGTTGGGACGACGTGCGCGAACTGGCGGCTGGCAGCGTGACGATCGCGTCGCACACGATGAGCCATCCGATCCTG
>CAYYAQ010000113.1:8198-17006 GCA_964469555.1 uncultured candidatus Brocadiaceae bacterium | reverse complement strand
GCCGGCCATGGCAACGGCAGTGAGCAGGATCAGGGGAGTGGTGAGTGCGCGTCGTCCTACCATCGGATTTCCTCCTCGAACCGGATCTCTCCGCCACGGAATACGAACAAGACGACAAGCTCCTGCTGCCCGTCGACCATGCGGATCCGGACTGGATCCCGGGGATCGGTCTTCAAGACAATCGTGACGTCCCCTGACCGCCACGTGTCTGCGCTGATCTTCTCGATCTTCTTGCCCGTCCAGGCCCGGAAGTAGAAGTCGATAGGCGGCTTGTCGGACTTCAAACGGAACAACCGACGCAGGGCGGCGCCGCCGGTGTGAAGCTCGGGAAGGGGCTGTTCGCGGATGTCGACGCCGGACGCGCGGTAGCGGAACGTTGGATGCCCGCCCTTGTCCAAAGTGAAGCCGATGTACTCTCCGCCGACGTCGCGAGCGTTCTTCGCGAGGACAGGCCACGCGGCCTTCGCCTGCTGGAGCCGCGCGAACGAGGGGGCAGGGAGATCGAGGACCTCCTCGCCGAGGGGGCCGAGGAACTTGCCCGAGCGACCACTCGCCACTCCGGAGGCGTCGAAGAACCGACCGCGCCAGACCTTGGCGAGCCGCACGGAGTGGGCATCGAAGGCCACGTGAAGCTTCTCCGGGAACCCGGCGAGGATCGTGCGCCCCCCGACGCCCGTCATGAACGTGCGGTGCACGATCGGCTCGGTGCGCGGGATGAGCTCGGCTCTCGGTCCGCCCTGGGGTCCTTGCACGCCCTTGGGCGTAGGGATCGACTTGCCGAGGGACAGGTACGTCCACACCGCCTCGATCTGCTTCTCGGAGGATCCGCCCAGGATGTCTTTGAACGGCGACTCCGCGGCACCCCAGAATCCGGGCATGCGCGTGTTCTGACGGTAGTCGGACGGCTTGCGCATGAATTTGGCGAACCACTTCTTGGTGAGTCGTGTTTGCGCCGTCGCGAGGTCGACGCCGGGGATGGCTGCGGAGCGGTCGCCATTGACGTTGTGGCACGTGACGCACGCGAACCCGTCGAGACCGACGAGGCGCCGACCAGCCGCGACGGTTTTCTTGTCGACGACGCCCGAGGTGGTGTCGGGCTTCTTGTCATTCGGCCTGTCCGCCGCGACGAGGCTCTTGACCAGGCTCTTCACGGCATCGGTCCTGAACCCCGGCATTCGCGTGTACATGAAGCGCTCGCGGATGCGGTGCTTCCCCTCCGCGATCAGCGCATGGAGCACGTCTGGACGGAGCTTCTCACCGACGGCGGTCAAGGGAGGAGGCACCTTGCCCTCGTCGCCCAGATCGATCGTGATCCTGGTCTTGAAGAGATCGTACCGAGCCTGATCGGGTCCGCCGATGTTCTCGCGGGCGTGGCAACCGTAGCAATTGAACGCGGCGAGAGTGCGGCGCACATCCACGTCGGGCTTTGGCTTCTTCGTCCACGCGCGCGCCGCGAGGGTCGCGCGGAGCTCCGCGTTCTGCGCGTCGGACAAACCGAAATCCACCGCGGGACTCTCGGAGAGACAGGACCGCTTGGCCTTCGGATCGACCTCGGATAGGGGCTTGGCCTGCGGCGCTCCGGCTCCGGGCTCGTGGCAGGCAGCGCACCGCAGCGACAGGAACAGCTCGCGACCGTGCTTGATCAGGCGCTTGTCCATGCCGACCACCGCGTCCTTGGGTCCCGGGCTCCCGAGCGGAATCATCGCGCGACCGCGGCGATTCGTGAGCACGTTGTCCGGCACGCGACGGTTATTGGAACCCGGAACGGTCCAGGACAGATCCAACTCCTTGCCGCGACCGTGCTGGAAGTACTGAACTTCGATCGAGTGCGTTCCCTTTCGCAGTTCGGCCTCACCGGTGCATCTCGACTTGCCGCTCTTGCGGTCGTCGTCGATCACAACGTAACCGTCGATCAGCAACCGCGCTCCGTCGTTCACACTGAGTTCGAAGGTGTAGGCACCGTCATCCGGGACCTTGATGTCGCCGAGCAATCGCACGGCGAAGTTCTTTCTGCGTGCGCGGCGCGGAAGCTGAATTCGCGTCACAGTACCCCGCGCCTTCGTCGCGAGCAGCTCGAAGTCCGGCAGCTCGTTCGTATCGAGCTCGAAGTACTCGAAGGTCAGCCCCGGCTTGCTCGGCGGCAACACGGCGTCCGCCTGGGGGTTCTCCATCTGCTCGCGCAGCAAGAACATCGCGAGGTCCAACGATTCGTCGTTGGTCAACCACAGGTTCGGCATCCGACCCGCGGGCCGCGTCGAGTGCGGATCGCGAAGGAACGCGCGCAGGGAGTCGACGGTCATCTTGTGCGCCAACTTGCCGAAAGGCACGCTGGAGACCTTCGTCTTGCGACCATCGTCCGGCGCGTGACAGGCGACACATCCGATCGATTGGAACAGCCGGCGTCCGGTCTCTATGGAAGATCTGCGCGCGGCCATGCTCGCGGGTCGGATCGGTCCACCGCGAGAGACGAGGTAGTGGACAAGAGCGTTGACGTCCGACGCGCGCTTCTTGTCGTCGACACCGGGCATGCAGTTCGGCATCAAAGTCCCGGGCTTGTTTGCCCTGGGATCCGTGAGGTAGTCACGCAACCAGGTCGAGGTGACGCGCGCACCTATCCTACCGAGGTCAGGCGCGCGTCTCGGCAGCACGTGGGCATCGTTGGCGGCGTGGCACGCGGTGCACGACAACTCACCGAGCAGGACCGCACCACGTTCGACCGCCGTCGTTGTCTTTACCGCACGCAGTCTCTCGACTCCGGGGATGATCGGGTGCTGCGAAGCCACCGATGAGTGAAGCGCTGCCAGGACGAGGGTTGTCGGGAGGATGAACTTCATGAGCAAGGTTCGAGACGGCGCGAGATTAGAGGGTGGTTGCGTCCGGAATGCAATTCGGCCCACCGCGAGTCGGCGGGCGACCTCACGACCGAGGTTCATCTGGACGAGCGTGAACTACTCGAGATCGTGCTCGTGGAGGTCCAGGAGGGACAAATTGCGCAAGCGCAGCGCCGTGCAGCCCTCGATCGCGCGAACGGTCGCGTTGCGCGGGCTGATCGCGACCAGAGCCATCTCGCCGAAACACAACCCGCAGTCGAGCTCCGCGAGCACCATGCACTCGTCGTCCAACGTCCGGAGCACAGCAACCCGGCCTGTTCGCAACACAAAAACACAATCCCCCATCTCACCCCGCACGAAGAAGTCCTCGCCTGCGGCGACGGTCACCTCCTCGCACCGGTTCTCGCAGGAATTCGATCGTCTCCCGCGCCAGCGCCCCGAAAATCGAGAGGTTGCGGAGGACGTCGATGTCGCGCGCGGGATGCTCAGTCATGTTGCTCCGGAGGAAACACCATTCGAGCACCGCCTGATGGTTCCTGCAAACAAATGAAACCGGAGCACTGATCCGAATCATCGGTTTAGCAGTAAACACATATTCTGGACGCCTGCCCCCAAACCACGCTCTCTCAATCCAGAGTCAAGAATCATGGCGCGCACTATTTCCATCGCTCTCGCCACCGTTTCCCTGGCACTTCTCCCGATGCTTCCGGCACAGCGTGAGCAGAAGGTCATGAAGGCCAAGAGCGGCCAGACCGCAATCTCCTACACCGCGGTCGCCGTCGGTACGCACGGACTGCACGAGTTGCAGGTCGGTCGGAACTGGAACATGGGCGAAGGGAGCATGGTCACGACCGTTCCGCTCATCTCCGGTAACAACGTCATCGCGCCGGGGACGTACGTCGCGCAGATCTTCCGCGCGGCCGAGCGAGATCTGCGACTCAGCCTCGGCGGCCGTGGGTTCGGCGAAATGATGCGGGGCGATCGCGGTGGTCAACCGGGTCGAGGTCGCGGAGGCCGTGGCGGCCAAGGCGGCGGCACTGGCACTGGCACCGGTGTGCAACCCAGGCGCGACGGCGAAGGACCGGGTCGTGGCAGCGGCAACCAGATGAAGGGTGAGCTATCGAAGCCGAAGAAGACGACGAAGAAGCTGACCATCAACTGGGTGGGCGCTGCGAAGAAGGCGACAGGCAAGGACAAGGTCGCCGGCGTGAAGGATGCCGCGTTGAAGATCGACTTCGGTCGACAGGGACTCTTCGTCCCGGTGCAGCTCGTGCAAGCGAAGAGCAAGGCGGTGAAGAACTTCAAGTCTCTCGGTTTCACCTACCCCCTCAGCGTGTTCACGAAACACCAAGAGACGGGCAACGCGCTGGCGGTGTTGACGCTGGTTCCCCGAGCGAAGCAGAAGAAAAAGGCGCCACTCGTCGGCTTCAACGTGATGGTCGGATCAGACTCAGCCACCGTGGCCCCCTTGCCCAAGACAGCAGCTGGCGGGCGCGGTGGACGACGCGATGCTGGCGGAAGGGGCGGTCGCGGTGGCAGGGGCAATCCTCAGCCCGGCGCCGACACTGCAGAACCGATGCTCGGCAGCGTCGCCTGGTCGTCTCACCAGAACACGAACACCGAGACCGTCGAGATCAAGTCGATCAAGGTCCGAAAGAACATGCTCGAATTCGAGATCGTCGCCGGAACGAAGATCGGCAAGGTCTCGGTTCCGCTCCCGACTCTCCCAAAAAAGTAACTTGCGCGGATCTCATCCCTGGCACCGGCATCCGCCGGCAGGCGAAGCTCGGCCCCGAAGAACTCGCGCCGTGGGCAAACAGGGAAGAACAGTTCCACAACACCCTGGTCAACGCTGGCCGCAACCGCATGCTCTCGCGGATCGTCTCCGAACAGCGCGTGCTCTCGTCGATGTTCAAGAGCCACTGCGCAATGGAGTTCGAAGTGACGGTCGAAACCGTGGAGCACGTCTTCGAGACGCACTCCGAGCTCGTCAAGGCGATCGAAAACCACGAACCGGACCGCGCCAGAGGATTGATGGGAGCGATGCCGCACTACGGTCGTGACCAGGTCTTGGCACACATGGAGAATTTGCGGTGCTGAGTGAATGCACGCGGCGCATCCGCTAGGTTCTAGACCGTCGATGCAATCTGATCCTGTTCACGGTCTACTCGCGGCAACGTTTGCCCCGTTCGCGAATGACGGTTCGCTGGACGTGTCGACCGTCGGCCCCATGGTCGACCACCTCATCGCGGATGGCGTGGGAGGACTCTTCATCTCGGGTACGACGGGTGAGGGCGAGTCGCTGACAATGGGCGAACGGCGCGACGTGGCAACCGCGTACGTCGATGCCGCCGCCGGTCGCACACGGGTGATCGTGCAAGTTGGCCGGCAGAGCCTTCACGAAGCACGCGATCTCGCACAGCACGCCGCGTCTGTCGGCGCGGACGCCGTCTCCGCTGGATCACCGGCGTTCTTCAAGCCGCGCGACGAAGAGACCCTCGCGGCGAGCATGGCGGTCATCGCCGCAGGCTCGCCGACCCTACCGTTCTACTACTATCACATCCCCGGACTCAGCGGCGCGCCGACGGACATGACCGCGTTCCTCCGCGCGGCGGAGTCCTGCATCCCGAATCTCCGCGGCATCAAGTTCAGTGAAGTCAACGTCGAGGGTTTCGAGGCGTGCGTAAGCGACCCCCGCTACGATGTGCTGTGGGGCGTCGACGAGATGCTGTTGACCGGACTGGATCACGGCGCCCGCGGCGCAATCGGTAGCACCTACAACTTCGCCGCGCCGCTCTACCGTCGCATCATCGAGGCCTGGAAGTCCGGCGACCAATCGACGGCCCAGACCGAGCAGGCCCGTGCGCTGGAGATGGTCAAAGTCATCACCAGCCGCGACGCGATACCGGCACTCAAGGCGACGATGAAGATCATCGGTTTCGACTGCGGCGGCACGCGACTTCCGAACCTCGCCCTCGACGACGAGCAAGTCGCGCAACTCCGCACTGACCTCGACGCGATCGGCTTCTTCGACTGGGCGCGCTGACTGTCGACACCGCGTCGCGGTCA
Source organism: uncultured candidatus Brocadiaceae bacterium (assembly GCA_964469555.1). Taxonomy (GTDB): domain Bacteria; phylum Planctomycetota; class UBA1135; order UBA1135; family UBA2386; genus CAYYAQ01. The sequence continues at coordinate 11,106 of CAYYAQ010000113.1, read as the reverse complement.
GTCCACGGCCCACCAACCGTCGACCCTGGCACGCAGTTGTTTTACTTGTTCGTCGTTCTCGCCAGCGAGGTCCTTCGTCTCGTGCGGATCCGCGACGACATCGAACAGCTCGATCTTGCTCTTCGCCGCCGCATGCCAAACCAACTTCCATCGACCATGCACGACGAATCGCGCGACCAGACTGCGTTCCGGACGGCCTAGCTCGACGATGTCGTGAGTGAACGCCGCGCCGAAGATCGGACCACGTTTCTTCACCTCGCCCTTGCACAGGGGCAGCAGGTCGACGCCATCCGCCGTCTTGGGCACGTCGGCCCCGCACGCGCGCAGCATCGTCGGCACGAGATCGATCGAACTTACCGGCATGTCGTGTCGACCCACCGGGACCTTGCCAGGCCACTTCACGATGATCGGAGTACGCACGCCACCCTCGTAAGGAGATCGCTTGCTACGCGGCGCGAACCCCCTCTTCTCCTTCTTCTGGATCCAGCCATTGTCGGAGACGAACAAGACGACAGTGTTCTTCTCGAGGTCCTTCTCCTTCAGGTGGCCGAGGAGTTGCCCACACGTCTCGTCGAACCACTCGCACATCGCGTAGTACTTCGCCACGAACTTGCTCCGCCCCTTCTTCGCGTACTTCTTCAACAGCCGAGCCGGTGGGTTATGCGGCGTGTGCGGCAAGAAGGGCGCGTACCACACGAAGAACGGCTCGTCCTTCTTCCCCTCGGCGATGAAATCGAAGATCTCCTTCAGTCCTTTCCGACCGATCTGCAACCCGAGGTCACCGTGCCGCCCTCTGCGTTTCGTATCCCCGTGGGTCATGCCGTGCGTGAAGCCACCGACCTTGTGGTTCCCCTCCCACCACTTTCCGGTCTGCAGGCTGCGGTAGCCAAGCTCGCCGAGGATCGACGCGACGGTCGGATTCTTCTTGAACAGATCCACCATCCTCTGCCGGTTCGTCCCGCGCTTCGGGTCGTTGCCGGTCACGCCGTGCCGGTGCGGCCATCGACCCGTCGCGAGCGACGCGAGACTGGGGCGACACAACGCGGTCGGAACGTAGCCTCGCGTGAACAGCGCACCCTCCGTCGACAGTCGATCGAGGTTCGGTGTGCGAATCGTCTCGTGACCCATGAACCCGTAGTCGCCGAACGCCTGATCGTCGCCGATGATCAACACGACGTTCGGTCGCTGAGCAGAGAGGCTCGTCGACGCGAGAAGGAGAACTGTCAGCGTGGTCGTCTTGCGCAGCATGGTCGCCCTAGCGTAGCGGTTCAGACGTTCGCCTTCCCGGTAACGTTGCCGCCTCCAGGCAGATAGTAGCGCCGCGGCGTGTCCCCCAGCGTCTTGCAAAACATCGCGATGAACGCGCTGGGGCCCGCGCATCCTTGGGCCACGGGAGGTGCAGCACCAGCACCTCCGGCACGCGCAACTGTTCGACCACCAATGCGATCAGGGAATCGTGTTTCGAGTCCTCCCCGCCGAGCACGCCGATCTCGACGCAGTGCACGATGAGCTCGCGGAGCAGCGGCGAGACCTCGACCACGCCACACCGACGCGGCAGGGCGTCCGCCATCCCCGCCGGTAGGTAGAGGGTCCGGAGCGAGACGAATCCCGACGCCAGGAATTCGTGGCTGACTCCAGCAGGCCCCCACACCGCCCGCTCCGCTGGCACGACCCACGTGCCGTCGTCGGTGTCCACGGTGAGGACCCCGGTCGCCCCGTAGACGAGCTGGTCCCAGCCGTGGCTGTGCCGGTCCACGCCGCCGCCGTGGGGTAAGCCAACCGCCAACGTCCGCATCTGTCGCATTAGCGATATTCTATGTCCCCCGTTCGGCAGCTGAGCAGACTCGATCACGGTCCTGGATACTTGGTTGTCGCGAGTGGATACTGCTCGCTTTGACACCCAACCGACATCCATGGGAGGAACAGCATGGTCACCTGGGACAAGAACCGCGTCGAGACCTACGCTCACCAGATTCTGAACAGCCTGATCGCCAACCCGATGGCGTCCGAAGAGCTGATCGCGATGGGCCTCGCGAAGAAGGACGACGAAGACAACAAGGTCAACGAATGGGCCGAGCGATGGGCGGACGTCGCGTTCGACATCGCTGAAGTGTTTGCGGCGGAAGCCGACCAGCGAGACGAGGACCCGGAGTGCCGGTTGCTGGAAAACGACTAGCAGTCCGGCTCGAGTAGTCGTGGACGGCGCAGGCGGGACGCACCGCGCGCGGAGCCACGCCGTCGACACGTTTCGCTACACTCTCGACATGTCAAAGCTGCCGATTTGGGTCCTTTTCGTCAGCGCCTCTGCGTTCTCCGCAGCCGCCCAATCGAAGCCCGCACACGCCGATCTCCGCGCGAAAGCTCTCGGCGAAGTCCGCACTGCCGAGAACAGACCCTGGGTCGGTGCGACGGTGACTCTCGTTTCCTATCCGGTTCCTGAGGTTCCGGGCGCCGGCGAGGTCGATCTCATCCACGTGAAGACCGACGAACGCGGTCGCTTCCGCGCGCCGGTCCTTCGCAACCACCTGTACTCGGTGTGGGCCTCCTCCGGCCTCCGGGTGTCCGAGACCTCCGAAGGGGTCGTCGCCGGCAAGCCCGTGCTGCTGGCAGAGGCGAAGACGATGACGACGCAGCGCTACGAGCTCGAGGGCGTGGATGCGTGGGACAAATACGCGCCGCTACGAGTGCGTGTCGTTCTCGGCACGAAGAACCCTCACGCCATCCCCGTGACCCTCGACGATGACCACGGCTTCACGCTGCCGACCATCCCGAATGCCACTCGCACCATCGAGGTGCTCGACAAGGACGGCCTGGCGCGGCATCGACAGGTCGTATCGCATCTCATCACCGCCACCATCGCGATCACGATGAAGCCGCCGAAACTGGAGCACCTCTCGGTGCGGGACAT
>CAYYAQ010000113.1:0-8188 GCA_964469555.1 uncultured candidatus Brocadiaceae bacterium | reverse complement strand
GATCGCGGCATGCTCGTCCCGATCGGCAAGACGGACGCCGACGGCCTGGTCCGACTCGCCGTGCCGGTGGGCTCGGGACCGAGCCACTGGAAACTGTTCGCGTCGACTCCTGGCCACGCCGTCGCGGCGCTCCAGAACGGCCAGGCCAGTCAGGTGAAGTCCGGCAAGTGGAAAACACTGCGCGGCGTGAAAGTCGCGCGGCACGCCCACGTCAACGCAGGCCTCCGCTTCAAGGGTCGGATCATGCTCGACAAGGAGCATCCCGCCGCGAACCTCTGCCTGATCCTGCGCGGTCAGGCGATGCACTTCTCTGAGGTCAACGCCCGCAACGTCGCTACCTACCGGCGCGTCATCCGCACGGACAAGAACGGCAACTTCGAGTTCGGAAGTTGCCTTCCCGAGAAGAGATGGCGCACGCAGATCCACGCGATCCTATCCCCGCGCCACATCGCGATACTCCCCGAGAACTGGCGCCGCCACCTCCAAATCCGCGTCGACGACTTCTACCCGCTCTCCGTCGGAAAGACGGACGAGGTCAACGATCTCGGCGTCCTCGACCTCAGTTCGCTGTGCCCCGTCCGGTTCTCCGTCGTGAACGACTCGGGTCAACCCGCGGCGTTCGCAACCCTGCTCCTGTCCCGCGGCGAGACCCGGAACGCCGAGAAGAACCCGATCGGACAGGTCGCCGCGGATCGGATGGGTCGGGCGTTGGTCTTGATGCGACCCGGCGACGAGAGCCTCGTCTTCATCCGAAAGGGAGCGGCGATCGCCATGCACCGGGTCAACGTCCAGGCACACGCAGGCGACACCGCCTTCGCGGAGGTGAAGATCAAGCTGGCTGGGACGTTGACGATCTCCGGACGCGTCCTCACGCCGGAGGGCAAACCGGCTGGCGGAGTATCGATCTGGACCACACCGCGCCTCCGTAGCGGACTCGGCGAAATCAGCCTCCCGGCCGAGGAGACGGACGAGTCGGCGCACAGACCCGGGAGAAACTCGGCCTACATCGAGCAGATCGTCAACAAGTCCCTGGCGGCTCGGATCATCCAATCATTTCTGTCGCACCGGATCACGTCGGTAACGGATGCCGACGGCACATTCCGTCTCGAGGTCTCTCCGTACGCGACCCGGTACCAGGTCTACGCACAGCACAGTCGCCAACACGTGAACAGCAGGGTCACGATCGACGACGAGTCGGTAACCGATCTGGAACTCCAACTGCGCTGAGTCGCGCTCTCCGATCGCCCGACTCCTCCATATGATGCCACCATGATGCACTCGAGGCTTCTCGCTCCCGTCGTCACAGGTGTTCTCCTGACTTCGATCGCCTGTTCCCAGAACGGGAACTGGCCCGAGTACCGCGGCCCGACACAGCACGGGCGCGCACCGAACGCGAAGGTTCCGCTTGAGTGGAGCGAGACGAAGAACGTCACGTGGAAGACGGCGATTCCGGGAATGGGCTGGTCGTCACCCGTCGTTTTCGGCGACCGGATATGGATGACGACGGCGCCGCGCGACGGCCACACCATGTCGGTCATCGCCATCGACGCGAAGTCCGGCAAGAAGGTCGTCGACCGCGTGCTGTTCGAGAACGACAACCCCGAGCCGAGGAGCCCCCTCAACAGCTACGCGTCGCCATCGCCGACGATCGAGAGGGGTCGGGTCTACGTACACTTCGGCACCTACGGCACGGCGTGCCTCGACACCGCGACCGGAAAGACAATCTGGCAGCGCCGCGACCTGAACTGTGACCACATGAAGCAGGGGCCGGGTTCGTCCCCGATCCTCTGGCGCGACCTGCTGATCTTCAACGTCGACGGCGGCGACGTGCAGTACGTGATCGCCCTCGACAAGAAGACGGGCAAGACCCGCTGGACACAGAAGCGCTCCGTCGACCTCCTCCGCCTGCGCGGCGACCTGCGCAAGGCGTACGGGACGCCGATCGTCGTCGAGGTCGACGGCAAGGACCGACTGATCAGCACGGGTTCGCGGGCGACAAACGCCTACGACCCCGAGACCGGCAAGGAACTGTGGATGGTGCGCCACACGGGGTTCTCGATGTCGAGCCGACCGATGGCGGACGCCGGCCTCGTGTTCATCAACACCGGATTCATGAGCGCCCGCCTCCTCGGCGTCCGCCTCGAGGGCGAAGGCGACGTCACCGACTCGAACATCGTGTGGTCCTACCGCCGCAGCGTGCCAAAGATGGCATCGGCACTCCTCGTCGACGGCCTGATCTACATGGTCAGCGACGAGGGCATGGTGACGTGCCTCGAGGCCGCGACCGGTGAGCGCGTCTGGCGGGAACGCCTCGACGCGAGCCACTGCGCCTCGCCCGTCTACGCCGGTGGCCGCATCTACTTCTTCGACCGCGAGGGGGCCTCCGTAGTCATCGCGCCGGGTAGGGAGTTCAAGAAACTCGCCGAGAACACATTGGACGCCGGGTTCATGGCGTCGACCGCAGTCACCGGGGACGCGTTCATCCTGCGGACGAAGACCCACCTGTACCGGATCGAGGAAGCCGCTGCCGCGCAGCAAGAGAGTGCGGTGTCCGGCTGGTCCCGTTTCCGCGGCCCGAACGGGACCGGCATCGTCGAGTCGGAGAATCTCCCGGTCGAATTCGGGCCGAAGAGAAACGTCGTCTGGAAGACGACGCTGCCGCCTGGTCACTCCTCCCCGGTGCTGTCCGCAGCGCACGTCTTCCTCACGGCATTCGAAGGCGAGAAGCTCTTCACGTACTGCCTAGACCGGGCGACGGGGAAGATCACCTGGCGACGCGAGGCCAAGAGACCCCGGACCGCGAAGTACGACAGACGCAACAACGCGGCGTCGCCGACGCCAGCGGTGGACGACGACACCGTCGTCGTGTTCTTCGAGGACTTCGGGATGATCGCCTACGATCACGCGGGGAAGAAGCTGTGGGAGTTCCCGCTCGGTCCATTCAACAACGAGTACGGGATGGGCGCGTCCCCTGTGCTGCTCGAGGACCGCGTGTTCCTCGCGTGCGACCAGACCAGGGGATCGTTCCTCCTCGCCGTCCGCAAGGTCGACGGCAAGCAAGTCTTCAAGGTCGACCGGCCCGAGGCAAAGAGTGGCCACTGCACACCGATCATCTACCGACCCGAGAAGGGCAACCCGCAGCTGATTCTCCCGGGGTCCTTCCTTCTCGATGCATACGACACGCGCACTGGCGAGAAAGTCTGGTGGGTGCACGGTCTCTCTTTCGAGATGAAGTCCACGCCAGTGCTGCACGAGGGGACGATCTACATCAACGGGTACGGCTCGCCGATGAACCAGCCCGGCAGCCTGATCAAGCTGCCTGAATTCAAACCGACGCTCGCGGAGCACGACGCCGACAACGACGGCCTCATCTCCAAGAATGAGATACCGCGCTTCCGCGGCAGCCGGATGCTCTTCGGCTTCGTCGACCTCTCGGACGACGGCAAGCTCGACGCCAAGGACTGGGCGTTCCTGCGCGCGGCGCTCGCCTCGAAGAACGGCATGCTGGCGATACGAGCCGGCGGACGCGGCGACATGACGGAGAAGAGCGTGCGGTGGACATATCACCGCAGCGTCCCACAGCTGCCATCTCCACTCGTGTACCGCGGCGTCGTCTACCTCCTGAACGATCAGGGCGGCATCCTCGTGCGGCTGCGACCTGGAACCGGGGAGGTGATCGAACGAGGCCGGGTGAAGGGCGCGATCGACAACTACTACGCCTCGCCGGTGGCGGGCGATGGCAAGGTCTACCTCGTCAGCGAGGGCGGGATGGTCTCCGTCCTGAAGGCCGGCGGGGACCTCACTCCCCTCGCCATCAACGACCTCTCGGAAGAATGCCACGCGACACCGGCCCTCGGGAAGGGCCGCATCTTCATCCGCACGCGCACCGCACTCTACTGCTTCGGCTACGATGAGAAGCGTCGATGAACCAGCGTTGGCAGCATGAACATATCGACGCATTATTACCGGATGCCCGACGGCTTGGTTCAAGAACAAGCTGCGTGTCTACAACTACACGTACAACGTCGGCCCGAACGGTCCGTGCATCAACGCTGTCGACTTCGCAGTCGTCAACTCCGGCATCCCGTTCGGATCCGGTTGTGAAAAGCTCTACCTGGCCGCAACGCCAGCTCTGCTGCTCTTCCCGATGACAGCCAGCGCCTACGGCAACACGCCTGCCAACTACTTCGGCTTCCCGAACGGGTTGGTTCCCTACATCCCGGCATTCCTGGGCGCAGAGGTGTTGTGCCAGACAATCTGGAACGACACCGTTTCCGGGGCAGTGAAGCTCTCGGCCGCTTCCTCGGCCAAGGTGCCGGAACTCGGCATCGAGAGCAACGACGCAGCCAGGCGGAAGTGCGTCTACACGTACAACAAGACCCTAACCACGGGGTAGATGATCAACTTCAACTACGCGAACCCGATCATCAATTACAACCAGTAGTTGATGAGCTGCCGTGTCCGCCTCGGCGGGCATGAGCTGAGAGAGAGCGAACCTCGTGCTCGCTCTCTCTTTTTAAGGGCTCGGTCAGGGCGGTAGCGCCGACAGTCGCCTATCCTCCGGGTCATGAAGCTCCTCGCGACTCCCCTCCTGGGAGCGGTCAGCGCCGCTCTGTTCGCCTCACTGGCAACGCTCGCCGCGCAGGAGAAGGAACAGGTCGTCGGGAAGGCAGCACCACAGGAGCCGCGTCTCGGCTGGAACCAGTGGCGTGGTCCGCTGCGGGATGGTCGATCCTCGGATACGGGCCTGCTGCGGAAGTGGCCCAAAGGCGGTCCCACTCTCGTTTGGAAGAAGAAGGGACTGGGCGCGGGTTTCTCCAGCGTCTCGTTTGCCGGCGACCGCATCTTCACGATGGGTGACCGAGACGGTGCCGCGCGGATGTTCGCCCTCGACGCCAAGACCGGCAACGTCCTCTGGTCGGCGCGCGTGGGGAAGCCCGGCGGCACCCGCAACGCTGGTCCCAGGTCGACGCCCTCGACCGATGGAAAGCTCGTGTTCGGCCTGGGCCAGGACGGGGCCCTCATCTGCGCGGAGGTGACGACGGGCGATGTGAAGTGGCTCAAGAGCCTCCCGAAGGACTTCGGCGGTCGCATGATGTCAGGTTGGGGATTCTCGGAATCACCGCTCCTCGACGGAGACCACCTAGTCTGCACCCCAGGGGGTCGCGGGGGCACGGTCCTGGCGTTGGAGAAGACGACCGGCAAGGTCGTGTGGCGTTGCGAGGAGCTGAGGGATCGGGCCGGCTACTGCTCGCTCGTCCCGGTAGAGATCGGGGGTGTAGAGCAGTACCTGGCGTTCACCGGACGCAGCGTCGCCGGAATCGCAGCGAAGGACGGCAAGCTCTTGTGGCGTGGAGACCGACCCGGAAAGACGGCCGTCTGCAGCGGACCAGTCCACCACGAGGGGCTCATCTTCGTGAGTTCAGCGTACAAGGTCGGCTGCAACGCGTTCCGCGTGACCGCGAGGGGCGGAAAGTTCGGCGTCGAGGAGATCTACGCCGGGAAGCAGATGCAGAGCCATCACGGCGGCGTCATCATCGTCGGCGACCACGTTTACGGTCTCGGTCGACGCAACCTGAAGTGCATCGAACTCTCGACCGGCAAGGTGAAATGGGAGAAACTCAGCGTGGGCAAGGGCTCAATCGCGTACGCAGATGGGCACTTCATCGTCCGCGGTGAGCGAACCGGCAACATCGCGCTCATCGAAGCGACCCCTGATGGCTACAAGGAAAAGGGGCGCTTCAGCCAGCCCGACCGCTCGGAGGCTCCGGCGTGGGCGCACCCGGTCGTGTTCGGTGGTCGCCTCTACATCCGCGACCAAGGCGTCCTGCTCTGCTACGACGTGAAGACCGATCAGTAGACGGTTCGACTAGAGCAACTCCGCAGGGGCGACTTCGATCAGCGCATCTGCCTCCGGCGGTATCGGCACGGCCTCGAGAGAACCGTCGCCCTTCACCTTCGAAACGAACACGACCGCCATCGAGCCCCTGGCGACCTCCTCGTCGTCCTTGCGGAACACGACCTGGTAGGCGATCGATCGCGTCCTCTTCTCTTTCACGAGCAAGTGGAGATCGACCACGTCCTCGTAGCACAGCGGACGTCGAAACGAGCACTCGGCTTCGAGCCGCGCCGCACCGCAGGCGCCCGAGTCCGCGCCTGAGTGGACACTGAGGCCGAGGGAACGGAAGAACGCGTGCTCCGCCGCTTCCATGTAGCGGAAGTAGTTGGAGAAGTGGAGGATCCCGGCCATGTCGGTCTCGGCGAACTCGACGATGCGCTGGGTCTTGAACTCGTAGGCCATGAGACTCACGCGTAGCGTGCGCCGCGGTGTTCGTCGAGGAAGAAGTCGTAGAGCAGGCGGTCCACCTGCAGCAGGCCGGTGCGGCTCAGAATGATGCGATCTCCGGAAACCGACAGAAATCCGTCCTCCGCGTGTTTGCGGAGGGGCGCGGCGAACCGCTCGCGAACATCGACGCCGAACTTGTCCTGAAAATAGCCCGTGCCCACTTCGCCAAACTTGAGTTGCAGGATGAACTCGCGGATCAGCTTCTGATCGTCGTCGATTTCGAGCGCGCGATGGATCGGCAACTCGCCGGACTCGACGCCTTGGAGGTAGGGCTCGAGGTCGTGTCGGTTTTGGAAGTGCACTCCCGAGAGATGCGAGAACGACGCCACGCCGATACCGAGCATGTCCGCCCCGTACCAGAGCCCGTCTCGGTACAGGAACTGGGCGTCGTCCTTCTTGGCGGTGTAGGCGCTCCCGATCGTGTAGCCGTCGGCGGCGAGTTCTCGGAACGCCTCATCGACCCAGCGGCGCTTGGTGTCCCAATCGGCGACCGGCGCGACCTCTTCTCCGCCGTCCTTCATGCGGCGGTAGATCGTCGTGTTGTACGGAATCTCCATCTGGTAGATGGTGATGCTCTCGGGGGCTCGCTCGCGGATCTTGCGGATGCAGTCCTGCCAGTTCTCATCCGTCTCACCCACCATTCCAGCGATCAGATCGACGTTGATCTGCGGGAAGCCGACTTGCCTCGCGCAATCGTAGGCGGCGTCGATCTCTTTGGCGCGGTGCGCGCGATTGTTCAGCTCGAGGATATCCGGGTTGAAGTTCTCGACGCCGAGACTCAGGCGCGTCACGCCGAGGTCGCGAAGCGCGTGGATCTTCTTCTCTTGAAGCGTGCCCGGTTCGCACTCGAACGTGACCTCCTCGACAGAGTCCCAGGAGATGCTGCGTTGCAGTCCTTCGAACAGGTACTGCAGCCGATCGACGGATAGATACGACGGCGTGCCGCCGCCGAAGTAGACAAACGTCGGCTTGCGCCCGCGGATGAGTGCTCGTTCGGCGTACATCGCCGTCTCGGCGATCACGGCGTCGACGTAACGCCGCACGCGCTCGGCGTCGTTGTCGGTGTAGACACGGAAGTAGCAGAAGTCGCACCGCTTGCGGCAGAACGGGATGTGCACGTAGAGCCCGAACGGGACATCGTCCGCAGGTTCCTGATCCAGCCGATCCGCCACCAGAGGGATCTGGTCCGTCCGCCAGAACGAGAACGGCGGATAGTTCGCGACGAAGTAGTTGCCTACCTTGGTCTCGTCGATCGGTTCTGCGGGTTCGGCAGTCATGCGAAGCAGGAGTATACGGGAGCCGATTCTCTCGATTTTGTGCCTGGCACAAAGTCGAAAGATTCAGCGGACGGAAAGAGGCTTCGCCTCGGCGTGTTCAGGGTGGAACGCCGTCCCGGTGTCCGCGCGGGCCTCTACGTAGAAGGTCGTCGGGCGTTTGGAAACAACCGGCGCAATCGAGGCCCCGAAGACTCCATCGCCCGCGGCGCCGTCGCCGTGTTTCCCGTCGTCATGCATGCCGATCACCTTGTAGATCGGGTTCTTCCCCGCTCGGAAGTGCAGGAGAACCTTGGACACCGCCGCCTTGCCGCCGACGCGTGCTCGGACCATCACGCCATTCTCCGACTTCTCGTGCTTCACGTCGGAAAGCTCCGGCCACGGTCCCAGCAACGCCGCGTGTGACAACAGGTTCTCGCGCCGCTCCTCGACCAGCCTCCGCAAGGGCCACTGATACCCTCTCCCGTTCTCGAGGCTGCCCTTCCAGGTCCTGGTGCTGAAGAGCTTCTTGTCGTCCTTAGCGACCTCGTCGGCGATGAGCTCGTGGATCGACTTGCAGACCGGGCCG
>CAYYAQ010000112.1:0-17056 GCA_964469555.1 uncultured candidatus Brocadiaceae bacterium | reverse complement strand
TCTCGTAGTCGTCGGTGATCCGACTGAACATGTGGATGTGGGGTTCGAAGATCTTCATGACAGTCTCAGTCGGTGCTCTCGAGCGCGGTGCGGATGGCATCGCAAATCTCGGCGACGGGTTCACGATCGAGGCGTTCGCGGGCGAGCGCTAGCAGTTTCTCATCCTTCACGAACGCGAGTCCGCGCACGGCCGCCAGACGGTGTGCGTCATCGCCGTGTTCGAGTCCGCCCGCCAACCGCGCGATCGAGCCCGCGGTGGGGGCGTGGGCGATCAGCAGGTTCGTGTCTCGCCAGACGCGCCGGCCAGCGGCCTCGCGTTCCGTCGCGAGGTCCTGCACCATGCGGGACAGCTCCTGATTCGCCATCGAGCACGCGTCGAGCACCCGCGCGAGGGGCAGATCGACGAACGCGATCTTCAGGATCGTGCGATTGAATTCGTCATCACCGAACCCCGACCGGCCGACCGCGCGCACGATCAGGTTCGAATCACAAACCGCCGCCTCGAAGTGGTTGGACGTATTCGTGCGCTGCGCTTCGCCCAGCAGCGTGACGGTCGCGTCGGTGATCGGTCGGCACGTCGCGACGCGCAACACCATGGCCTTTTCCTCCATGTCTCCGTGGTAGTAGAGGTCGAGGAGTTGTTCGTCCGTGACGTCGCCCGATTGAAACAGCAGCAACGCCCCGGCGTCGCAGGTCTGCCATGCGCTGAGGTTCACGCGCAGGCTGTCCTTTGCGTACTCGCCGTTCACGAAAGGACCCCGACCGAGGCGTCTCGGAAGCTGTGGTAGCAGGACGGGCAGGTTCGCCGCCGTGTCCGCTGCGACCTGCTCTCGCGCCTGAGCGAGCCAGGATCGTGCTTCGTCGGACAGGCTGTCGAGAACTTGGTCGGGGGTCACCATGGGTTTTGCAGCGTAGCGTCTCCTTTCGGGGGTGGTAACGTCTTGGCCATGGGCGAGATTTCTTTTCCAGCCTGGGATCCGGTGTTCCTGGAGATTCCCGGCGTACCGGTGGACCTTCGGTACTACGGCCTGATGTACGTCGTCGGGTTCGTGCTCGGGAACATCATTTTGGTGCGTCTCGCCCGCAGCGGGTTCCTGCCGTTGCCCGTTGAGAAGGTGGGAGACCTGCTGTTCGCGTTGATCCTCGGCGTCGTCCTCGGCGGACGCATCGGCTACAGCCTCTTCTACAAGCCACAGATATTCAGCGAGCCGCTCCAGCTGCTCAAGGTCTGGGAAGGCGGGTTGTCGTTCCACGGTGGACTCCTCGGGGTGATCGTGGCCTACATGCTGTTCGCGCGAAAACACAAGCTCCCGAAGTGGCGCGTCGGCGACTGCCTGACGTTGGCGACATGCCCCGGGATTTTCGCGGTCCGTATGGCCAACTTCATCAACGGGGAACTCTACGGAAGGCCCATTTTGGACCAAAATTCCCCGGACAGCGTCCCGTGGGCCATTCGGTTCCCGACCGATACGAAGGCCCTCGAAATGCTCCGCCTCACGGGCAAATCGAAGCGGGAGGTCGAGCTCGGCATCCTCGATGCCTACAAGGATGGTACCTGGGAACGGATCAAGGGCGGCGTTCCCCTGCGCCATCCCTCGCAGATCTACGAGGGCATCGCCGAGGGCTTGGTCCTCGGGTTGCTCATGTGGTTCATCTACCGACTCACCAGGGCGAAGGCGCTCGGCACGGGGATGTACATGGGCTTCTTCCTGATCTTCTACGGTGGGATGCGATTCTTCATCGAGTACTACCGCATGCCCGACGACCACCTCGGGCTCGTGCACATGGGCACGTTCTCGCGCGGGCAGGCGTTGTGCTTCCTGATGATCGTGATCGGCGTCGCGCTTCTGGTGTGGCGGCGCAACAAGCACCTCCCGCCGACGGCGGACAACGACACGAAGCCGGCGCTGGCTGAGGCGAAGGCGTGAGCGACCTCTTCGTCCAGGGTGGGCGCGTCGTAACGAACGGCGCTGTTCGTGACGCCGACATCCTGATCCGCGATGGCCGGATCGAGAGCGTCACGCCCTCCGGCACGGCGACAGCGCCGGAGGGCGTCCCCGACGTCGATGCCACCGGTCTCCTGGTCTTTCCCGGGATGGTCGACCCGCAAGTGCATTTCCGCGAGCCCGGACTGACCCACAAGGAAGACCTGGCCTCTGGCTCCCTCGCCGCAGTGGCGGGCGGTGTCACGTCCTTCATGGAGATGCCGAACACGACGCCGAACACCGTCGATCCAGACGCGTTGACGGACAAGCTCGACCGCGCGTCGGGCCGGGTGCACGCCGACCACGCGTTCTTCCTCGGCGCCACCGCCGAGAATGCGGAGCGGTTGGAGGAGTGGGAGCAGCTTCCAGGCTGCGCCGGGGTGAAGGTCTTCATGGGGTCGTCCACCGGCACCCTCCTGATCGCGGACGACGAGACCCTGGAGCGCGTGCTGCGTTCGGGATCACGCCGCGTCGCGGTGCACTCGGAGGACGAGGACCGACTGCGGAAGCGCTACGGTGCCTTGAAACCCGGCACCCCGGTCTCCGAACACCCGAACATCCGCGACGTCGAGACCGCCGTGCGCGCCACGACACGTCTGCTGAACCTCGTCGAGAAGACCGACCGCAAGATTCACCTTCTGCACGTCAGCACCGCCGAAGAGGTCGCGATCCTGCGCGAACGCGACCTGGGGGACCTCGTCACCGCGGAAGTCACTCCGAACCACCTCTTCTTGACCGCCCCCGACTGCTACGAGACCCACGGCGCGTTGGTGCAGATGAACCCCCCGGTGCGCGACGTGCGGCATCGGGACGCCATTCGCCAGGGACTCGTCGATGGCGTGATCGCGTGTATCGGCAGTGACCACGCGCCCCACGCCCGGGAGGAGAAGGCGCGTCCCTACCCCCAGAGTCCTTCGGGAATCCCGGGGGTGCAGACGATCCTCCCGCTCCTGATGACCGCCGTCCGCGACGGTTGGCTCACGATCGACGATGTGCTCCGCGTGGGGTCGAGCGCGGCAGCCCGGGTCTACGGGATCGCAGGCAAGGGCGCGATCACGCCGGGCAACGACGGCGATCTGGTGTTGTTCGACGAAGCTGTCCAGGAACCGCTGCCGCTCGGGTGGCTGCGCTCGAAGGCGGGGTACAGTCCGTACGAAGGTCTCGATCTGGCCGGCTGGCCGCGCACCACGATCCTGGCCGGATCGGTGATCTACGACCGGCACGAAGTGGTGGGGGAGGCGTCTGGCCGGGCCCTTCGATTCGTCTAGGCTCTCGGTCCGGATAGGGAACACTCTCGGGATCGATTGCTCTCGAGATACCGGCTTGCAACCAAGCCGGGTGTCGGTCCGCCCTGGATCTCAGATCTGCTGCTGCGCCGTGTGCGGCGTCAGCGCGCGGGCCGTGCGACGCCGCGTATAGAGAAGGAGGAGCACTACGGCACCGGTGCCCAGGAGCATCCAGGTGTCTGGCTCCGGCGCCGGACTCGCGGTGGCACTGCCGTCGCCCTCCGTCGTCTCTGTCTGATTCGAGACAGTCGCCGTGGGACTCCCGGCATTCTGAGCGGCGAGACCCAGAGGCAGGAATAGTAGGCACAGAGTTGGCAGGCAGGCCGAGCGTAGTGCCCGGGCCACCTGGCCCGTCAAAGGGTGTCGAATCATCGATGCAGATCTAGTTAGACGGGCCCGTGGAGGGGATCCATGGGAGCTGAGGTGGGACAGGGAGCATACCAGAGAATTCCAGTTTTCAAATCCCCGAGGTCTCAGCCACTACGGTGTTTCAGGCGTGAGCGGCCTTTGGCATACGGACCAAAACACCACGAATACGGTTCACGCCATCGACAAAATCGCGGGTTTCCGACGGGGCCAGGGTTGCGACGTTGCTTGGCCGATGTATCCTCCTGCGCCCTCCGACCGGAATCCTAGGCGAGAGAACAGTTATGGCACGCGTATGTGAGATGACAGGACGGCGCACTCGCACCGGTAACTCGGTGAGTCGTCGCGGTATCGCGAAGAAGAAGGGCGGGATCGGGCTCCGTTGCACCGGTCGCAGCATGCGGAAGTTCAAGCCGAACATCCACACGGTGAGAGTGCTCACGCCTTGGGGGTCGATTGTGCGCATGAAACTGTCCGCCAAAGCGATCAAGACGGGCCAGATCACGATGCAACGCAAGGGGAGCACCGTAACGTTCCCCTTGGTAAGGGCGCTGCGCGGCAGCAACCGCGAGTTCACCCAGGCGCAGAGGCCGACGGCGTAATCGTCGTCGTTCGCGATGGTTTCGAGAGGTGGAATCGAGCCCTCTCGGAACCCGATCAGGCGGTCACGGATTCCCGACGGGCAGTGACCGTTTTCCGTGTACTGCCGAGAGCAAGGCCTCCGCTAGGATGCGAAAAGAACTTTCTCGAGCGCCCATAGCTCAGCCGGATAGAGCACGGGATTTCTAATCCCGGGGTCCCAGGTTCGAGTCCTGGTGGGCGCGCCACCTCAACCTTTGTAGCCAAGCGGGTTGCAGACGAAACCGGTGCTCGAAGGAACACCCTCCGCAGTGCCGGTTCTGCGCTTACAACGGTCCCAACGGCAACACTGGCGGTAACACTGCGCCCGAGGTGGGGGAGCACGCCGACCGCTGGCGTGACGTGGTGGAGGGTCGGACGAGCCTCGGGAAGGACGCGAGCGGTGCGACAGGTCGCCCTCTCCGCGGCCGCCGCCGTGACCAGCGAGAGGCAGGTGTCCGCGGATGAAGCTCGCTGCCATCGCGACATTCTGGGCGCTCGCTGTGAGCCCCCCAAACGAAACCGCCGCGCACGGGAGGGAGCCCGTCGCGGCGGCGATGATCGCGACGATGGCGAACCAGGCAGGGCGCTGAAGAAGCCAGATTGTAGAAGCATGGCCCCACCAAAGCGCATGATGCGGGAGGGCGAGAACTGCGAGGTTCCAGGGTCCGCCCCCCGGGTCAGATCTTTCTGGATGCCCTAACCACCGTATGCACAGATGCCTACGTGTATCTAGGGAGAAAACTCTGGCGCCGATGTCACGCTCGTCTGCCCCCTGGCAGTTCTCCAGTCGACGCGGCGTGTCGCCGTGACCTACCCCTTCTTCCTAGCGACCCGAACCATGACCGACCACCACGTATCCTCCTTCGCCCGCCGCAGTATCGCCACCGGCGCCCTCGCCCTGCTGGCTATCACCAGCGCCCCAGAGAATGTTGAAGCACAGATCTTCAACCTCGGCGGCTTCTCCAACTCCCGCGGCTACCACCAGCCGGCCGCCCGCCGCAACATGGCCCGCCACGACAGCTACCTCTACGCCGCAGTCGTCGAACAAAGTGGCAAGGTGATCATCCGCCGCAAGGCCGAAGACGTCACGTCGCCGTGGACCACGCTTGCTGTCTCGGTGAACAACTCCGCGACCGGCTACAACTCCACCCAACCAACGACGACCGTCGCAATGGCCGTCAGCCGCTCCGGCCACCTCCACATCACGTGGGGCCGCTACTACTACCCATCCTACTTCAAGCAGTACTACCGCTGCTTCAAGGTAAGCTCGAGCGCGTTCACCCACGCGCCGCAGGATATCTCCGCCCTCGTCGGCGCCTCGGCCAACACGCGGACCGACTCGACGTCGATCTGTGTCGGCGCCAAGGACAGCGTCTACATGTCGGCGCAGAACGGCGCGCAGTCCTGGCGCAGCCGTCTGCTGATGAGCAACTTCACGGGCTTCCCGACGGGAGTCGCTCCGAGTTGGACAAACAAAGGCCCAATGTCAGCCAACCCTTGGAGCTCCTCGAACGTGCGCATGGTCGTCGACGCGAACAACCTCGTGCACATGTCCTTCTACAACAACACGAGCAACGGACAGTATGCGACGCGCGTCTTCACGCCGCCGTCCACCTGGAGCACCCAGGACCAGATCGGTGTGCCGCCTTCGCCCCGCGACAGTGACGGCTACCTGGCCTCCGACTTCAGTCGCTACACGCACGTGATCTACAAGCACCTGGTCGGCGTCATCAGCGGCATCACGACCTACGAACTCCGCTACCGCAGGCGCATGAACACCGGACCGTGGAGCTCGCCGATCGTCGTCGACACCTTTACCAGCACGGACCATGGCAGCAACAACCCGACCAACAGCTACGCACTGTCGGCAACCCTCAAGGGCGACCGCATCTTCGCGATCTACCGCGACTACAAGTGCAACCGCCTGATGGTGAAGCAGAAGAGGTCCGCCGCCACGAGCTTCGAGCTCCTCGCCGAAATGCAACCGCCGAGCAGCGTCGCCAGCGACTACTACCAACCAAGTGTCCGCAACACGCTCTGGCCCACCGGCAACGGCTTGGTCAACTATCTGGACGTCTCCTTCCGCCGCCCCGCCGGCACGTCCTACCGCTTCATCCACCAGCGCCTCCACGTGCTGGGCATGGACGTGAACGCAACCGGCTGCGTCGGAACCTGCGGCACCCCCGCGATCAACTACGGCGGCGTCCCCTGCTCGCCGAACCCACACACCGTGTCCTTCGGTGTCGACAAAGCCAAGGCAGGATCCATGGCGTTCCTGCTCTACGGCTTCAGCCCAACGACAGTGATCCCGTTCGCTGGCTGCAACCTCTACACAACGACAGTCCTGTCCGTCCAGACGGTCTCGCCATGCTGCACGGCCAAGGTCAACTTCGCCCTGCCAGCCGGCTGCTTCGGCTTCTCGATCTACAATCAATGGGCGATCATCGACTCCGGCGCAGTCGGCGGCTGGGCCATGTCGAACCGCGGCAGGATTCGATTGTAAGAGTGAGTGGTTTTTGTTGTCGAGACGAGTGTGACATCGACCCCGCAATCTCGGGCCCGGATGCTGGCAGGCATCCGGGCCCGTTCTCGTTGGTGATGCGAGCTACTTGAACACCATCCACGTGCAGCACCGCCTACCGGCCCACCTTCAAACCACGTCGGATCCAGCATCATCGAAGGGCCGTGACAGGCGGTGATGTCGGGGTTCTTGGTGGGGGGAACCGCCGGAATTGCAGCTTGGAACGTCTATGCTCAAAAGCGAGCGCAAGGGTAGAGAATCCCTTGAGCGACCATTCGACACCAACAGTTCGATTGGTCGGAACAGAACATTCCATGGAACGAACTCATGATGCCGCGCTACTTCTGGTTATTCGCACTCCTGCCTCTCACTGCATGCTCGACTCCAACAACCCCCCGCGTGCACGTATCGATCAGCGTGGACTGGGAAGGGCGTGACCTCTCGGCCATCAACCTGAATGCATTTCGCACACTCCGAAAGGCCCATCCAAACGTACCTCTCACCCATTTTCTGAACGCCGCGTATTTCACGAAACGCGATGCCAATGCAACCCGGGTTCAGGCAGATATTCGCAAAGCGCTGAGCCTTGGCGATGAGCTCGGTCTACACATCCACCCATGGCAGTCGCTAGTCGAAGCCGCCGGCGTGAACTTCCGGACCAAACCAACAATCTGGGGCAATGGCCGCCCGATGCGTCGCGGTCGCCGCGATGCAGGTCATGAAGTATCTGTGGAGGCCTACACCACCGACGAGTTCGAAGCCATCGTTCGGAAATCCAAGACCCTCCTCGCAGCCAATGGTTTCGAAATCGGGCATTCGTTTCGAGCCGGAGCATGGCTCGCCGGCCCCCGCGTCCGAGAAGCGATTCGAAGAGTCGGATTCCTGGTCGACTCATCAGCAACGGATACCGCATGGCATGACGAGATCGCCGACACCGGCCTGCCTGCTATGATAAAGAAGATCTGGCCAACGGTGACGCGCCAGACCCAACCTTTTCTTGTCGAGACAGCGGCGGGAATGATCTTTGAAATGCCCGACACGGGTGCACTCGCCGATTACGTAACCGCCCAAGAAATGTCTGATCACGTGGATGAAGCTGTAAACCTCATCCAAAACAACCAAGACCGCTACGTTCATATCGGCTTCCATCAGGAAACCGCGGCTCGCTACCTGCCGAGAGTCACAGCCGCGATCAGAACAATCAAAGCGAAACACGGTAGTCTCGTTGTCTTTGAAACACTCGAGACCTCTGCACAGCACGCCCGTCAAAACAACAGCACCTTGCAAAGTAACGGGCATGGACCACAGCAACTCTCGAATCTGCGCTTCGCGCTCGCGATCTTGCCGCCCGACCAGGACCGCGGATCGAGCGGATGGTGAGGGAGTATCTCCCCCGGGCCTTCACGGCAGCGGCGAAGCCGCCGATCTCGCCGTTCGCGTCCCGGACGTAGAGGTCGTCGTCGATCGAGGGTCCAACGCCCTCGTGGTCGACGCGAGCGCTGCTATCGCGTCTTCTTGGCCGCCTTCACGGCGGGCAGTGCCTGGAGCAGACCGTGCCCGTAGTCCGGATCCCACCCCTTCGGTCCGAGATCCTTGGTCGCCTTGATCATCAACTCCTTCACGCGCCACGCCGGCAGATCCGGGTTGGCCTGGAGCATCAGCGCCGCGACACCCGCGGCGTGCGGTCCCGAGTAGGACGTGCCTTGGGGCCCGCTCACGAGGCCGATTGCGTCGTCGAAGTGGTGCACGACCTCGTAGTTCGCTCGCTTGCTCGTTCCAGCGAGGATGTACATCCAGCACGGGAATCCGCCGAAGTACGAGCAGAGGTCGGGCTTCTTCAGTGGCTTCGATTTCGGGTAGTCCCCGTAGAACTTGACCTTGTCCCAGTAGACCGGGCCGCGGCTCGACGCGCCGGAGACCGTGTTGTCCTTCTCGACGCCGCCGACCGTGATCACGGCCGGGCAGTCGATCGGCATCGCGATCTGTTTGCCCGTGGCCACGAGTTCGCGGTCGCGCCGGCTCGTCTTCTTGCCCGGCCCGCTGTTGCCTGCCGCGCCGACGATCACCATGCCGGCTGCGTTCAGATGCTCGAACATCATCCGGTACAGTCCGCGCCAGTTGCCGGTCTCGACGGATACGAACCCAAAGCTCATCGACATGACGTCCACGTCGTTCATCAGCGCATACTCGTAACCGTCGAACTGTCCCTGGCCGCGCAGCACCATCACGCGTGACTCGGGCGCGACGCCGGTGACGATCGTGCGCTTCTCCGAGATCTTGAATGGGCGACCGGCGACGATCCCGGCGCAGTGGCTGCCGTGGTTGACCGCCAGAGACAACTCGCCGACGCTCATCCCCTGATTGAAGAAGAAGTCGTAGCCGAACATGTCGTCGACGAAGCCGTTCTCGTCGGTGTCTTCCTCGTCGTACTTCTCGTCCGTGTTGCGCCACAACGCGCCCACCAGGGCAGGTGAAGCTAGGAGACCCAGGTCCATCACCGCGACGATGACGCCCTTCCCCGTGATCTTCTCTTGCTTCCACACGTTGTCGGCGCCGGTCTGCTTGAGGTTCCAGGGGATCTCGAGGCCCTTTGGATCGAAGCCCTTCTTCTCCGCCTCCCGGGTCTCGTCCCACATCTTCGTGAAGTGCTCGATGATCTCGTCGCGGTTCGCGGCCAGATCGCGGTAGCCCCCGCGTCGGCGCGCCGCTTCGCCACGGGGCTCGTCGTGGGCGGCCGGCAGCTGGAAGGGGGATTGATTCTTGTAGATGAAGGCGACCTCGGGGTGCGCCGCGAGCTTCAGGCAGGCGCCGAACGTCGCCTGGCAACCGAACCCGTTGATGATCCAGAAGCGCTTCAGGAAGTCGACGCCCTCTTCGGCCTCCTCCTCCTCTTCCTCCTCGACTTCGCGGTCCTCGTCCGATGGGAGGGTTCCGCCGAGCTTGCGCACGAGCTTCTCGATCTTCTCCCAGGACGCGTCGCTGCGCTTTCTGAGGTCCGCCACGATCTTCTTGCGGAGATCCCGGCGCTTGGCCTTGTTGTTCTTCTTGCAGAACGCGAGGAAGTCCTTGGTGGATGGGAACAACTGGTCCTTCATCCGGACGAAGATCTGGTGGGTCTCGTCGTCGCTGTCGAGCTCCTCGATGTGCTTGTCGAGCTTCTTCTGGATCGCCGCAGGCACTTTGCGCCGCGCCGTTTCGTCTTCCTGGGCCGAAACAGGGCCGCCGAACGCCACGAGCAACACGGAGATCGAGAGGAGAAAGAGACGCGGAAGGGTCGTCATCATCGCGGAAGCCCGCTCGGAGACGGACTGAAGTGGGCGGTGGGTGTGGGGGCGATGCTGATAGATCGCCGGGGATTGGGTGAAGCACCGTAGCTTAGAACGGGCTCGCGTCGCCGACCAAGCTCAGCTTGGATTTCGCCGACGCGGAATAGGGCGGGTCTTGAGAGCCGATTCAGGGGCGAATACGTGCGAGAGTCGCCCCGACGGGTTCTGTTTCTTGCTTCATACACGACGCGCAGCAATGACTTTGAGTGCCGAATCGCCGATGGCACCGACGCGTGGTAATCAACGCAATCACTTGCTACCAAAATCGAAGTTCCCTGGGTAACCGAGTGCGGGCCCCCACCTAGTAGCGGGCAGTGCCGGACCTGAATCCGGCCACCAGTTTCCCGGTCCCAGCTTCCTGCAGCCCTTGAGCCTCGTCTGGCAACTCGTCATGAAAGGGCCCCATCGGAAGGGATAGACAAAGATGTTCAAGCAAACCTTCTCAGCACTGTTTCTCTGCGTTTGTTTCGGCGCGTTCTCTTGCACCGACAAGTCCAGTGGGTTCTTCGGCGACGACGTGACCCCTCCCGGCAACGGCGCCGGTGACAACGGCAGCACGGGCGGCGACGCTATCGGCGGCCAAGACCTGTTCGGCGGCGGAACCCGGCCGATCGACGCAGATGCGTCCGTCGACACCGTCAACCCGAACGGCGACCCGGACAGCCCGCCGGAGCCCGTCCCCGAGCCGATGACGATGCTGCTCTTCGGTTCCGGACTGGCGAGCGTGGCCTACCGCTACCGCCGTCGCAAGGAAGACAAGGAAGAGGGCGAAGCGGTCGACGTGTAGCTCCCCCCCCGGCGGATCCCGCCACATCCGACGTCCCGCGGACCCGAGGAGGGTTGGCGGGACGCTGTCATTTAATGCGTATCCAATGGGTCGCGACGCCCTTGATCCGGCGCTGTCCCCAGCCTACAAATCGCCCCGAATCCATGATGACCGCTCCCCTTGAAGATCGTCGCCAGAGACCGATGCGCAACCTGCGCATCTCGGTGACCGATCGATGCAACCTTCGGTGTGGCTACTGCATGCCGGAGAAGGAGTACACCTGGCTGCTGCGTGAGGACATCCTCACGTTCGAGGAGATCGACGGGCTGGTGAAGGTCTTCGCGAGTCTCGGCGTCGACCGCGTGCGTCTGACCGGCGGCGAGCCGCTACTCCGCAAGGACCTCCCCGCGCTTGTGTCGATGCTGGCGAGGCAACCCGGCATCCGGGACCTGGCGATGACGACGAACGGCCTGCTCCTGCCGGAACACGGCGTCGCCCTCGTACGGGCTGGCTTGAAGCGAATCACCGTGAGTCTGGACTCCCTCGATCCAGCGCGATACGGACGATTGTCCGGTAGCGACCAGCTCGACGCCGCCCTTCGCGGGATCGATCACGCGGCTGGTCTCGGGTTCGAGTCCGTCAAGATCAACACCGTCGTCATGCGGGGCGAGAACGACAGCGAGATCCCCGCGCTCATCGAGTTCGGTCGCAGCGTGGGCGCCGAAGTGCGCTTCATCGAGTACATGGACGTGGGCGGCGCGACCGGGTGGCGGCGTGGTCTCGTGTTCTCTCGGGAAGACATCCTCGCATCGGTCCGCGAACGAATCGGAGACGTCTCGCCGGTCGCCGCACGGGGCTCGGCGCCGGCGCAGCGCTGGCAACTCCCGGACGGGACGAAGTTCGGCATCATCGCCTCGACGACGACACCGTTTTGCGGCAGTTGCGACCGCGCCCGGATCACCGCCGACGGGATGTGGTACTTGTGCCTCTACGCGCGGCAGGGGACCGATCTGCGCGAACGCCTCCGCGCCGGTGCTTCACCGGACGAGCTGCGAACCCTGATTCGCGACATCTGGGCGGGCAGGACGGATCGGGGTGCGGAAGAACGACTGACCGTTCGAGGCCGGAGCGCGATCACCTCGAAGCCCGAACTCGATCCACACTTCGAGATGCACACCCGCGGCGGGTAGAACTCATTCGTCGAGCATGCCTGCGGTGACCTCGACCCACGCGTCCGAACTGTTTACCGTGGGGATCAATCGCAGATCCTCTCCTCCGGCTGCGAGGAAACTCTCCCGCGCGCGAATCTGGATCTCTTCGAGCGTCTCGAGGCAATCGGCGACGAACGACGGGCAGATCACCGCCAGGCGCCTGCAACCGGAGGCCGCGAGTTCGGTGATCCTGTGGTTGGTGAAGGGTTGGATCCACGGCATCCGACCAAGCCGCGATTGGAACGCCATGTCCCAGCCATCGGGACCGAGGTCTAGCAGTTCGGCTAGCCCTCGCGCCGTGGCGTGGCACTGGGCGCGGTAGCAGTCACGGTTCTCTTCGACGATCTCCTTGCAGCAGTCTGCCCGGGTGAGGCAGTAGCCCTCCTTGCTTCGATCCGACCGCCGGATGTGCCGCTCGGGAAGGCCGTGGAAGCTGATCAACAGGTGGTCCGGCTCGAACTCCTCAAGTGTCGGGCGGGCCCCGTCTGCCAACGCTGCCAGGAATCCCGGATGATCGAAGAACGGGGGGACGAACGAGATCTCGAGGTTGCGTTCGTCCGCCAGTCGTCGCGAAGCGACCGCCGCGGTCTGCCACGCGGACTGCGAGTACTGGGGGAACAAGGGTAGCACTTGCACTTCGGTGACCTCCGCGTCGACGAGTTCATCGAGCGCGGCGCGGAGACTCGGATTGCCGAAGCGCATGCCGAGCGCGACGGACCGACCGGTCCTTGCGGCGAGTTTGCTGCGGAGGTCTTCGCCGTGAAAACGCAGCGGTGAACCGCGTTCCGTCCAGATCTTCTGGTAAGCGGCGGCGGACCGCTTGGGGCGAAACGGCAGGATGAACAGGTGCAAGAGGAGGAATCGCAGCGGCGCCGGGATGTCGACCACGAACGGGTCCGACAAGAACTCGGCGAGGTATCGCCGCACCGCGACCGGGGTCGGGGCGTCCGGCGTCCCGACGTTGATGAGGAGTACGCCCCGGCCCGGCTCGTGGGGATTCACGATGGGGGAGGTCGTCCCGGCAGTGTCTCGTTTGGAGTGTTCTCTGGGGGGAGCCGCTGGCATGCGCGGGGACGTTATCCAGGCTCTGCGAGCGGCGCCACGCCCCCGGCCTGGGCTTTGTGCCGTGGCGCTCGACCGCGTGATTCCGCAGATGGTCCCGGTGGCGCGTGCCGGGGCTGGAAACCGTCGATATACTGGTGCCCGTCAAGCCCGCATTCTCGAACCGGAATCCTGAACATGACCCGATCCCTTTCCGCCCTCGGCATGACGCTCTTCGTCAGCGCCGTGTTCGTCGCCCCCGTCAGCGCCGCACCGCAATGATGCGGGGGTGGTGGAGGTTCCAGCGTGTCCTGGAGCCGACTCGAGACCAGCAAGTCCCTGTTGAACATCAACTGGACCGGCGCCGTCCGGTCGATCGCGACTCAGGTCGCTGAACGGAAAGCGGCGATCGAAGAAATCGCGAATGGCGATCCGCGGCCGCTGCTCTTGTTGCTCGAAACCGAGAAGACCGACAAGAAGGTCAAGTCGCTGCTCGACGCGGCGCTGAAGAGCGAACGGTTCACGCTCACGAGCAACTGGTTCCACTGCGTTCGCATGGACCGGTCGGTGCTCGAGAAGAGCCACCCCTACCACTCGCTGTATGCGGGCCAGAACCCGGCACGGCTGCTCCTCGTCAGCAGCGACGGCAGCAAGTTGGTCCGCTTCCTCGGCACCGCCCAGCAGAAGGTCACGTGGGCCGGGATCGTCAGCGTCCTGAAGAAGGACTACAGGAAGGATCCGACCGCCGCCGTGAAGGCGATCGAGCGGCTGCTCAGCAAGTTCGACGCGTTGGACGACAAGCAAAAGGAACTGCAAGCTCAGCTCGCCCGCGCGGCGAAGAAGAACCAGAAGGACAAGCTCGCGGTCTACAAGAAGAAGATCGCCGCCGTCGACAAGGAGCGGACGAAGGTCTTCCAGCAGAAGGCCAAGCTCGAGAAACTCGGCCTCCGGTCCGAGAGCAAGAAGGCGGGATAGCCCCCCCCCGCTACCTTCACACCCGCGGGAGAGAGTCGAATCTCTCCCGGCTTCGTGTACGGATCAAGGTTCGCGATCCGCGCTCAGCGCGTCCGCGATCGCCGGGACGAATTCCCCCGCCTTGCCCTGGACGAAACAACCGCGGGGGTTGGCGTCGGCCATGTCCGAGAAACTCGACGGTTCCGGATCGACGACGAGAAACGCCGCGCCCCGCTGGGCGACAGTCGTCGCGACGTGCATCGGGAGGGTGGTGGCGCCCGAGGTACCCACGACGACCAGCAGGCGGCACGCCGCAGCTACCGCCATCGAGCTCTCGAAGCGGTACCGCTCCTCGTCGTAGCATTCGTCGAACCAGAGTACATGGGGGCGCAACCAGTCGCCGCAGCGGGTGCACGTCAGCGCCTGCTCGGCTTCGTCGTCGAGGGGGCGGCCCTTCTCCCACGTCGCGAACCGCTCCGGCATCCGCGTCAACTCCGGGGAGCACGCACCCGCACACCGGACGAGGTCGAGGTTGCCGTGAATCTGGTACGTGCGTGCGGCGGAGTTGCCGGCGCGGAGATGCAGGCCGTCCACGTTCTGGGTGACGAGCAGGAACTCGTCGCCGAGCCTGGTTTCCAGTTCCGAGAGGGCGAGGTGGGCGCGGTTGGGCGCAGCGGATTGGCACATCGCGTAGCGGTAGAGGTACCACGCCCAGATCTCCCCGGGCATGCTCCGGAACGCGCTGTAGGTTGCCAGCTCCTGGGGTTGGTAGTTCCGGGAGCCGACCTGCCAGAACCCCTCGGCGCCGCGGAAGGTCGGGATGCCGCTCTCGGCGCTGATGCCGGCGCCGGTGAGGAAGACGACGGGGCCTTCGGCGGCGTCCGCGGCGTGGAGCACCGCGGAGATGGATGGATCGAGCGGGGGCATTGCGGGGATCATATGGGGCGGGAACCGGCGGACGGCTAACCTGCGTCCAGCATGACCAACCTCATCCTTCTCTTTGTCGCTGGCGGGCTGGGCACCCTGGCTCGCTACAGCATGAACCAGCTGGCCGCCTCGGTCATCACGCACGACTTCCCGTACGGGACCTCGGTGATCAACGCCATCGGCTGTCTGCTGTTTGGTGTTGCGCTCGGTCTCGTGAACGAGAAGGTCCTGCCGGCGGCCTACGCGCCCGTGGTCATGGTCGGGTTTCTCGGCGCGTTCACCACGTTCTCGGCGTTCGCCGCCGAGGCGCACGACTTGATGCAGAACGCGAGGTGGTTTGCGTTCGCCGCGTATCTCACGGTGCACAACGTCCTCGGTATTCTGTTCGTGGGACTCGGTTTGAGGTTGGTGCAGTGATCCTGCAGACGTTGGTGTTTCGAGGGGAAGGTCGTCAGGAAGGAGGATCGCCTCAACACGAGTCCGGGCAGTCGTTTCGCCCCGGGGGGGCAGAACCCGCACGATATGCTCCCGAACACTAACAAATTCCCCATTCATACAACGTGCGTTAGAATGCGCCGCGACGGGAGTCCGTAAGGTGTGGCCACGTTCTAGGCATTCGGTCGGAACTACTTGGCCAGAGTTGGGTTCTTGGCATGCGATTATCAATGCTGGAAATCAGGGAATGCGTGCGCATGTCCGTCCAGGTGTCCCCGCTCTCAATCTCCGTCAGCCCCGCCCGGAACTGCGCCCAACCCCGCCCGCACCAAGGAGTCAGAATCCATGAACCCCCGATCCATCCTCACCCCCCTCTCCGTCACCGTTGGCTTGACCTTGTCGGCGGCGATATTCGCTCAGGGGCATAAGGGCGTCCTCAAGGGCTCGACCTACATCGACAAGGTGAATGGCTACCGGGTCAAGGTCCCGTCCAGGTGGAAGGAAGTCCCGACCCAGATCGATGAGCAGTGGATCGTCTCCCAGTTCCAATGCCACCGCGAATACGAAGGGCACCACAAGATGGACATGTCCGCGTTCCACCGCCCGGTGATGCGCGTGATCATGTTTGACGAAGAGGTCATCAAGAACACGAAGTACGACAGGGTCAAGGCGGGGGGACTGACCACCACCACGATCAAGCTTCCGTACCGGGACTACAAAGACTACGTCAAGCGCAACCTGAGCAAGGGCGGCTTCTTCTTCACGAAGGAAGAGGAAGGCAAGCTGGGCAAGCTCCAGGTGACCCGCTACGAGGTCAAGGTCGAGAAGATGGCCAACAACGGACGCAGGCAGTTCGTGGCTTGGGTCTACAAGGGGCAGGGGATCAGCTTCGCGGTCGAGTTCGAGTACCTGACGCACCACTTCAAGAAGATCCGCAAGTTCGGCGACAAGTGCCTGAGCACGTTCAAGTTCATCGAGCGCAAGGGCGCTGTCGCAGAGGAGAAGCTGATCAGCACCTCGAAGTGGACGCGGCGCGAGTGGAAGAAGCTGGAGCCGAGAGTTCGCCACGACAAGCGCAAGGCGATCGCCGAACAGCGGATTCGCAAGGCGATCAACTCACTGCCCAAGGGCTGGGTCGCGAAGGAGACGAAACACTTCGTTGTTCTGACTCACGCGTCGAAGAAGTACACGAAGCGCGTTTTGATCGCGGTGGAGTGCTGCCGTGCGTGGCTCGAAAACCGGCTTGGCAACGTCACTCCAGAGTACGTCACGCGAGGGGTCGTCAGGATCTGCCGCACGACGGAAGAGATGAACCTCTACCGCACGGGCTCGCGTGATGCGTTCAGCGCGGATGACCGGGAGGTGGTGACCTACGAGAACAAGGGTGCAGGCAACACCGGCTCGCACTACGGCGCGTTGTTCTTCGGTCTCTACAACCAGTACCTGTTCGACAAGGACGAGTACCTGTACTCGCACGTCCCCGCATGGATCGACTACGCCTACATGGACTACTTCCTGACGGCGACCATCAAGGGCAAGACACTCCAGTTCAAGCAGTCCCAGCACGAGACGAACTCCTTCCGGGAGATGCGCCGCAAGAAGGTCAAGGCGCTCACT